>NZ_CDRUHA020000080.1:0-4395 GCF_977063405.2 Legionella stuttgartensis
AGTTCTAATGAAAAAGTGGTCCAAGAGAGTTCCATTGGTTTTATCCCTGTTGCGTTACAAAATAAGACAATAATGGATTTCTAAAGAGGATAATCAAAACAATCACCAAACAATAAATGGCTAACGATTCGATCATGGCCAAACCAATAAATAATGTTCTGGTGATGGATTTTTCGGCTTCAGGTTGCCTTGCCAACGCATCCAGGGCGTGACTAATCGCGCGCCCCATAGCTATAGCCGGCCCTATGGTTCCTATGGCAATGGCGATTGCGGCAATAACGGTTGATGCCAAACTAAACCAACTCATGTCATTCATAACGATTCTCCTTGGCTTTTAAGCTCATGGGCTTGAATGCCCCCAGCAATGTAAATTAAAGCCAGCATGCCAAAAATATACGCTTGGATAATGGCTTCAATAATATGTAAAATGAGTATTGGAATAGGGGCTAAAAATCCGGCAATCATGAGGACAATCAGGGCGGTTAATTGCAAGCTCATGATATTACCAAACAAGCGGACAGCCAATGCTAAGGTTCGAGAGATTTCGCTGATTAAATGAAAAGGCAACAAAAAAGGAGTTGGCTTAATATAATGTTTCAAATACTCTCGCCACCCCTCGGCACGAATTCCAAACCAGTGTACCGATAAAAAAGTCATTATCGCAAGGGATGCCGTCACCGATAAATCAGCCGTTGGTGAATAAAATCCCGGAATAACACCAATTAAATTGGAAACCAGGATAAAAATCCACAAGGTGGCTACAAATGGAAAGATGAGCTCAACGTGGTAAGGCACTACTTCGTTCATCGCATCCTGCATGGTACTCAAAATGCCCTCCCAAATGACTTGGTAAGTGCTTGGTTGTAATAACGCATGTTGTCGCGTGGAACCCCATGCCAAAAGGAATAAGATCATCATAATGAACCACGTGGTCAAGACGCTTTGTGTGATGGGTAGCACACCGATTGAAAAGGTAAAATGCGCTAAGAATCCTTCTTCTCCCACAGTTAATCCTTAATTAAAAGATACACGTTAATGGCGCCAATAATCACACCAAGGATGATTAAATTGATGGTCCAACTGATGGAGTACCCTTTTATTTGTTCATCAAGCCAAACCCCAAGATAGGCTCCTGCAATGATGGGTAATACAAAAACAAAGCCTAAAGTACCCAGGTAAACCGTTTGAGCTAATAAAGTCGATTTTTCTTTTTTGGCTTCATTGATTTTGCGGACTTTCCGTTTCACTTGTTGTTCCAGTTCCTTGTTTGAATTTTTAAATTCCATGGGTGTTCTGCCGTTTTAATTCCCATAAACGCTTTAACATTTCTTCATCCAAACGATGTAAGCTTTCTTTAGTGCGCACTAGGTTGTCTTCTTCCCAATGTAATTCTGCCTCTATGGCCATTTGAATGGCTTGGTACTCTTTATGGCGTACATAATGTCTTGTTGCGATATGCAATTGATTTTCAATGAAATAAACCACGGCACCTGGCAATGCTAAGTATTCCGTCTCTTGATTTTCATCACGAAACCAGGCCAAACCAAATTTTAAGCAGGTCATCATCCGACCATGATGAGCTAAAATCCCAAATTGTCCCGAGTGGTCTTCGCCAACAAAACTCACCACTTTATCCATTATTTCATATTGTGTGGCACTCTTAAGATGGATGGTAAAAAGCTCCATGTCAGTCGTTATCTCCCTTTATTCATGGCACCTATCATGTAACACTCTTCTTCTGCAAACCCATCGTAATCGCCACTTAGGAATGATTCGCAATCGGTTAATGTGTGTTCTAATGAAACCGATTTCCCTTCCATTCCTGTTTGACGCTTTGTGACATGAAAGGGTTGGCTAAGGTAGCGTTGCAGTTTGCGTGCTCTTAACACGATAGCACGGTCTTTAGGAGAAAGCTCATCAATTCCCATCATAGAGATCATGTCTTCTAACTCATGATAACGTTCCAGGTGTTCTCGTACGGCTTGTGCTATGGAATAATGTCGTTCCCCAAGTATGATTTTATCCATAAATTGACTCTTGGAAGCTAAGGGATCCACGGCAGGATAAATGCCTTTGCCTGCTTGTGAGCGAGAGAGTACGATAATGGAATCCAAATGAGTAATAATCCCAGTCACCGCCGGATCGCTCATATCATCGGCTGGAACATAAACCGCTTGTACCGAAGTCACTGCTCCTTTAGCAGTTGACGCTATGCGCTCTTCAAGTTCCGCTATTTCAGTCATTAAGGTGGGTTGATAACCGACACTTGCCGGCATTCGGCCAAGTAATCCCGAAATTTCACTGCCGGCTTGCACAAAACGATAAATATTATCCACAAGAAAAAGAACCTCATGCTCCAACGTATCACGCAAATATTCGGCATAAGTTAATGCCGATAGTCCTGTGCGAAAACGCACCCCTGGCGATTCATCCATTTGACCAAACACCATGAGGGTTTTATCCATGACGCCTGCGGATTTCATCTCATGCCACAATTCATGTCCTTCCCGAATGCGCTCCCCTACACCAGCAAAGACGGAGGTTCCTTGATGTAATTGAATAATGGCATGCATCAACTCCATCAGGAGGACGGTTTTTCCAACTCCAGCACCACCAAACAATCCTGTTTTAGAGCCCCTGACGAAGGGACAAAGTAAATCAATGACCTTAATTCCTGTCTCAAGAATGGTTTCTTGAGTACTCGTCATTTGAAGTGGTTCGGATTTGGCTAGAACATCACGATATTCATTGGTTTCTAATGGCGGGGCACCGTCTAACGGCTCACCAAAAATATTTAAAAGGCGGCCCAGGCACTCTTTTGAAACGGGAATTTGTAATGAAGTGCCTTGATCATAGACTATTAAACCCCTTTGCAATCCTGAGGCACGGTGGAGCGTGATGGCTCTCACATGATGCTCATCAAGGTGTTGACACACTTCTAAAATGTATTCATCATTGTCCGTGTGGGTTTTAAGGGATTGATGTAAAGGAGGTAAAACATCACAATTTATCCTGACTACAGGACCATTGATTTCGATTATCCTGCCAATTGGCGTTCCATGACTTTGAGCAACAGCCGTGTTGTTATCCATTATCTTCCAGTCTTATTCTTAACGATAGGGCTCTTAAGAAAGGTCAATAAAAGCCCCGGTAATTTGACTCAACTATCCTATGGAATCCTCTTGCAGAATTTATTGGTTTTTCATCATGGGGCATCCCATCATTTTATTGTCCATCATCATCTGCATCATGTGCATCATCATTTGCATCATTTTCATGCGCTGTTCCATCGTTTCGGGTTGTTTTGCTGTGTCATCGGGCATACTTTTCATCATCTTCATGCCTTTTTGCATCGTATGCATGCCTTCCTCCATCATGGGCATTTGTGTCTGCATCAAGGATGCCTTTTCTTCTGTTGTTTTAGCATTCATCAGCTTATCATGCATCTGTTGCATTTGTTTTAGTGCTTCTTGCATTTGTTTCATTTCTTCTTGGAGTTGGGTTGACTGCTGATTCGTGTTTTGCATTCCCATGTTATTCATTTGAGAACCAGAAGACATTTCTTCTGCAAAGAGTGGCGTGGCAACCAAACTGCAAGCAGCCAATAAAATGAATACATTCCGTTTTAACATAATGAAATCTCCTTATTATTTTTTCAATGAATTATTTGGACTGAACATCTTACTATAGCACTACATGAACTGGGTATGAAAAGCAAAAACATACCTGTTCCTATTAATGCCAACCTATTCCTCCCGTGTTGTGCCCTTCATAAGTATGAGAAACATTGTGTGAATTATTGGTCGTTGTTGATGGGGCGCAAGAGACCAAGAAAAGCATCGCGCTTAATAAGGTCATTACCCCAATAACTGCTTTAAAAAGTTTCTGCTTTGGCATATCAATGCTCCTTGCAATGAAATAAAGTGATAGCTGAATCAAGATAAAAACAACCCACCTTATTTTATAAATTCTTTTTTATAATATAGCACTGTTTGTTAAATAAGGACTTAGTGCATCATTAGAATTGATTAATCTATTTCAAGCGAGAATGGATTGGATAACAAGGCGCAAATTGAAACAATTATAAGCTAAAAATGTGTTCATATTATATTAATAGTCATAATGGTAGATATGGGCTTGGAAATTATACCGTTATTTATGATTAATCTTTCAATTTCAGGCATGATGGTTTGGCTGAGTTTTTAGTGATTTTCTTCTTCAAACTCACATATGTTGCAGGTGGGATTAACTCATTGGGTGTGACATTCAATCCTTTAAGAATTTTTAGAAGATTTAAAATGGTTATATTGGCTTCGCCACGTTCCACAGTCCCGTAGTAACCCCGATTCATTTCGATGAAATTGGCAAAACCCTCTTGAGAAAAACCTTTCTCTT
>NZ_CDRUHA020000081.1:0-3286 GCF_977063405.2 Legionella stuttgartensis
TGTAGACAGTGCTAATAACCCGCTAGTAAATGGCGCAGGCCATCAATAAAGTTTCACCAGAAAATACCCCAAGAAGTTTACAAAAAGACCAAGACAGAAAACTCATCTAAAATAAAGGGACTAATGAAACCCAAGTGCTATCGCTCATGATTTGAAGGTCGCGACGATAGCAAATGCCCCAGTCCCTTGATTAAAGCATATCACCTGTACCCATAAATGTCAGGTTTCGTTAGCAAAGGAATGCTATGGAACTGACACCACGATTGTTTCTATGTGCCCTGTGCTTCGAACACGTTGTTATCTGCACCTATTGCGACAGAGGAAATAGTTACTGTAGCTCCGTCTGTTCCCTTGCTGCACGAAAGAAGTCCTTGCGTGACGCGGGGATTCGCTACCAACGCAGCATGAAAGGTCGATTAAATCATGCATTACGACAACGTCGTTATATGCAACGAAAGCGGGGTGTTAAAAATAAAATGACGCATCAGGGTTCCCATGAAACGGCTTCGAATGATTTACTGCACGCGGTCAAAAACAAGCCAATCAAGATGGATAAACAACAGTTAAAGGATTCAATAATGTGTTGTTTATGCGCTACTCCGGTCTCTGCTTTGTTGCGTTCCCGGTTTTTACGTTATGGAATACCTAAAAAAGCATCTGCTTTGGTGTCTTGTTCGAGGCCTCCCTGATGATTATCTTAAAGAGGAGCATAACAATGAGCATTTCAGAGGAATTGCAAGCCAATATATTACGCTATTACCACGTGGAACAATGGCGTGTGGGAACCATTTCATCTCAGTTAGGCGTGCATCACAGTACGATAAAGCGTGTCTTATCCGAAGCAGGCATTCCTAAAAAGAAAATCCTGGTGCAACCTTCGATGATGGATCCCTATTTGCCCTTTGTGTTGGAGACGTTACAACGTTATCCGACACTGACCGCAAGTCGTCTGTTTGCTATGGTACAAGAGCGCGGTTATCCCGGTGGGATTGACCATTTTCGCCATCTTATCTCGTGCTATCGACCACGCCCGGCCGCAGAAGCCTACTTAAGATTAAGAACTTTGCCAGGTGAGCAAGCTCAAGTGGATTGGGGGCACTTTGGGCATATCACGATTGGGAAAGCAAAACGCCCCTTGGTGGCCTTTGTTATGGTCTTAAGTTACTCTCGGAACATTTATTTGCATTTTTACCTGAATCAACGCACAGAAAATTTTTTACGTGGCCATGAACAAGCCTTTCAGGCTTTTGGTGGCGTGCCCCGTGTCCTGTTATATGACAACCTCAAGAGTGCGGTATTGGAACGTCAGGGCGATGCAATTCGCTTTAACCCGACTCTGCTGACGTTCGCAGCCCACTACCGTTTTGAGCCAAGACCTTGTGCTGTGTATCGGGGCAATGAAAAAGGACGGGTAGAACGGGCCATCCGGTATGTGCGTGATAACTTCTTTGCAGCACGCAAGTATCGTGACTTGGATGATTTAAATGCCCAAGCGTCTCACTGGTGTACAACACAAGCGGCCAATAGACCTTGCCCCGAGGACAAGAGCCTAACTGTTTTGGAGGCGTTTCAAGAGGAGCAGCCGCGATTAATCGCCTGTCCTGATAATTCGTTCCCGGTGGATGAAACCGTATGTGTGCCTATTGGCAAAACCCCTTATGCCCGATTTGACCTGAATGATTATTCTGTTCCGCATGAGTACGTGCGAACCACATTAACGCTTCGGGCCACACTGGATACGGTGACTATTCTGGATGGTACAACCGTGCTCGCCAAACATCCTCGCAGTTATGATAAGGCGCAACAAATTGAATGTGCAGAGCACATAGAACAACTTATTGAGCGCAAGAAGCAAGCGCGCCTGCATCGTGGTCAAAGCCGATTAACTTATGCAGTGGATTGTGCGCGTTCTTTTTTGGATGCAGCGGCTCTGCATGGTTATCCACTGGGCTCAACGACCAATCAACTGCTGTCTTTATTGGATGATTATGGAGCAAGTGAGCTTGATGAGGCGATGGCTGATGCATTAGGTCGTGGCGTTCCTCATCCTAATGCAGTACGGCTTAGTTTACAGCGACGGCAAGAGGAACGACATCAACCACCACGTATCGTTTTGCAGGTATCGGACAACAAACACATCAATGAACTTATCGTAAAACCTCATAAATTAAGTGATTACGAGGTGTTGAATCAAACCAAGACCGAAGAGGAGTCTCATGATGCTTAATTTATTATTACAACGTGCAAAGGCACTTAAGCTTTATGGCCTCATCAATCACTGGGATGAGGTGCATGATGCACCATGGCTGGAGCAACTTATCAGTTGGGAGGAAGCATATCGCGCTCAAAAAAGCCTGGATAGTCGTCTGCGCAGTGCACGTATTGGACGCTTCAAGCCATTAGCTGACTTTGATTGGGGCTGGCCCAAACGTTGTGACCGAGACATTATTGAAGAGTGGATGCAGGTACGTTTTATGAAGGACGCGACCAATATCATTTTATGCGGGCCTAATGCCGTGGGTAAAACAACGATAGCTCGTAACATCGCCTATCAAGCCATCCTGAAAGGTCATACCGCATTGTTTACTACTGCCGCAGGAATGCTCAATGAACTGGCAGCTATAGACAGTGACAGTGCCTTGCGCCGCCGCATCAAACATTATGTACACCCTGCGCTGCTTGTCATCGACGAAGTCGGTTATCTGTCCTACTCCAATCGTCATGCGGATTTGTTGTTTGAAATCATATCCCGACGGTATGAAGAAAAATCAACGCTTATCACCACCAACAAGCAATTTAATGAATGGAGTGATATCTTTCCCAATGCGACTTGCGTCGTATCCATTATCGACAGGCTCGTTCACCACTCAGAAATCGTGAATATCGAAGCGGAATCCTTCCGGCTTAAAGAATGGAAGGACAATAGTGCAAAAAAATCAGCGGAACGAGCGAGGAAGAAGAAATCTATAGTAGAGGAGGCGCCTCATCATGCGTGACATCTTTTTAGATGCTTTATTACCAGAATCCATGTCGGATGAAGCAGCATATAAACTCGTGAGCTTCCTTGGTGATCTTACCCGTACCTTAGAATGTATTTACCATGCTCAGATACAACAGCACCATAAAAAAGTTGAATCTGAATTTTATGCTTCGATGGCTGATATCTTTAGAGAGGAGCCCCCATTTTAGCTTTAAGGTAAATGTCAGATCAAAGTGTGTACTTTGCGCGTACTTTGATCAATTTAAGCCTGCGCCATATTTCCGCGGTTTTATACCCCTGTCAACA
>NZ_CDRUHA020000082.1:0-505639 GCF_977063405.2 Legionella stuttgartensis
AGCGTTCAATCTGAGCCAGGATCAAACTCTTCAGTTCAATTCCTGTGCTAGTTTAAAACCAGCTTCTTTACTTCTTTATACTTCTAAGCACTCAAAGGTTATTCAAAGTGCCCACACAGTTTGTCTTCTCTCTTCTTAATGAACCTGCCCCGAAGGCGTGCTGCGTATTCTACTGATTTCACCCTCAGTGTCAAACACTTTTTTCATTTTTTTTAAAAAAAATACCAGGTGTTCTAGTTCCGTTCGAGAGAGGAATATATATTAATGAGTGATAAATTAGTATTTATTATCAATGAGAACTCATAATTTGATTTACAGCGTTAATACTTTTTAATTTCTTCCCATTCCTCACACCAAGCTTGTACACTCTATTTGACTCGAATTAAAACCTGGACAGAGGACTCTATAAATTCTCTAGATGATATTATTAAACATAGTTATGGTAGAAAAGCAGGTTATGGCGAACGAACTAAATCTTCATTAATTGAATTAGGATAAGTTACTGAGGGCAAAAATGGAATATTGAGCCCTACCTTAAGCTCCTGCCGATTTTCGTGAAGCACTAATCAGATATGATGATTTTGCTAAAGTTGAACAATTAATAAAGTTATCTAAAGAAAAAACTAGTTTTCTTTCTCTTAATGCACATCATTTTTTTGATGATAACCCAGATTATGAGACCGCTGTTCAGCGACTTAAAGATCAAGCAAAACGCAATCCTAATGGTGCATCAGCAAAAGTTCTTAGCGACATAAGTGACGCCCCCTCTGTTGATGATTATAGGCCTGAACTGAAAAGAGGCCGTGAATTACAAAGAGAACGTGAGAAAATACCATTAAAAGAAGATAGTGAATTTGAACAGTCTAAAACATACCCAAAGCGGCTTGCATAAAACTATTTGGTTTCACATTTCGCAGAGAACACCGGATTCTTTAATTAAGATATTATTCTTATGACTCCTCTAGGTATCCCTAATACATACATTTTTAATAAATTATTTTTTGCCAAGTCTGGCTAATCCTCCTTTTTTTTGTTAATCTTCGCGATTCAACTATGGTGGCTCTATTGGTCCCTTCGCGGCGATAGATCGTGAACCCCGTCAGGCCCGGAAGGGAGCAGCGGTAGCGATTGATTCGAGCGCCGGAGTGTGGCTCTTAGAGCTGCCGCCCAACTCGTGAAAACATGTATGAGCTATCTGGCACTTGCCCGTAAATGGCGACCACGCACATTTTCCCAACTGGTTGGCCAAGACCATATCAATAAGGCATTGATAAATGCGCTGAATCAACAGCGATTACACCATGCCTATCTATTTACCGGCACTCGCGGTGTAGGAAAGACCAGTATTGCTCGAATTTTAGCCAAGTCTTTAAATTGTGAGAAAGGCATTAGTTCAGAACCCTGTTTGCAGTGCACTATTTGTAATGCAATAGAACAGGGACGATTTATCGACTTAATCGAAATTGATGGTGCATCTAAAACTCGAGTTGAGGATACCCGTGATGTATTAGATAACGTCCAATATGCACCCGCTATAGGTCGTTTTAAAATCTATTTAATTGATGAAGTTCATATGCTCTCGCAGCATAGTTTCAATGCGCTGCTCAAAACGCTGGAAGAGCCCCCGGAACATGTCAAATTTATTTTAGCTACAACAGATCCACAAAAGCTTCCTGTAACTGTCTTATCTCGTTGCCTACAATTTAATCTGAAGCATTTGGCGACAGAGTTAATCAGTCAGCATTTGCAGCTGATTCTTAAAGAAGAACAACTAGGTTTTGAAATTGAGGCTGTTGATATATTAGCTAAAGCTGCGCGCGGCAGCATGCGCGATGCATTAAGTCTTTTGGATCAAGCTATTACTGGTTGTGATACCCAATTATGTGCAAATGATGTCAAAATGATCCTGGGTTATACCCAACAAGATTATGCCCTGCAATTAATAGATGCCTTAGCAGAACAAAATGCAGCTGCTGTATTAAAAATTAGTCAATGGATTTCAATTGAAGGCGGACATTTTCAGTATGTATTAGATGAATTACTTAACTATCTTCATCAAATAGCTGTATATCAAGTCATTGGAGACAATAATCCTCTAATTAGTCCTTCATCACAAATCAGGACTCTAGCGCAACACATTTCAGCCGAAGACACTCAACTTTTTTATCAAATTGGTCTTAAAGGGCGCGAGGAAATTCATCTTGCTCCTACGTTAATCATCGGCTTTAATATGACCCTGTTGCGTATGCTAACGTTTAGACCTGCCCTTAAAGAAGCCCGCCCTCCTTTAGCACCTTATAAAACATTGTTACCCTCTGAGCAGCAACAACCACCTCTTTTGCTACAAGAGATTCCGGAGAAGGTTTCAGAACAACAATCTCAGGATTTATCGAATCTTCCAGCAAATCTAGATAACCAAGTAAAAGAAGAACAACCGCAGGTTACTCATCAAGAAGCAAACGATTGGGCGAGTATTATCCCGCACCTAAAGCTCACTGGTTTAGCACTCAATGCAGCAGAAAATGCTGAATTAGTCGCTAAAGATGGACGAGAGGTAACTTTACGTGTGGCCAAAGGACATCAATCTCTGTTTACACCAACGATACTCTCGCGCATTGAAACAGCACTGAGCCAATATTACCAAAATCAAGTAAAAATTATTTTAAACAGTGATGAATCAGTTCAATCCTCTCCTGCACAGCAAAAAGAGCAGGCAACTCAACAGAAACAACTGAAAGCAGAAGCTGCATTAAAAAATGATCCTATGTTCCAACAACTTCAGCAAGAATTTTCAGCAGAATTGGTCAAAAATTCTATTGTCCCGCTGAAAGATGACTTATAATATATCGAATTTAAATCTAAACATATGAGGCCTTAATAATGGATATGAATCAAAATCTTGGCAACCTGATGAAAGAAGCGCAAAAAATGCAACAACGTATGCAAGAAGCGCAACAACAATTAAGTCAATTAGTTGTTACAGGTGAAGCTGGTGGTGGCATGGTAGTTATTAAAATGAATGGCCGACATGATGCCACTGAAGTTAAAATCAAACCTACTATGATGGAAGAAGATGTAGAAATGTTGGAAGACTTAGTTGCTGCAGCAATCAATGATGCTGTACGGAAAATTGAAAAAGCATCTAAGGAAAAAATCAGTCAATTAACAGCTGGTCTAAATATTCCAACTGATTTAATGGGCGGCGACAAGGGTGATAAGGAATAATCCTAACGATGGATATGCTAAACCGCCTGGTAGAAGCGCTCCGCTGTCTACCAGGCGTAGGTCCAAAATCAGCACAACGCATGGTGTTTCACTTGCTTCAGCATCAAAGACAGAGAGGATTAAACCTTGCATCATGTCTTGAGCAAGCAATGAATAACATTCACCATTGTGAGCGTTGTGCTAACTATACAGAACAAAAAATTTGTACCCTTTGCCAAAATCCAAATCGGGATTCTTCCTTGCTTTGTGTTGTGGAAAGTCCAGCTGATGTATCTGCTATAGAACAAAGCAATGCTTTTCAAGGTAAGTATTTTGTTCTCATGGGAAAAATATCTCCGCTTGATGGCTTAGGCCCAGAAGATATAGGGTTACCCCGACTAAAAAATCTCATCATTCAAGAAGAAATTAAAGAAGTTATTTTAGCGTTAAGCCCCAGCGTAGAAGGACAAACTACCATTCATTTTATCCACCAGCTTTTGCGTGATTTATCAATAAACATTACTCAATTAGCGCATGGAATTCCCTCTGGAGGAGAATTAGAGTTTTTGGATGGAAATACTATAGGGAACGCCCTTCGCAATAGAGCAATAATTCATGTTTAAAACAGTGTACCGCAATAAATACATTTTCATATTAATGCTTCTCATTTCCGGACTGGCCAATGCCTCTTTTTATAAAAGTTTATGGCCCAAATGGGAGGTAAATAGCCCGCTATCAAAGGAAGTTATTTCGCATCAACTTTGGCAAAATTTCCTTAATCGACGTATTGTGACCAATGAAGAAAACATCAACCTAGTTGATTATGCTCATATGACACAAATAGATTTAAACTTGCTTAAAGACTATTTAAAAAACATGGCTGAAATTGATATTAATAATTACAACCGTAATGAGCAATTGGCCTATTGGATTAATCTATACAATGCTTTGACGGTTCAAGTTATAGCCAATTATTACCCAGTAACTACAATTCAAGAAATTAATATCTCCCCAGGATTATTCAGCATAGGCCCCTGGGGTGCAAACCTCATTACTGTTAAAGATACTTCTTTAACCTTAGACGACATTAACAATCGCATTATTAGAGCGATTTGGAATGATCCGCGTACTCATTATGCTCTAAGCAACGGCACCATTGGCGCTCC
Source organism: Legionella stuttgartensis (assembly GCF_977063405.2). Classification (NCBI taxonomy): domain Bacteria; kingdom Pseudomonadati; phylum Pseudomonadota; class Gammaproteobacteria; order Legionellales; family Legionellaceae; genus Legionella; species Legionella stuttgartensis. The sequence continues at coordinate 4,371 of NZ_CDRUHA020000082.1, forward strand.
CAATTTAAGTAGAAAAGTCTACCAGGGTAAACTTATTGAAGAACAATTAAACCAAGCTGCCGCAAATTACATTAATTCTCTTAGAGGAGTAAGCGTCATTGAGGGAAAACTGATCATCTCTAAATTATATGATTGGTTTGAAGAGGATTTTGGTGGCACCAAGCAGGATATCATTTTTCATTTATTGCAATTTGCAAAAGAGCCGTTGCAAAGTCAACTTAAGCACATAAATACCATTGATAGTTACATCTATAATTGGCATATAAATAGCCCATCCACTGATCACGAATAAAAGCATAATAAAAAATTTTGGAACTCCTAAACCGAGTAAAACAATAGTATACTCACCCATTTATCCTAAGGGTTAGAATAATGAATCGTGGTGGATTTTCATGGAAAAGACTTATTGGAATCTCTGCTCTTAAAGCTAAAATTTCACGAAAGATCGGCATTCCATTGACACAATCGGGAAGAGAACGAAAACTCGGTGCTTTAATCATTAAACATTTACGCTCATTCCTTTTAGAAGGGAAAAAGAAAGAGCGTTAGCTTAATCAACTAGTCTTCTACAGACTGGAATAACTGCTCAATAGCATTGCCATGGATTACATGCGTGGGCTTATAAAGTGTCATCACTCTAAATACTGCATCTCGATTACGATAACTTATTTCTATGTTTGAAATCGCTAAATCATACATATAGGGTTCAGTGAGAAAATGCCTATTCCCTAATTCGATACGCAAAGCATCCATAACACAGCGCAATGCATCAAAAACCTCTAGAACTGCTATTTTTTCGTCATCATTAAGTAAAGGTAACCAATCAAAAGTACCCCCACCGGTGATATTAAAGAAAGTATACAGTAAATTGTGCGTATCATTGTTGGCAAAGTAGCCATATAAATCTAAACATTCGGTGGTCGTAAGCTGATTGTATAATGCCAACATTTTTACTTGGAAAAGCATTGGATTCTTTTCTTGCTCTACTACACCTGACAACATATTTTGTTGAAGTACCATCACCGCATCAATTAAACGATTCGGGTTAAACCAGAATTTGTAAGCGCGCTTCAAATCCGATATGTAATCAACGTTATTTCGTTTTGCGGAGATTGGATTTGAGTTAAGTTTTAGGCTTTTTACTGCTGATTGAATCATTTGTCTAAACACTTCATTGGTTTCAATCCTAATACCCTGAGGTAACTCTTCATCATGCAAAAAATAGTCCACCCCTAACTCTAATTCTTTCTGTAAAGCAATCTCATACAGTTTTTGTTGCATTAATTCGATATAAGAATGCAATATCTCTAGACGCATCTGCACCGAAACTAATTTTTCAGGATGAATTACATCCGCGAATAATTTATCTGGATGTATCTTATAGAGGAAAATTGCATTCACCAAATCAGCAAATTGAGGATTAGCAAAAAAATCCAATGCAACTTGTTGTTGTTGAACATTCCAGTCATAAAAAAATGCTACCCATGCACACTGCCCACTATCACTTTTATTCACAAAATCAACGAATCCTTCCAGCCATAAATTCAATTCTCGCTCGGAAAATAATTGTTTTAATTGTGACTGAAGATGAACCTGACTAGACACTGAAGATTCAATAGATGGAGCACATTGATATAAAGAGATAATTTGCAATAAAAGCTCTTTTTGTTCTTCAACATCTAGAGACGAAGCCAATTTTTGTTCTAAAAGAGTGATCTGATTAAAACGTTCAGACCAAGATAATTCACGCTCTAGTTTTTTTCGGGTATACGCTACTGCTTTCTGATCCAATAATTGCAAATAATCTAGATATTTATTTGCTATAGAGCGACACAATAACTCAACTTTAGGATGCATTTCTAACTCGTAAGAATCTTCTATATATCCATGAAGATCATTTTTCATCAATTTAAGTTCGTGTTTGACCAAGGTTTTTGCTCGATCATTGTCTGTTACAAACCAACTTGAAAACTGATTTCTGTTTTGAGTCATCCCTACTCCTCAAGCATCGTCCTGGTATAATTGTATTCGCTGGAGAAATTGTATCCTACCTATATGTTATAAGATTAAAGATAGTCATGGTTCCGCGAAAGACAGCAAATAAATATCAATAACTCATAGAATAATATCGAAAATAATTGCAAGTCGATACTAATCTTGCCAAAATTATGACGAATACTGCTCAAAAAAATGGGAATAAATTAATGCCACAACCCAGTTATCTTTTATTCATTGATAACGATCCTGTGAGTGAGGATCTCAAGAAATATTTTGCACAATTTAACATCAACATTGTACAGCAAAACCAATTAGTTACACCCATTCAAAGTGGGGTAGGGAAACCTATTGCCATTCTCATTCATTGGTCAATTTTAAAAAATGACCTTCAATCAATTCACCAATTTTATACAAATTATCCTGTACCTTTATTGATTTTAAACGACACGCCGGATGAAGATGCCTGCATTAAAGTCCTCGAAGCGGGAGCAGATGATTTTATTGTAAAGCCCTTATTACCCAGGGAGCTACATGCTCGAGTCAGTGCAATAAACCGACGTGTCTTACGTGCAAAACCACAATCTGATCATGAAAAGGAAGTTCTAGTTTTCTCCAACTGGAAGCTCTATCCCGCTTCCAGGCAAGTATTTCATGATAAGACCCATGAAGAATTATTATTAAGTGCAGGGGAATATGATTTGTTACTTACTTTTGTACTGCAACCCCAGCGCATCCTAGATAGGGAGCTCCTGTTACAAATCACTAAAAATAGTGATCTGAATCCATTTGACCGAAGAATCGATGTGCAAATAAGTAGACTACGTCAGAAAATTGAAGTGGATGCAAAAAAACCGGCATTAATCAAAACCATTCGCAATGGAGGTTATATGTTTACCGCACACGTATCCACTTTAAAAGAAAGCGATACAAAATAGACTTATTTGCGCTTCTTACTTATTTTGAACATCTTGACACTTTTAATTGTGTTGTCGCCGACTTTTAATATTTCCATCCGATAGTTTTCTATTGTCAAGCAGGAATCAGCTGGCGGAATATAACCAAGATGTTCAACAATTAATCCACTTAACGTTTTTGGCCCTATCATAGGTAATTGCCAACCCATTAAGCGATTTAGATGACGTAATGTTAAACTTCCATCAACAATAACTGAACCATCGCTTTGCGGGGTGATATCTCGACTTAGAGCAGCCACATCAGTAGTAAACTCGCCTACTATTTCTTCAAGTATATCTTCCATTGTCACTAAACCCTGAATATCGCCATATTCATCCACAACAAAAGAACTACGTCGCTTCATTTTTCTGAAATTTAAAATTTGAATATTAAGCGACGTAGCCTCAGGAATATAATATGGTTTATCGGCTGCTTTCAGTAGACTATCAAGATTTAACTCATTTTCTATAGCCAGATTTAGCACATCACGTACATGAATCATTCCAACCAGATCATCAATTGAATTACGGTATAATGGCAAGCGTGTATGTTTTGCTGTTTCTAATTGATACAGAATTTCTGACCAAGGCTCTTCGATATCGATACCAACAATATCCGATTTAGGAATCATTATATCTTCTACAGTAGCTTGTTCTAAATCCAGAAGACTAATCAGCATACTTTTATGCTCGACTGGTAATAGCCCCCCTGCTTCATGCACCACTGAGCGTAATTCTTCATTCGTTAACAATTCCTTTTGTATTTTGTCAATTGAGATTCGAAATAAACGTAGTACGCCGTTAGACATAGAACTGCTGATGTAAACCAAAGGAGCAAAAATCAATTGGAGTATTTGTAAAGGTAATGAGGTAACAAATGCAACTTGTTGTGGATAAATTGCTGCAAATGTTTTAGGTATCATTTCAGCAAAAACCAAAATCACCAGCGTCAAAATGACGGTGGCTATCGCAATACCTGCATCACCATAAATGTGCTGGCCAATCAAAGTTGCAATTGTTGACGCAAGAATATTAGCCAGAGTATTACCGATTAAAACAACACTCAATAGTCGATCAGGTCGAGAGAGTATTTGATTCACTCGCGAAGCTTGTTTATTCTCTTTCTTGACTAAATGTTTTAGCTTATAACGATTGATCGACATCATACCGATTTCAGTGGCTGCAAAAAACGCCGCCAACAGAATTAAAAAAAATAGTATGATAAACAATGTAGAAAGATGGTATGTCACCGAATTTCCTCAGCTTTTATAACACGAAATAAAGTATCATATGGTTTCAAAGAAAGCGAGAGAGGGACAACCTTGAACGTCTTAAAGATACAATTCGGATAGTACAACAATGGGCTTAGTTGTAGGCTTTATGCCTTTCTCCCAAGCCCAGAAATTTTTCAACAGAATGAAATTTATCTATTTTTGTTCTTTATTATAACGAGCTACGCTAGACTTAATCTCTTCGAATGCAGCTTCTGGACCAACCCAACCATCCAGTTTAACCCATTTACCTTCTTCCAAATCTTTATAGTGACTGAAAAAGTGTTCTAAAGAATTTAATAGATGCTGCGGCAAATCTTCATGTGACTCAACCGATTCATAAATTTTAGTTAGCTTATTCGTTGGAACAGCTAATATTTTAGCATCTATGCCTGACTCATCAGTCATCTTTAACATACCAACTGGTCGGCATGGGATAACCGAGCCACCAACAAGAGGAACAGGAGTCACCACGAGAACATCAACAGGATCCCCATCCTCAGATAAAGTATGAGGAACATAACCGTAATTGACAGGATAAAACATGGGGGTTGTTAAAAAACGGTCAACGAATAATACTCCAGATTCTTTATTTACTTCATACTTTACAGGTTCGCTATGCATAGGGATTTCAATAATTACATTAATTTCTCTTGGTAAATCACGACCACTACTAATTCTCATTAAACTCATTTATTCTTCTCCCCTCTTAATCGAATAAAAATACATGTAAAACGCTAAGTATATAAGCCTTTAAAACTCAACAACCTTTCTCCCTTAAGGCACAAGCCTTCTATAGGAACATACAACTCTCATCAATATCACTTTATTTTAAATAATAATCTTGGCTCTAATGCGAAATTACAACATAAAGCCGCTATTATGCGAAAAAACACATTAAAAGGCAAAGAGAAGCTGTCGCATTATAAGCAATGCAATGTATAATAGCCTTTTTTAATCAAAATGAGATTGCTTATGAATTGCTTGTTTTGCAAAATTGCACAAGGTGCGATCCCTGCATCAGTAGTTTTTGAAGACGATGAGATAATGGCTTTTCGTGATCTCAACCCGCAAGCTCCTAAACATCTGCTGATTATTCCGAAGCAACATATTGCTACGTTGAATGATGCCAGCGATGAAGACCAGGCCCTGTTGGGAAAAATGATTTTAGGGGCAAAGAAAATTGCTCAAACTGAAGGAATAAGTGACGCAGGATATCGATTAGTTTTCAACATTAATCCCGATGGTGGCCAAACAGTATATCATATTCATTTACATTTACTGGGCGGACGTCGTATGACATGGCCCCCTGGGTAGGAAAAAACAATGGAAAAACTATATAAAGAACTGCTAATACAATTAGGCGAAGATGTAGATCGACAAGGGTTGCTTGATACTCCTGCACGTGCTGCCAATGCCATGCGTTATTTAACTAAAGGGTACAATGAGAGCTTGGAAGATATTATTAATGACGCGCTTTTTGATTCGGACATGAGTGAAATGGTTATCGTCAAAGATATTGAAATGTATTCCATGTGCGAACACCATTTACTTCCATTTCTTGGCAAGTGTCATGTTGGATACATTCCTAATGGAAAAGTAATAGGATTATCGAAAATAGCCCGTATTGTTGATTACTTTTCGCGACGTTTACAAATTCAAGAGCGGTTAACCTCAGAAATAGCAACCTGCTTAGAATCAATTACCGGAGCACGTGGTATAGCTGTAGTCATTGAAGCAAAACACTTATGTATGATGATGCGTGGTGTCGAGAAACAAAACTCAATAATGACCACCTCAGTAATGCTTGGTGATATGCGCAATAGTCCAACGAGTCGAGCCGAATTCTTAACCTTAACTCAGAATAAGTAATCCTGCCTTTCCGTCTCCATTTTTAGCCTAATTGCCTGGGTGAAGTAGCGTGTAACCCGGGTAAAGTATCTTTTTCTCACCCAGGTTAACAACTAAAATCCTTCTTCCACACTATGCATGTGGAAGAACGATTATTCCTTATTCTTCTTCTCCGTCACGAATACTCTTTTCTGCTTCATTATGTTCTTCTTCATGATGAGCTTCCTCAGCAGGAGCAGCTGTTTCTTCTGCTTGGGGTTTATCTTTCCACTCAAGCTTCACACGACCTTGCTTATCGATACCAGCAACAAATACGGCGATCTCTTGACCCTCTTGAAGCACCGACTCGACCTTTTGTGATCGATCGCTGCAGATTTGAGAAATATGGAGTAATCCATCTTTACCAGGCAAAAGATTTATAAAGGCACCAAAATCAACGATTTTACTTACTTTACCTTGATAAGTTTGGCCAACCTCAATTTCTGCAATTAATGCCTTAATTTGTTTTTGCGCTTCTTCTAAAGCATTCATATCGGGAGAAAATAATTGAACAACACCCGTATCATCTATATCAATAGAAACACCCGTGCTATCAATTAATCCTTTAATCGTTGCGCCGCCTTTACCAATAATTGTACGGATTTTGTCTTCAGCAACTTTCATAGTAGTAATTCTTGGTGCATGCTGGGATAATTCTTCTCGATGCTCTGATAATGCATTATTCATTACACCCAGGATATGTAAGCGACCAGCCAATGCTTGGTCTAAAGCTTGCTCCATAATTTCATTAGTAATTCCCTGGATTTTAATGTCCATTTGTAATGCAGTGATTCCCTGCTCGGTACCTGCTACTTTGAAATCCATATCACCTAAATGATCTTCATCACCTAAAATATCCGTTAACACCGCATAACGATCGCCTTCTTTAATTAGGCCCATTGCGACTCCAGCTACAGGTGCTTTTAATGGAACACCAGCATCCATCAACGCAAGGCTAGTACCACATACTGTTGCCATCGAGCTTGAACCATTTGATTCAGTGATTTCAGAAACAACTCTTAGTATATAGGGAAATTCGTTGGCTTCAGGCAAAACAGCGATGATTGCACGTTTTGCTAAGCGACCATGCCCAATTTCTCTACGCTTGGGACTACCAACCATGCCTGTTTCCCCTACTGAATAAGGAGGGAAGTTATAATGCAACATGAATCGATCTTTTGATTCACCAGTAATGTTATCTAGGATTTGTGCGTCACGCTCATTACCCAAAGTAGCAACAACAATCGCTTGGGTTTCGCCGCGAGTAAACAACACAGAGCCGTGTGTTCTTTCTAAAAGTTTTGTGCGAATGGAAATTGGGCGAACTGTTTTGTGGTCACGGCCATCAATTCGAGGCTCGCCATCAAGAATTCGATTTCGTACAGTAGCACGCTCTATTTCAACAAACATATTACCAATAACATCAGCTTTTAACTCATCATTTTCTGCTTGCAAAGCTGATATTGCTTGTTCTTTTAACACATCTAAACGTTGATAACGTTCTTGCTTGTCTTTAATCAGATAGGCTGCCTCAACGTCTTGTTTCACCATATCAGAAACGCGTTCTTGTAAAGATGTATCTACTTCAGGCGCGGTCCATTCCCACCGAGTTTTCCCACCTTGTGCTGCGAGATCTTCTATTCCTTTGATCACATTTTTCATCATTTCATGACCAAACATAATAGCGCCGCGCATAATGTCTTCACTTAATTCTTTAGCTTCTGACTCGACCATCAAAATAGCATCTTTAGTGCCTGCTACGACTAAGTCAAGTTTGGATTGCTCCAGTTCCTTACGGCTTGGGTTTAATAAGTAAATGCCGTCCTTATAACCTACACGAGCAGCGCCAATGGGACCATTAAAAGGGACGCCCGAAAGAGCTAATGCTGCAGAGGATGCAACCATTGCAACGATATCTGCAGAAACTTCTGGGTTTAAAGAAAGAACGGTAACAATGACTTGTACTTCGTTACAAAATCCATCTGGAAATAAAGGACGAATAGGGCGATCTATAAGTCGGGAAGTTAACGTTTCATTATCTGATGGCCTGCCTTCACGTTTATTAAATCCACCAGGTATTTTACCTACTGCGTAAAATTTTTCTTGGTAATTTACCGTTAATGGGAAAAACCCATTTTCATCGCCACCTTCTTTTTTACCAACTACTGTAGCTAATACTTGAGTGCCATTCATACTGGCTAATACTGCTCCATCCGCTTGTCGCGCAATTTCACCTGTTTCCAATATAAGCGTGTGGTCACCGAATGCTATTTCTTTTGTAAACTTAGCCACGTAATCTTCCTCATTAAGTAATTATAACGAAAAAAAGGCGCAGAAAATTGCGCCTTTATTTAAAGTATTTTTTTGTAAAGTACATTCGTAAAGAAATGTATTTGCTCAGCAATCAATAAGAATCTCTCAGTTCCAAACTTTGGATCAATGTTTGATAGCGAGCTTCATCGTTACGCTTTAAATATTTCAACAGCTTACGACGCTTATTAACAAGTTCTTGCAGTCCACGTCGAGAATGAAAATCTTTTTTGTGTTCTTTAAAGTGCTCAGTTAAATATTTAATACGACCAGTAATAATAGAAACCTGAACTTCAGGCGAACCAGTATCTTTATCGGAACGCTTGTATTCTTTAACAATTGCTGCTTTATCTGCGCTGCTTAGCGACATTATACACTCCCGGAACTACTAAGTATTCATTTAAAGGCGAACATTCTACCAAGGCATGTCCAACGAAACAAGTACTGAAAATTATTTTTGTGCAAAAAATTTCATATTTTACGTGCTCACACCTTTCTTATGTGAAAATGATCAAAAAGAAAGTAATCGTTTCGCTTTAATATCACCCTGGATATTTCGTTCACCTAACCCAATAAACTGTGCTTTCTCGTCATAAAGACGAACACAATCTGCTTTTTCTACATCTATTTTATTTGTTACTACTCTACCTTGACGAATGCTAATAATTTCATCATTCAGAAGAGTCACTTTCTCCAAATGACTGACGGCTCTATCCATAGGAATCAAGCAAGCTGTTCGTTCGGAACTAGACATTGCCTCTAATTCATCTAGAGAATACATAGGCATATTCTCTAAGCCTGAGGTATAAACCCGATGTAAGCGAGTTACATGAGCCCCAACACCTAAAACATCGCCAATATCTTCAACCAAATTGCGAATATAAGTTCCCTTACTGCAGGTTACTGTTAATGAAAATCGAGTACCGTCAAATGCATCAAGTTGCAAAGTACGAATCAGAATCTCACGTGCCTTCCTCTCAATGTGGATCCCTTCTCTAGCCAAACGATAAAGAGGTGTTCCATTATGTTTTAAAGCGGAAAACATGGAGGGAATCTGCTGTATATGACCTGTATGTTCTTTTAATACATCAAGCAAATTTGTCTCAGAAACTGTAAATCCTTCAACACGAGCAATTATTTCACCTGTTGCATCAGAAGTATTCGTTTTAATACCTAACAAACCCGTAGTTTGATAACACTTATCTGCATCAAGCAAAAATTGACATACTTTTGTGGCTTCGCCGAAGCAAAGAGGCAACATACCTGTAGCGAGCGGGTCTAAACTTCCAGTGTGACCAGCTTTCTTTGCGCCTAACAACCTTTTTGCTTTCTGCAACGCCGTGTTGGAAGTCATTCCCTCTGATTTATTTAGTAATAAAATTCCATCTAATGCTAAAAGATCAATTGCTTTCATTATCATCGGAAACTGGCGGATTTACTTCATCAATGAGACGACTTAAACGTTGCCCATATTCTATTGACTCATCATATACGAAATGAAGCTGAGGAACTGTACGTAAAGTAATACTTCGTGCCAAAGCGCTACGCAAATAGCTCGCAGCAGCATTTAAAATAGTCGCTGCAGTTTCTTTATCATCATTCAGCACAGTAAAATATACCTTAGCATGGCCCAAATCAGCAGCAACTTTTACAGCAGATATAGTGACGAACCCGGTTAAGCGCGGATCTTTTACTTCCATAGGTATTATCTGCGCTAACTTTCGCTGAATCATCTCAGCGACTCGATCTGTACGTTTAAAATTATGACCCATCTTTATAAATCACGCTTAATTTCAACTGTTTCATATACTTCAATTAGGTCGCCTGGTTTAACATCATTGTAATTTTTAACTCCAATTCCACATTCAAACCCTTGGCGAACCTCAACCACATCATCTTTAAATCTTCGTAGTGATTCCAAAGTTCCCTCATAGATAACCACATTGGCACGCAGGACACGAATAGGATTATTACGTTTAATAACTCCTTCGACAACCATACAACCTGCAATCGCGCCAATTTTAGGTGATTTAAATACATCACGAACTTCAGCAATACCAATAATTTCTTCTTTAAATTGCGGAGCAAGCATACCCGTTAAAGCGCCTTTAATCTGATCTACAATGTCGTAGATGACGCTATAATAATGCAGCTGCACTGACTCATGCTCTGCCAATTTCTTAGCGCTGCTATCAGCTCTTACGTTAAAGCCTACCAAAATAGCATTAGATGCTATGGCCAAGTGTACATCGGACTCAGTAATACCACCCACACCGCTTGAAATAACTTCAACTTTAACTTCATCAGTCGATAACTTCACTAAAGCATCTGAAATTGCTTCTAAAGAACCTTGAACGTCTGCTTTAAGTACCACATTAAGTACTTTAGATTCTCCAGCTGCCATATTTTCCATGATGCCTTCAATGGTGGATTTCTGGCGTCTGGCAAGTTTCACATCTCGGAATTTACCTTGACGGAACAAAGCAACCTCTCTTGCTTTTTTCTCATCAGGAACAACAACCGCTTCATCTCCGGCATGAGGAATAGCTGATAAGCCAAGTACTTCAACTGGAATTGATGGGCCTGCAAAATCAACCAGATCACCATTATCACCAACCAAAGCACGTACGCGACCATACTGGAACCCAGCAAGTAAGATATCGCCTTTATGTAGTGTTCCACTTTGTACTAATACAGTAGCTACAGGACCTCTTCCTTTATCCAAACGCGACTCGATAACTACACCTTTCGCAGCACCGTCAGTTACTGCGGTTAACTCTAAAACCTCAGATTGAAGTAAAATTGCATCGAGAAGCTCATCAATACCCATGCCTGACTTAGCCGAGATATTGATAAACATAGTATCTCCACCCCAAGCTTCTGGAATTACTTCATGTGTCGTTAATTCATTCATGACACGATCAGGATCTGCATCGGGCTTATCCATTTTATTAATTGCAACAATAATTGGCACTTTCGCTGCCTTGGCATGTTGAATTGCTTCTACAGTTTGTGGTTTAACCCCATCATCTGCAGCAACGATCAACACCACGATATCAGTGACCTTCGCACCACGCGCTCTCATTGCGGTAAACGCAGCGTGACCTGGAGTATCTAAGAATGTAATCTCGCCTTTAGGAGTACTAACATGATAAGCACCGATATGCTGGGTAATACCACCTGCTTCTCCAATAGCAACTTTGGTTCGACGAATGTAATCAAGTAACGAAGTCTTACCATGATCTACGTGCCCCATAATCGTGACAACAGGCGCTCTAGATTCTGTACGACTACCCTTATTAATCGACTCGCCTAATCCTACTTCAATTGCATCTTCTTTAATAATACGTGCCTTATGGCCCATTTCTTCAACAACAATAACGGCGGTTTCTTGATCGATAACCTGGTTAATGGTTGCCATTGCTCCAAGAGTCATCATTACCTTAATTACTTCAGCAGCTTTAACAGACATTCTTTTTGCTAATTCAGCGACCGTAATCGTTTCAGGTATTAAAACTTCTTTTACTACAGGAGCAGTTGGCAATGCAAAACCATGTGTTAGAGACTCTTCAGCTTCTTTAAGCTTATCTGATTTCTCTATACCCTTACGCTTTTTAAATTTGCTACGCCCACCACGTCTATGGCCTTCTTGATCTTCTTCGTCACGATCATAAGAAGTTTGTTGATATTTGGGTTTTTTCTTAACTTTTCTAAAGTCTCCAGCATCCGATTCAATTGTTTGCTCTACATGTTTCTTTTTAGGTTGCTTTTCCAATTTATGCTCTTCTTTTATGGAAATCTCTTCCATAACTTCAATTGCACTTGTACTTTCAGGAACTTCTGTTGCTAAGCTTTCAGGGGCTTCCTCAGTTTTTTCATCCTGTGGATTGGCTTCGACTTCAGACTCTTGATTTTCTACTATTATTTCAGAAGGTTCAGCGATTTGCTCCACTGATTCAGTAGGTGTTTCAGATACCTGTTGGATCTCTGAAGCAACTTCCGCAGAATGCTGATCAGGAATGTCCTGATTTTCTTCAGATAGAATAGGTTCTTCAGCATCAGGCAACTCTACTATTGGGGTACGTTTTACAAAAACTTTTTTCTTACGTACCTCAACACTTACAGTTTTGCCACTATGAGCATCATGGCCAACGGTGACTTGCGATAAGCTTTTTCGCCTTAAAGTAATTCGTTCAGGCGAAACATTCACATCACGCAGAGAGGTTCTCTTCAAATGATTGAGTAGGATCCGCTTTTGCTCTTCATTCACAGTCTGTTGGTCATCAGTAAAAGACAACCCTGCTTCCTGTAACTGGTTCAATAAGCGTTCAACCGGAATACCAACGACTTGAGCTAATTGTTTAACCGTCACATCCGCCATATTTTAATCCCCTTTCAGCAGTTATATACTTTATCTGAAGATAACTGCGTATTTGCACTACATTAATTTATAATAAATCCATAGTCTTATAAAAACCATGGTTCTCTGGCCTTCATAATTAAAGCACCGGCCTTTTCTTCAGTCATTCCTTCAATTTCTAACAGCTCATCTACAGATTGCTCAGCTAAATCTTCCATGGAAGTAATTCCTTTTGCAGCTAATTTGTTAGCTAACTCTTCGGTCATCCCTTCCATTGAGAGTAATGTTTCATCAGGTGAACCAGATAGCCCTTTGCCTGAAGAAAGAGCCATTGTGAGTAATTTATCGTTTGCTCTATTTCGTAGTTCTTCAACAATTTCTTCGTCAAATTCCTCGATAGCCAGTAATTCTTCTTTGGGAACATAAGCAATTTCTTCTAGAGAAGAAAAACCATGCGCTACGAGTAATGTAGCAATTTCTTCATCAATTTCCAGTGCAGAAGTAAATAACTTAACAATTTTACTAGATTCTTCCAAATTCTTATTTTCGAACTCATCTGTAGTCATAACATTCAATGTCCAGCCAGTTAATTGACTTGCTAAACGAACGTTTTGACCATTGCGACCAATTGCCTGGGATAATTGATCTTTTTCTACAGCTAAATCCATAGTATGACTGTCTTCATCTACAACAATAGAAGAAATTTCTGCAGGAGCCATGGCATTAATCACCAATTGAGGTGGATTATCGTCCCATAAAATAATATCCACACGCTCACCACCAAGTTCGCTAGAAACAGCTTGAACCCGAGCGCCGCGCATACCAACACAAGCCCCAACAGGATCAATTCGTCCATCATTGGTTTTGACTGCAATTTTGGCCCTATTACCAGGATCTCGTGCCGCAGCTTTCACTTCAATCACATTCTCACCAATTTCAGGTACCTCAATACGGAACAGTTCGATGAGCATTTCATTACGAGTACGGCTTACAAAAAGTTGTGGTCCACGTGCTTGCGGAGTGATTTCATATAAATAAGCACGGACTCTATCATTCGGGCGAAACATTTCATGTGGAAGCATTTCTGTACGGGGCAAGAAGGCTTCTGCTTTCCCACCTAAGTCAATTATAATATTATCACGGGTAACTTTCTTAACAGTTCCATAAATTAATTGACCTAACTTGCTTCGGAATTGATCAATTACTAGCTCACGTTCCGCTTCTCTAACCTTTTGCATAATCACTTGGCGAGCTGCTTGTGCCTCAATTCTTCCAAATTCAATTGAAGGAATTGACTCTTCTATACGATCATTAATTTTTGCAGCTGGGTTGCGTTCTTTTGCTTGTTCAACAGTTAATTGGCGATCTGGATGCTCTATCTCATCTTCATTGACTACATCCCAATATCTAAACGTTTCATAGTCGCCTGTGCGGGAATCTAATTTTATTCGTACCCCTATATCTAAACCAAAGATCTTGCGAGTTGCGGACTCCAATGCAGCCTGAATGGCAAGTATAATAACATCTTTACTTACACCTCTTTCGTTTGATAACGCCTCTGCAACCAGTAACAATTCTTTGCTCATTGTTCGCCTCTCTATACTGTCAAACTTGCTTTCACAATATTTGAAAAAAGTAATTCTTGATCTTTATTATTTATTTTAAGTACTAAAGTTTCCTCAGATGCTGAGACAATAGTACCAAGTAATTTACGCTTACCCTCAATTGGCTTAAAAGTTTTTACTTGTACTTCATGGCCTATGTAACGCTGATATTGCCAATTTTTAAATAAAGGTCTTGGTATACCTGGTGATGATACTTCCAAGCTATAATTTCCTGAAATTGGATCTTCAACATCAAGCAAAGCACTGACTTGATGACTTACTGCTTCGCAGTCTTCAATCCCTATTCCATCAGCCTTATCAATGTATATGCGCAATAACGAATGCTTACCCTGTGAAAGATATTCACATCCCCAAAGCTCATAGCCCATGTCATTAAGTGTCGGAGCTAATAAATGTTCCAATTCATCTTGTATCATAGTATTAACAAACTAAAAAGGGCACGGATGCCTAATACAAATACGGTACAGTAACCTAAGTTCGGGCAAGAGCTGAAACTCTGAAAGTGATTTCTATAAAACAATTAATTCCGAGCGCGATCTTTGCTTCACTGGCTACTACTATCTTTAGTGCAGTTACAAATTATACATAATAAAAAACCCCATAAATGGGGTTCTTAATAAGTGGTAGCGGGGGCAGGATTTGAACCTACGACCTTCGGGTTATGAGCCCGACGAGCTACCAGGCTGCTCCACCCCGCGTCAACTGATGGCAAGTATACTGAGAGTCAGTACGCTTAGCAAGTACTTTCGCTTAAGAATATAAATAAATATGTATTCTGCATAAGAAAAATGGGTGATTTTCTAGTGCAGAACAAAGATTAATCTATCTTAGGAACCGAAAGCATTCATACACGCTACAATTAAGGCACCTGGAAATATACCTAAATACAGTAACGATAAGCAATTAAGAGAAAGTACTATGACATTTCCCTTATTCATAACAACTGGGTCAACATGTGTTGGTGCATCAAAATACATGATTTTAACAATTCTTAAATAGTAATAAGCGCCAATCACTGTAAACAATAAGCCCAGCACGGCAACCCACATCATTTGAGCATCAACTAAGGCCTTTAGTACAAGCAATTTAGTAAAGAAACCAACTGTAGGCGGAACACCCGCGAGAGAAAACATAATGATTAGCATCAAAAATGCGAGCCAGGGATTTCTTTTGTTAAGCCCTTTTAAATCATCAATGCTATCTATTTCCATCCCATGGTTGGACATTAGCACAATTAAACCAAAGCCTGCGGCTGAGGTTATTGAATAGACGAGAATATAATAAAGCGCTGCAGAGTATCCCGAAGCGGTCGCCGCTAAAACACCAAATAAAGCATATCCAATATGCGATATTGCAGAATAAGCTAATAACCGTTTAACACTGGTCTGTACTACTGCAAATAAATTCCCCAAACCAGTAGAAAGTAAAGTCATCACCAATAAAATATGTTGCCACTGCGAACTAACATCGACGAGGCCAATAGTCAGTAATCTAAATGCCATTCCTAAGGCAGCAACTTTTGGTGCAGCACTAATGAATAAAGTAACTGAAGTTGGTGCTCCCTGGTATACATCAGGTGCCCACATATGGAAAGGTACGGCTGCTAATTTAAATGCTACTCCACATAGGATAAAAACCATAGCAAATGCGAGTAGCGTACTTTGCTGTTGCCAGTTCGCAGCTATGACATTGGCCACTTCGAGTAAATCTAATTTTCCAGTTGCTCCATAAATTAGAGAAATACCATATAAAAGCATGGCAGAAGCAATTGAACCCATCACAAAGTATTTCATTGCTGCCTCAGAAGCATCACTATCAGTTCTACGAATAGCAGTCATAGCATATAAAGGTAGTGACAATAATTCTAAGCCAAGGAAAATTGTAAGTAGTGAATGTGCTGAAACAAGAAGCATCATTCCTAAAGTAGAAAATAATCCTAAAATATAGTAATCACCTGAAGGCATTTGACGCTCATCTATATAATTTTTTGAATAGATAAAGCTAAGCAGCACAGTAATGTATATAAAGAATTTCATTAAATTGGCTACATCATCACTAATGAATAAACCATTGAGTGTAATAACCTTATACATACCAATATAAAGAAAACTTACAACAGCAGCTAAAACTAAACCGAAACAGGAGATAAAATAAGAAATTGATTTATAGCGATGCCGTAAAAATAGGTCAGCAAGCAATGCAATGCATGCGGTGGCGAGCACAATCATTTCCGGAATGGCTACATGGATATTTTCAAGTAATGCTGTCATATTGATTAACCTTGATTACAATTTTGATTGACTTGCTAATGCTAGAGTATGGCTTACTGTTTGATGAATGTACTCTAAGAACGGCTTAGGATATACACCCATAGCGATCACCATCAAAGCAAGTAAAATATAAGCACTTAACTCATAGCCCGAAAGATCTTTTAGTTCCGCAACTTTTTCATTTGCTATAGGTCCAAAAATTACTCGTTTATACATCCAAAGATTATAACCTGCTGCGGTTATAAGTGTGGTAGCAGCCCAAAATGTCACCCAAAAACCGGCTTTAAGTGATCCAAGAATGACCATGAACTCACCAACAAAACCTGAAGTACCTGGTAAGCCAGCATTCGCCATGCAGAAAAGCATGAAGAATGATGCAAAAACAGGCATTGTATTCACTATCCCACCAAAATCAGCTAAACGACGGGTATGCATACGGTCATAGATATAACCCACACCGGCGAAAAGTGCACTTGAGACAAAAGCGTGCGAAATCATAACTACAATAGCACCTTCTAAGATTAGGCCAGCGGCGCTTAATCCTGATTGTTTTGCAATAGCAAAGATGGCAAAACAACCTAATGTCACAAATCCCATATGTGAAATTGAAGAGTAAGCAATTAAACGTTTCATATCTTTTTGAATAATTGCGACTAAAGCAATATAAACAACTGCAATTAAAGATAAGGCAATCATAATCCCGGCATAACGACTACATGCATCCGGAACTATGGGTAAGGAGAAACGGATAAACCCGTACGCTCCAAGCTTTAGTAAAATTGCTGCTAATACAACTGAGCCACCAGCTGGAGCCTCAGTATGTGCATCAGGCAACCAAGTATGGACTGGAAACATCGGAATCTTAATTGCAAAACCGAGGAAAAATGCGATAAAGATCAATGTTTGTGCTGTCATGCTCAGTTTAATGGCATAAAAAGCTTCAATACTAAATGTACCTGCAATGTAGCCCATGTATAAAAAGCTAGCTAACATGAGTACTGAACCTAAAAAGGTATATAAGAAGAATTTAATCGCTGCATAAACACGATTATCTGATCCCCAAATACCAATAATTAGGTACATGGGAATTAGCGTGGCTTCCCAGAAGATATAAAATAAAATGGCATCTAAGGCCGAGAAAACTCCAACTAATAGTCCCTGCATGATCAAAAATGCAGCTAAATACTGAGAGACTCTGTTAGTAATACTTTCCCAAGTTGCTAAGATCACCACTAAATTCGTAAAAATGCTAAGCACAATTAGGAGTAACGACATACCATCGATACCTAAGCTATAGCTAATGCCTAGTGACGGCATCCATGAAAATTCCTCCAAATATTGCATTCCTAGAACTTTAGGATCGAAGCCTGCAACAAGAGGGATACAAAGTAGTAAACAAAGTATTACCGTAAATAATGCCAAATAACGCGAAATATTCGGGCTACGATCATCTCCAGAGAGAAGAACAAAAACACCGCCTATTACTGGCAACCAAATTAGTAAATTGAGCAAATAATGCATACCTTCACCCTATATTCAGCCGAGTATCAACCAGCATAAAAATCCAAGCAATCCAAAAATCATTACTGTAGCATAATGATACAGATAACCACTTTGTATAGCGCGACCTTTAGCTGATAACCATCTAACTAGTCGACTGCTGCCATTCACAACCATTCCATCGATCAACTTTTGATCACCCACACTGTAAAATACAGTTCCTATACCCTTAGAGCCTTTTACAAAAACTATATTGTTAAACGCATCAAAGCCGTATTTATTGACGAGTATTTTATAAATGAGTGAAAAACGTCGTGCCAAATAGCCTGGAATTGATGGAACAGCTATATAACAAATCCAAGCAATCGCAATTCCTGCCAAAGTAATCCAGAACGTAAGCGAGTAGACTGAATGCAACATACTTGCAAAAGGAGACGTAATTTCATGTGCAAGCTCTGCCAATACATTATGCTGAGGAAGAACAAATAAAGAAGGACTTAAAATAGTTGGATTATCAAAAAGCATAGGCATGTACAATACGTAGCCTAATATAATTGAAGGAATAGCAAGGAGAACGAGTGGCAACCAAACTACCCATGGCGACTCATGAATATGGCTTAGAGTATGTTCGTCCATGCGAGGCTTTCCATGGAACGTCATAAACAAAGATCTAAAGGTATACATGGCAGTGACACCAGCTCCAAGAACTACACAGAAATAGGAATAACCACTTCCAGGGATCTGTGACAATTGGACCGCTTCGATTATTGTATCTTTTGAATAAAACCCTGCGAGCGGAGGAATAGCACAAAGAGCTAAAGATCCAATTACAAACGTTATATAAGTAATGGGCATTTTATTCCATAAGCCACCCATTTTTCGCATGTCTTGTTCATGATGCATTCCGATAATTACAGAACCAGCCCCTAAGAATAAGAGGGCTTTAAAACATGCATGAGTCAGAAGATGAAACATGCCTGCACTATAAGCTGATGCACCCATCCCAACCATCATATATCCCAATTGAGACAATGTTGAATAGGCGACAACCCGTTTAATATCGTTCATTGTGAGTGCTAAAATTCCTGTAAAGAGTGCACCTGTTGCACCAATCACAAGAACTACACTTAATGCTGTTGTGGAAAATTCGATTAGAGGTGAAATACGTGCAATCATAAATACCCCAGCGGTAACCATGGTTGCAGCATGAATCAATGCAGAAATAGGTGTCGGACCTTCCATTGATTCAGGTAACCACACATGTAACGGTACTTGTGCCGACTTACCCATGGCACCAACATATAGGGCTAAACAAATTACTGTAACTAAAGACCAAGGATGACCTTGAAATAGTTCAATATTTTGGGTTGTAAGATAGTTAACGCTTTTGAACACAGTTTCGTAATCAATACTACCCGTGTAGGCAAAAACCAATGCAATACCTATTAGAAAACCAAAGTCACCTACGCGGTTGACAATAAATGCTTTAAGGCTACCTTCAATAGCTGATTCTTTTTGATACCAGAAACCGATAAGTAAATAAGAAACAAGACCTACGCCTTCCCAGCCAAAAAATAATTGTAAGAAATTATTGGCACTTACTAACATCAGCATCATAAAAGTAAACAAGGAAATGTAGCTAAAAAAACGTTGGTATCCATCGTCATCAGCCATATATCCAATACTATAAATATGCACCAATAGAGAGACGAAATTAACAGTCACTAGCATCACGGCACTTAAAGGATCAATCAGAAAACCGATATTAAATTCAAACGGAAGAATTAATCCACCAGTTGCCCAATGGTAAAGCACCGTACTCTCAGTGGGCATGGCGCCAGAAAAGACTTGCCAAGCTACATACAGCGAGGCAACAAAAGATATTGCAACGCCTAAAATAGTGGCTGAATGTGCCCCGACTCGTCCTATTTGATTACGGAAAAAACCAGCAATTATGGAGCCAGCCAAGGGAGTTAAAACGATTATTAGACAAAGTTGTTGAATACTCACAATGTTAACCTTTTAAATGATTCATCTTATCTACGTCAATGTTACCTCTATTTCTGAAAAGCAACATCACTATGGCTAATCCTATTGCTGCTTCTGCCGCAGCAACCGTTAAAATAAAAAAGACATAAACTTGACCGCTAATTTCGTTATAATAATGTGAAAATGCGATAAAATTTGTATTCACTGCAAGTAACATCAATTCGATACAGACCAGCAATAAAATGATATTTCGACGATTCATCATTATGCCAATAAGACCAAAACCGAATAAAATGGCCCCCAGAATTAAGTAATTATTAACAGGTATCATTTAGAATTCCCCAACCTTATTTTTCTGCTTTCATATTAATTAATTCAACCCGATCATTTCTACGTGTCAGGATCTGTTGTTTGATATCCTGTCTTTTCGATTTTCTGGGACCTCTATGTACTAAGGTAATTGCTGAAATAATTGCAATTAATAACAGCACTGCTGCAATTTCAAAAGCCAGTAAATAATCTGTATATAGAACCATACCTAAAGCTTCAGTATTAGACCGAGGTGCATCAGGATTGTTTTGGTTTCCATCCATTAACTGTGTACTAATTACAGTATTGCTTTGGGTCTCAACATTCGACTTAAAAGTACCTGCTGGAATAGATACCATTAAAAGACCGGTTAACAGAGCAACAAGAATTAAACCAAATGGTAAATAACGACGGTAATGATTTTTAACCACTTCCACATCAATGTTAAGCATCATTACGACGAACAGGAACAGTGTCATTACCGCACCCACGTACACCAGTACCAAAATTAGTGCAAGAAACTCAGCTTCTGCAAGGATCCATAATCCTGCGCTTGCAATGAAGGTAAGTACAAGAAATAAGACGCTGCGTACGGGATTATCTTGAACAATAACCATAAAGGCAGCACCAACGGCTATTGCCGCAAAAATATAAAAAATAGTTTGAACTAATAATTCATGCATGCTGCACCCCGTTATCGGTATTTTTCATCAGCAGCTCTATCTGCTGCAAGTTTAGGCTCCAATAAATCACCAAGGGCAAGGAGCTTTTCTTTCGTCATAATATTTTGACCGCGTTCACTGATATGATAATGATGCACCGGTGTTACTACGATGGAATCTACAGGGCATGATTCTTCACATAAGCCGCAATTAATGCATTTAAATACATCAATATCATATCTCGTTGTGCGACGAGATCCATCTTCACGTGGTTCTGATTCGATGGTTATAGCAAGTGCAGGACAAACTGCTTCACATAATTTGCAAGCAATGCAACGTTCTTCACCATTTGGATAACGTCGCAAAGCAAGTGCTCCTCTAAAACGAGGTGAAATTGGAGTCTGTTCTTCAGGAAACTGTACAGTTATTTTTTTCTTAAAAAAATATTTACCAGTTAACTTTAAACCCTGCAATAATTCTATAAAAAGAAAACTGCGTACGTAGTATCTAATAAATTGATATGCTTTTTTCATCGGCTTCTCTATTAATCATTAAAACCAAGGTTTAACATGTGTAACAACCATTAGCGCAGTTACAATAATCCAAACAATGGTGACCGGAATAAGTACCTTCCAACCTAAACGCATAAGCTGGTCATAACGATAACGAGGAAAAGTGGCTCTTATCCATAAATATACATATAGGAAAAAGCAGACTTTCACGATTAACCAAACAAACCCGGGTACAATAAAAAATATATTTTCTAAAAATGGAATACCTTCAAATGGCGACATCCACCCACCCAGAAACAGGATACTGAGCAGTATAGAGATAAGAATCATACTCGCATATTCTGATAAGAAAAATAATGCGAAGCCTATTCCTGAATATTCCACATGGAAGCCAGCAACAATCTCGGATTCCCCTTCGGCCAAGTCGAATGGTGCTCGGTTGGTTTCAGCAATGCCTGCAATCCAAAATACGAAAAACAGAGGAAGGAGAGGAACAAACCACCAATGTAAAATTCCGCCTCTTTGTGAGTTCACAATCTCTGTAAGGTTCATACTTCCAGCAGCCAACAGCACTCCCACCAACGCAAACCCCATTGCAATTTCATAGGATACGGTTTGTGCTGTACTTCTTAATGCACCAAACATTGCGTATTTGGAGTTGGATGCCCATCCTGCGATGAGCACTCCATAAACTCCAAGAGAACTCATTGCAAAAATATAAAGAACCCCTGCATTAATGTTTGCTAAAACCATTCCTTCCTGAAAAGGAATTACCGCCCAGCCTGCCAAAGCAGGAACTAAAGCGAATAACGGAGCAGCTATAAAAAGGTATTTATTCGAGCGGGTAGGGATAATAATTTCTTTAGTAATTAGTTTAATCAAATCCGCTATAGGTTGAAGCAACCCGCGTACACCCACACGGTTGGGTCCTATACGGACTTGTATATATCCAATAACTTTACGCTCTGCATAGATTAAATATGCAACACATAATAGTAATGGGACTACGATTACTAATATTTTAATGATGACCCAAATTAATATGCTAATATCTTGCAGCATTTTTTTACCTGCCTAGCGCTTAATAGTTATTGCAGCAAATGAATGGCCCAAATCCACGGTTTCAGGCATCGCGTTTGCTACCCATACAACATCTGCCGCAATGCGTTCATCACGTTTAAGCGGCAATGTTATCTCAATATCTCCCTGAGATACAGTAGCAACATCTTCTAATTTCAATCGATCAGCTGTTGTAGGATTAATACGTATACATGCTACTTCCGCCGCAGCGCATAATTGTAACTCTTTGGCATTCCTAACAATTGCATCGCTACGATAAAGTGGCCACTCACCAACACGAATTAATGATTGATTAATTAGAGGCAGGCTCTCAGGATAATAAGGCTTATATTCTTGCTCCATAGTGATTGCAACACTATTTTTAATTTCTGACAGAATATCTTCAGTCGATAAATATTCAAAACCTTCACAATGCAGTAAATTAGCAAGAACCCTCAATACTTTCCAGGCTGGTCGAGCTTCTCCGTGAGGCGATAACGCGCCTTTTACTGTTTGCCATGTATTATCAACATTAATGTAGGTTCCTGACGTTTCAGCATATGGGGCTATTGGTAAAATCACATCTGCATAATCGAGCATTGACTCATGATTGAAAGCAGACATTAATACAACAAATTCTGCGCCGAGCATTGATTGTCTTGCACCATAAGGATTTGCAAAATCAAAACCAGGTTCTACTCCCATTAAGAAATATGCTTTGAGTTTGGCATTTAGAGCTGCTTGTACATCCATTCCTGGTGTTGAGTCTGATTTGCCTGCAGTTGTTCGATGCGGCACCATTCCTGCGATCCAAGCACCAGCAGAGTTTGCCCCATGAGTCAGGCGCAATACTTTAGCTCCACTTAATTTTTCAATATGGAACATTAAGGTACGTAATAAAGCTGCGTCAGGATGATTTTCACAAAGGGCACCAGTAATTAAACATGCTTTTTCTTCTTTTAATGCTTTGGCAACTCGTTGAGTTGCTTTATCCAACTCAAGACCTATTAATAATTTTTGCACTTCTGCGGGTAAAGTTTTAATGTCACTAGTCAGTGCTAAAGCAAGCTTGGCAAGTTGCATTGGCATTTCTAAAGGTGAAACAATGAAGCGCTCTTCAAGATCAAAACGATATTCAAAATCTACAGGATTTATAGCATAAATTTTTGCTCCATTACGGAACGCCTTACGAACCCGAACTCCTGCTAGAGGAACTTCACGATCAACATTACATCCGATCAGGACTATGGCATTTTGATGCTCTACTTCGGCATATGGCAAGGAACTTATAGGAGTAGTTGCTTGATTTTCTTGATCTCTAAAATCTACCTGTTGCAATCTGTGGTCGATATTATGGACACCAATTTCACGCATTAATTTTTGCAATAAATACAGCTCTTCTAATGTAGAAGAACTTGAGGCAAAAGCCGCAACTTGCTCAGCACCATTTTGCTTTATAACTCGAGCTAGCCCTTCTGCTGTAAATTTTAATGCAGTCTCCCAATCCACAACTTCCCATTGTCCATTGCGCTTAATCTGTGGTTGACTTGCTCTTAACGGACTATTTAATCCTAAATAGCTAAATCGATCTCTGTCAGCCAACCAGGTTTCGTTAATTGTTTCATTCTCTTTAGGAACAACACGCATTAACTGATTTCGACGTGTATGTAGATAGATATTTGAACCGAGGCAATCATGTGGTGCAACACCATCATGCTGGGTTAGTTCCCATGCTCTAGCGGTAAAGCGGTAGGGTTTTGAAGTTAATGCCCCAACCGGACATAAATCAATAATGTTACCGGATACTTCTGACTTCATGCTGTGTTGCACATACGTCCCAATTTGCATGTGCTCACCACGGCCAGTCGCACCTAACTCTCTCAGTCCAGCAATTTCTTCACCAAAGCGGACACAACGCGTACAATGAATACAACGGGTCATTTCAGTTGAAATCAGTGTACCTAAATTATCATCATCCACTGAACGTTTGTTTTCTGTATAGTGGGATTCATCTTCCCCATAACCCATGGATATGTCTTGTAATTCGCATTCTCCACCCTGATCGCAAATTGGACAGTCGAGCGGATGGTTAATAAGAAGGAATTCCATAACTACTTTTTGTGAATGTAGCGCTTCCTTCGATTTAGTAAATACCTTCATGCCGTTGGTAATTGGAGTTGCACAAGCAGGAACTGGCTTACGGCCATTTTCAACTTCAACTAAGCACATGCGACAGTTTGCCGCCACAGATAATTTTTTATGGTAACAAAAACGTGGGATATGAATCCCCGCTTCATCGGCAACTTCAATGATCATTTTGCCGTTTTCTGCTTCAAATGTTTTACCGTCGATTTCAATAGTAGTAGTCATGGGTCAAACCTTTTAATTATGCTGCGACGATTGAGCGTTTATGCTTCACGAAATATTCAAATTCATCGCGGAAATGCTTAACAAAACTTTGTACCGGCCAAGCAGCTGCTTCACCTAATGCACAAATAGTGCGTCCTTCGATATTGTTCGCAACATTGACTAGTTTCTCTACATCTCCAGGTTCACCATGGCCATCCTTGATGCGATGTAATAAACGGACTAACCAACCGGTACCCTCACGACATGGGGTACATTGTCCACAGGACTCATCCATATAAAACTCGGAAATGCGATATAGTGCATCAACCATACAGGTTGTCTCATCCATAATAATCACAGCCCCAGAACCTAATCCTGAACCTGCTTTTTGAATACTGTCATAATCCATATCAAGGCCCATCATTACCTCACCAGGTAAAACAGGCATTGAGGTACCTCCGGGAATTACTGCTTTAATTTTTCGACCTTTTGTAACCCCACCGGCTAATTCGAGAAGGGTTTTAAACGGTGTTCCCAAGGGAATTTCAAAATTTCCGGGCTTATTGACGTGACCACTTACACTAAAACATTTAGCCCCGCCATTATTAGGTTTGCCTATTTTTAAAAACCACTCGCCACCCTTTTCCATGATGACTGGAACAGAGGCAAAAGTCTCTGTATTATTTATTGTTGTAGGCTTCCCGTATAAACCATAGTTAGCAGGAAATGGGGGTTTAAATCTGGGTTGTCCTTTTTTTCCCTCAAGGGAATTAAGCAATGCAGTCTCTTCGCCACAAATATATGCACCAGCACCTAAATGATTATATAAATCGAAGTTAATGCCTGAACCTAAAATATTCTTACCCAACAAACCCGCCTCGTAAGCTTCTTTTAATGCGGCTTCTGTGCGCTCATAGGGCAACCAAAACTCGCCGCGAATGTAGTTATATCCCACAGTAGCACCCATGGTATATCCAGCAATTGCCATGCCTTCTATTAGTTGGTGTGGATTTAATGTAAGTATTTCTCGGTCCTTACACGTGCCTGGCTCACCTTCGTCCGAATTACAAACTACGTATTTTTGTACTGGAGTATTACGATTCATAAAACTCCATTTTAATCCAGTTGGGAATCCAGCTCCCCCTCGACCACGTAAGGCAGATGTTTTTAATTCATCAATTATTAATTGTGGAGAAGTTTGCTCTTTTAATATTTTTCTCCATGCACTATATCCACCAACACTTTCATAAGCAGATAGTGTCCAAGGCTCTGGTAGATGAAATGTTCGATAACAAACTTGATTTAATTCAACCACGGCAACCACCTCTATCTTTTATTGGTATTGTTCCAACACTTTATCTATAGATTCAGGAGTCAGATTCTCATGATAATCCTTGTCCACCTGCATCATTGGTGCATTAACACAAGCACCTAAACACTCAACGGATCGTAATGTAAAGCGCCCATCATCTGTGGTTTCACCTATTTTTATACCTAACTTTTTTTCCAAGTGTTCAACGACCGCAGCTGAATCACGCAGCATACAAGAAATATTGGTACATACATTTACAGAATGTCTGCCGATCTGTGTGTGTTCGTACATAGTATAGAAACTTGCAACCTCATATACTGAAATGGGAGGCATCTCAAGGTAATCAGCTACAGCATCCATTAATTCTGTAGTCAGGTGACCATGCTCTTCTTGGACTATTCGTAGCGCACTCATTACAGCTGATTGCTTTTGATCTTTTGGGTATTTTGCTATCCAATGATCGATGTCCTTTATTCTCTGAGCTGACACCAACTGATTTAATATTTTTGCTGAATTATCAGACATTTCTAAACCTTCATTAATTTAAATTGCAATTTTCTGGAATGTCATTTTAAAAATCATAAATTGACAGATCAAAAATTAACGATCTATTTCACCAAATACTATATCCTGACTCGCTAAAATCGCGACACCATCAGCGATCATATGTCCTTTAGTCATTGCATCATAGCTCGACAAATGAGCAAATCCAGGAGCACGAATTTTCATTCTGTAAGGTTTATTCGCCCCATCAGATACCATATAAATGCCAAACTCACCTTTAGGAGCCTCAACGGCACTATATACTTCACCACGCGGCAAACAAAAACCTTCTGTAAACAGTTTAAAATGATGGATTAATGATTCCATATCTTCTTTCATTTCTACGCGGCGTGGTGGTGTAATTTTGTGATCATCAATACGTACTGGACCAGGATTTGCTCTGAGCCATTCGATACATTGCCTAATAATTCGATTTGATTGCCTTAACTCTTCAACACGAACCAAATAGCGATCATAACAATCTCCAGTTTTGCCTACTGGGATATCGAAATCAACGCGATCATATGCTGCATAACTCTGTTTTTTGCGTAAGTCCCACGCTACTCCAGAACCACGAAGCATTGGCCCTGTAAAACCCCATTGCAATGCTTCTTCTGGTGAAACAATACCAATGTCTACTGTACGTTGTTTCCAAATTCTATTATCGGTTAATAATGTTTCATATTCGTCAACACAATGAGGGAATCGCTCAGTAAATGCCCAGAGGAAGTCCAACAGACTGCCACTGCGTTCCTCATTAAGCTTTTCTACTTCACGTTCATTATGCCATCTTGAAGCCTTATACTTAGGCATACTATCAGGCAAGTCCCGTGCAACACCACCCGGTCTATAATAGGTAGCATGCATTCGAGCACCAGATACTGCCTCATAGCAATCGAATAAATCTTCACGCTCTCTGAAGCAATATAAAAATACGGTCATTGCACCGATATCTAATGCATTAGCTCCCATCCAAAGCAGATGATTTAAAAGACGCGTTACTTCATCAAACATTGTACGGATATATTGAGCTCGTATTGGCGCTTCGATACCTAAAAGTTTCTCAATTGCACGTACATAAGCATGCTCATTGCACATCATGGACACGTAGTCCAGTCTATCCATATAACCAATATTTTGGATATAAGGTTTTGTTTCTGCTAATTTTTCAGTTGCTCTATGCAGTAATCCTATATGTGGATCGGCACGAACGATGGTTTCACCTTCAAGCTCAAGAACTAAACGTAATACCCCATGTGCTGCAGGATGTTGTGGACCAAAGTTTAAGGTGTAATTCTTTAATTCAATCATTCTTCGCCCCTTTTATCACCAATATACCGGTTATCATTACGAATAACCTTGGGCACCAAAACTCTGGGTTCAATATCTACTGGAGCGTATATGACCTTTTGTAATTTTGCGTCATAGCGCATTTCAACATGACCACTGAGTGGGAAATCTTTACGGAATGGATGTCCGATAAATCCATAATCAGTCAAAATACGTCTTAAGTCTGGATGGCCTTCAAATAAAATACCGTATAAATCATAAGCTTCGCGCTCAAACCAATTCGCGCCTTTCCACAAATGATGCACTGAAGGAACAATTAAATGAGACTCATCAAGGAATACCTTGACACGTAATCGATGATTCAATTTTGTTGAGAGTAAATGATAAACTACAGCAAAACGAGGTTTATTTAGAGCGTAAACTTTTGCTTCTTGGCGTTCTACACCTCGAGAAAACCCACTTTCAGTTGCTGAATCTGTTTCCCAATCATACTCACCATAAAGCAAATAATCCACGGCGCAAAGATCAATCAGCTGGTCAAAACAAAAAGCTTCCAGATCACGTAGTTCCAACATTATTGCTTTTAAATTTGATACGTCACACTCAAGAGTTACTTCATTGTAAGCGACACTAATATCATTAAATTGATTCGCCAATTCACGTTTGAGTTGTTCAACCAAATAATCATTTTTTGTTGTCATCTATTTGCACCTTTGATGATCTTAAGCTTCTAGGATTTTTTTGTGCCTGATTTTATTCTGCAATTGAATAATGCCATACAGTAGGGCTTCAGCAGTTGGCGGGCAACCTGGTACATATACATCTACTGGGACAATACGATCACATCCACGAACTACGGAGTAAGAGTAATGATAATACCCACCGCCGTTCGCACAAGAGCCCATAGAGATAACCCAACGAGGGTCAGGCATTTGATCATAAACTTTACGCAAAGCAGGAGCCATTTTATTGCACAAGGTTCCCGCAACAATCATTACGTCTGATTGTCGTGGACTTGGACGAAAAATAATTCCGAACCGGTCCAAATCATAACGTGCGGCACCCACATGCATCATTTCTACAGCACAACATGCCAATCCAAAAGTCATAGGCCACATAGAACCACTACGTGCCCATCCGAGAAGTTTCTCGACTGAAGTCGTTACAAAGCCACTTTTTTGCAATTCTGCAACCGCCATAGCTAGCCTCTAAGCAGTTAAATATTAATAAAAAAGGTACCACCTCTGTTTGTTTTCTTCTTTTGAAGTAACAATCAGAAGTGAATTTATTGCGCACACTTAAATTATTCCCACTCTAGTGCGCCTCGTTTCCATTCATAAATAAAACCGATAACCAATAATCCTAAAAATAACATCATTCCAGCAAAACCAAACCAACCAATTTTACGTAATGCTAATGCCCATGGAAAGAAAAACGCAGTTTCCAAATCGAAAATAATAAATAAAATGGCAACTAAATAAAAACGAACATCAAATGGGATATGAGAGCTCTCGAATGCACCAAATCCACATTCATAAGGAGAATTCTTAGCGCTATCAGGATTATGCTTTGACAAAAGGGAACCAGCCCCTATCATTGCTACGCCCAATGCCAATCCGATAATTATGAAAATAAGAACAGGTAAATATTGAGATAGCATTTTTTCACCTTGCACGGATTAAAATGGTGCCGAAGGCCGGACTCGAACCGGCACGGCTTTCGCCACCGCCCCCTCAAGACGGCGTGTCTACCAATTCCACCACTTCGGCATATTCTTTTTATTAGTAATTACTTACTTTTCCTAATCTTCTCTCTGTACTTAAGCACGGAGATAGGATGTTTATTTATTTCTTATTACTGTTATCAACAGGTACTGGAACTGAATTCGCCGGTACACTAGTTTGTTGAGGAATTATTTGCTGATCTGCTTTTTGATATTGGACAGACACCAAATAAGATAACAATAAGCTGGTGATAAAAAAGGTTATTGCCAAACCACCAGTTAATTTAAATAAAAATCCACCTGTCCCTTGGCTTCCAAATAAAGTATTCGAAGCGCCTGATCCAAAAGCAGCACCGATATCGGCACCTTTACCATGTTGGATAAGAACTAAGCCTATTAAGACTACAGCAACGATTACATGAATCATTAATATCAATTGATACATTTCACAATTTCCACAAACTGTTTCGCGTTCAACGATGCGCCTCCTACCAAGCCACCATCTATATCAGGCATGGTAAATAATGCTCTGGCATTTTTTTCATTCACACTTCCCCCATATAAAAGGGGTAAACGTGCAGCATCGCTATGATTTATCTCTGCAACCAGCTTTCTAATAAACTGATGTACTTCCTGTGCTTGTTCAGGTGATGCAGTTTTTCCTGTGCCAATTGCCCAAACCGGTTCGTAAGCTACAATACAATCACGAAAACAATTTTTGTCTTGTTGACTTACTGCGAGCAATTGTTTGGCAATTACTTGCTCTGTCTGCCCTTTTTCACGTTCAACTAGCGTTTCACCGACGCAAAGAACGGGTATCATATCATGTTCTTTTACATGGTGGAATTTTTGCGCCACAAAATTTTCATCTTCATGAAAACAATGTCTTCGCTCGGAATGTCCCACCAAAACAAAGCGACAGTTAAAATCTTTTAACATAGGCGCAGATATTTCTCCAGTGTATGCTCCAGAGTCCTTCGGATATACATTCTGGGCACCTACGCCAATTTTACATTCAGCAAGTATGTCTCTAACTTGTGGAATATAAATAGCTGGAGGCATTACTATAACTTGGACATTATTAATAGTATTAAGTGCTTCTTTAAGTTCATTACTTAATTGAATCACTTGCTGCAGCTGACCATTCATTTTCCAGTTGCCCGCAACTATCTTGTGTCTCATTAGTACACCCCCTCGCTTTCAACTGCGGACTATACCCAAACTCATTGCCGATGTGTAGTCTTATCGCGATTTTTTTATTAAAAGGTTCTGTAGAACAAAAACCAAACGTTTAACTTTATTGCTGAGCGCCCAAACTTCTCTCAATTTGACTAATATCATCGCATAGCTTTTTTGCATGCTGTTTGACTATACTCTCATCCATGCCTTCTACCATGACACGTAATAAGGGTTCAGTTCCTGAAGGTCTGAGTAACACTCTTCCTTCACCTTTTAAACTTGTTTCTAAAGCCCTTACAATTTCGATTACTTGTGTATGCTCAGCAAGTAAGGTGGCATAATTAGTTTTTAAATTCATCAAACTTTGGGGTAATAAATTTATTCCTTCAATTAATTGCTGTAAGGTTTTACCTTGCTTGACCATAATTGACAATACTTGCAATGCAGCAACAATCCCATCACCGGTGGTAGTTTTATCCAGGCAAACAATATGTCCTGAGGTTTCGCCACCAATCTTCCAATCCTTTTCTCGTAAAGCCTCTAAAACGTATCGATCCCCTACGCGTGTTCTAACAAATGGGATACCCAGACTCTTTATAGCCATTTCCAGGCCATAATTACTCATTTGCGTACCCACGACCCCACCATTTAAAACGCCTCGTTGATGTCTGTCTTTAGCGATAATATAAAGGATTTGATCTCCATCAAGTAAACGGCCATCTGAATCGATTAATACAACACGATCTCCATCACCATCTAGACCAATACCAATATCTGCACCAGTAGTTATTACTTTCTGTCTTAACAGTTCAGGAGATGTTGAACCACAATCTTCGTTGATATTAAACCCATCCGGACGATTACCAATTGCAATTACTTGGGCTCCCAATTCAGCAAATACATTAGGGGCAATATGGTAGGTTGCACCGTTTGCGCAATCAACTACAATTTTTAAACCGGATAATCGTGTTAGTGAAGGAATTGTTGATTTACAAAATTCGATATAACGCCCACTGGCATCATTAATTCGTGTTGCTTTACCCAAATTTTGCGACGGCACTGTTTGCATTTTCTTTTCCAGTTCCGCTTCAATTGCTAATTCGACGCTATCGGGTAATTTCCCCCCATCGGAGGAAAAAAACTTAATTCCATTATCTTCAAACAGATTGTGCGATGCACTAATCACAATGCCGGCATTAGCTCTCAGTGTTTGAGTCAAATAAGCAATGGCTGGTGTGGGCATAGGACCTAACAAAGCGACATCAACACCAGCAGCAGATAAACCCGCCTCCAGAGCAGATTCCAGCATGTAACCCGAAACTCTTGTGTCTTTTCCAATCACTACTTTTTTGCGATGACCATTAGCCAGTACTCGGCCTACTGCCCAACCCAACTTCAACACAAATTCAGGATTAATATTTGATAAACCTACGTGTCCTCTTATACCATCAGTACCAAAATATTTACGTTGACTCATCCTTAACCACCTCTATCAAGAATTTTAGCTTGCGTGAGCTGATATACATCGGCCTGACTAATCATGGTAATCATGTGCAGCGCTTGATTTGTTTCATCTACATCATGCGTTCTGATGATTCCCACCCCTTTCAGTGCTGCATAAACAGCTGCCGCTATACTTCCTATCAAACGCTCACCCACCTCTTTAGCAAGTACCGTCCCTATAGTACTTTTACGTGATACCCCTAAAAGTAAAGGCATCCCCAATGATGCAAAACTATCAAGATTCTTTACCAAGAGCAAATTATCTTGTACTTGTTTTCCAAATCCAAATCCTGGATCCAGAATTATATTGTTTCTTTTAATGCCTCCACGCTGACACTCAGTAATACGTTCCATAAAAAAACGAGTTACTTCAGAAAGTACACCATCTGGATAATATGGAGCATGTTGCATCGTGTGTGGCTCTCCTTGCATGTGCATTAAGCAAACAGGAACAGCCAGTTTTGCTGCCATTTCAAGAGCCCCTTCAGTGCGTAAAGCATAAATATCATTAATTACGTTAGCACCTGCACTTATAGCAGCTTCCATGACTTCAGGCTTATTTGTATCAATCGAAATACAAATATCTGAAGTAGCCCTGATTTTTTCAATAATAGGTATAACTCGATTCAGCTCCACTTCGAGTGAAACATCTTGTGCACCTGGTCGGGTTGACTGCCCGCCAATATCGATTAAATCAGCACCTTGACTTATTAATTCATTGGCATGTTCGCAAGCCTTATCAATGGATAAAAATTTGCCACCATCAGAAAATGAATCTGGAGTGACATTTAATATCCCCATAATTAAAGGCTTGTGGAACGAGTTACCTAAGGAAGGTTGGCATTGAAGCTCAAGCCAACCTGAAAATTGCGTTGGATTCACCTGCTTTTCTCACTAATAATCTCAGTGCTCTTCAGCAGGATTTACAATAACCTCATGCTCTGTTGGCTTTTCTGATGGGTGATTACTCACCTCAGCGCCATCCAGAGGCTTAGACGAATCCCAATCTTCTGGTGGCGAAGGTTCCTTACCAGACATAATTTCTTTTATTTGATTGAGGTCTATCGTTTCATATTTAATTAAGCTTTGTGCCATTAAATGCAATTTATCCATATTTGAGACCAGAATTTCTTTAGCTCGCTTATAGTTTCGGTCAATAATCGCACGTACTTCATCATCAATTTGCTGCGCTGTTCTGTCTGACATTTCTTTATGTTTATTCATTGAACGCCCTAAGAACACCTCTTCTTCCTCTTCACCAAAAGTAAGTGGGCCCAAAGTTGAAAGTCCCCAAGTTGTAACCATTTTACGCGCTATTTCAGTAGAACGCATGATGTCATTAGATGCACCCGTCGTCACGCTTTCAGGACCAAAAATGAGCTCCTCAGCAATACGGCCACCAAACAAACTAGATAATTGGCTTTCAAGACGACGCTTACTATGGCTGTAGCGATCCTGCTCCGGCAAAAACATCGTTACACCAAGAGCACGCCCACGTGGGATAATAGAGACTTTGTACACCGGATCATGTTCGGGTACACATAAACCAACAATCGCATGACCTGCTTCATGATAAGCAGTCAACTTTTTCTCATTATCATCCATCACCATGGAGCGTCGTTCAGCTCCCATCATAATTTTATCTTTTGCTTTGTCCAACTCGCTCGTATTGACTTTACGTTTATTTGCACGTGCAGCAAATAAAGCCGCTTCATTCACTAGATTGGCGAGATCTGCTCCAGAAAACCCTGGAGTTCCCCGAGCAATTGCCATGATGTCCACATTGCTATCTACTGGAACTTTTTGCAAATGCACTCTAAGTATTTGTTCACGACCACGAATATCCGGTAATGGAACTACCACCTGACGATCAAAACGACCTGGGCGCAATAGTGCCGGATCTAAAACATCTGGACGGTTCGTAGCTGCAACAACAATAACTCCTTCACTCCCCTCAAACCCATCCATTTCTACAAGCAATTGGTTTAACGTTTGCTCACGCTCGTCATGACCACCCCCGAGACCAGCGCCTCGATGACGACCTACTGCATCAATTTCATCGATAAAAATAATACAAGGAGCATGCTTTTTCGCTTGTTCAAACATATCACGGACTCGCGATGCACCAACACCGACAAACATTTCAACAAAATCAGATCCCGAAATAGTGAAAAATGGCACTTTCGCTTCACCAGCGACAGCTCGAGCCAAAAGGGTTTTACCTGTTCCAGGAGAACCAACTAATAATACACCCCGGGGAATACGTCCCCCAAGATTTTGGAATTTGGTAGGATCCCGAAGGAAGTCAACTAACTCTTTAACTTCTTCTTTAGCCTCATCGACTCCCGCAACATCAGCAAAAGTCACTTTTACTTGATCTTCGCCGAGCAAGCGTGCACGCGAACGGCCAAAAGACATGGCACCTCGACCACCCCCGCCTTGCATCTGACGCATAAAAAATACCCAAACCCCGATTAAAAGCAGCATTGGGAACCAATTGATAAATAAATGGAGAAGGAAACTTTCTTGTTGTTTTTCTTGGCCGCTTACTTCGACTTTACTTTTTAGTAACTCGCCTAACAAAGCATTATCTTGCATAGGCATGTACGTTACAAAACGCTTATTATTTTTAGTCATCCCCTTGATGATTTTATCGTCCTCAATGGTGACTGAATTAACCATACCTTGATCGACTTCTTTCAAAAACTGGCTGTAAGAGAGCTTCTCAGCAACCGAGTTTCGAGGGCCGAAATTACTGAAAACTGAAACAAGCACGATCGCTATAATCAGCCATAAAAATAAATTCTTAACCATGTCGTTCAAAGTATTAACCTCGTTAGTGACGTACAGCTTTTATATTATGATCGAATTCTTAAATCATAAAGTTACTATAAATTGTATCCCTTTGCCAGCAAATAGGTTTCTTTTGAGCGAGAGCGAGAAGCTGAGGGCTTTCGAATCACTACTTTCTCAAAAGAAGCTCTTGCTTGTCTTACTAAATCATCAAAACCAGCGCCATGAAAGATTTTAATTAGCATGGAACCTCCTGGTTTTAGCATTTTTTCTGCAAAATCAAAAGCCAATTCAACTAAATACATCGCTCGTGGAATATCAATTGCAGTTGTACCACTCATATTTGGGGCCATATCTGATAATAACAAGTCAACACTATGTTCTGGGATTAAATCTTTTAACTTTTGCAGCACTTCATCTTCCCGAAAATCCCCAAGAATAAAATCCACATCAGGTAAGGCATCCATAGGCAAAATATCGAGGGCAATGATACGCCCGCGACCTTGCAACCGCTCAGAAACATACTGTGTCCACCCGCCAGGAGCTGCCCCTAGATCAACTACAGTCATCCCTGGTTTGAGCAAAGACTCTTTCTCGTCTACTTCTTTTAACTTGTATATAGCGCGACTACGATAGCCCTCTGCTTGTGCTTTCTTAACATAAACATCATCAAAGTGCTCTTGCAACCATCGCTTACTGCTTTTAGTACGCTTCATAAATTTATATAGAGTATCAATTTGACCTATGATACTGAATTTCACTACCTTTTCCCAGCAAAACGTGCAATAATTTACCATTTTATCATTCAGTCTCCAAATAGCTATGTTATTGGAGTGTATTTAAGGAACATTACAGTGGATACTGCACTCAAAAAATCGCTTAAAGCCCAAGCACATCATTTAAAACCCGTCGTGCTTCTTGGAGCGAAAGGATTAACTGAAGCCGTTATTGCGGAAACGGATATTGCATTAATTTCGCATGAACTAATAAAAGTGAAAATTAACGGGGCAGAAAGGGAAGACAGAATTATTATGGCAGATGAATTATGCCAGCAATTACAAGCCGAACTCGTACAAATGATTGGCAATACATTAATTATGTATCGTAAAAATGAAGAGAAACATAAGTGACAGAACTACGAGTATTGTATACACTAGACTTTACAGTTTAGCAAAAACATATATCCCCTTCTAAGCCATTCACCTATTTAAGGTGCTGAGCAAATGAGGGTAATTAAATCATCGTATGGCCTATGATCCTAAAATACATACCAAATGCTCTAACTTTATTGCGTCTATTACTAATCGCACCTTTCCTATTTTATTTATACCGTCATGAGTACGTTATCGCTTTTTATTTATTTATATTTGCCGGATTAAGTGATGGCTTGGATGGCTTTTTAGCCCGTAGTTTTAACTGGCAAAGCTTTTTTGGATCTTTTGTTGATCCGCTGGCAGATAAATTATTAATTGCTTCCAGCTTTATCTCTTTAGCTTTAATTGGTCTGTTGCCTTGGTGGCTTGTCATTTTGGTTTTCCTAAGGGATTTAACAATTTCTTTGGGGGTAGTTGCCTGGTATCAATTTGTTCGCCGCAAACTTGATTTTCAACCCACATTGCTCAGTAAAATCAATACTGCATTACAACTCATTCTAGTTACTTCCTGTTTATTTGAATTAGCTTATTTTGAATTTCCTTCTTATTTGCTCAATGTTCTAATCATTTTGACAACGTTTACAACAGCGATTACTTATATTGATTATATATGGACTTGGGGCAAAAAAGCGTATCCCAAAAAAGAACCATCATAATGAATAAGCAGTTGGCATTAGCGATAAAATTAAACGATGAGGCAACCCTTGTTGATTTCAATTGGGGAAGTAATAAACTGCTGCAACAGCAATTACATCACATGCTCACTCATAGAGAAGACCGATTGCTTTACCTTTGGGGAAATTCAGGGAGCGGCAAAACCCATTTATTACAAGCGTGTTGTCAAGCCATAGATTCTCAATCTGCAATCTATCTCCCTTTGACTTTTCTCAAAGAATGGGGTCCACAAGCCATAGAGGGCGTTGAAGACCAAGAGCTGATCTGTATTGATGATATAGACGTTATAGCCAAAGATCCTGAGTGGGAAGAAGCTTTATTCCATTTGTATAATAAAATCAAGGACATGGAAAAAAGTATTTTAATCATCTCCGGAAACCAATCCCCTACCACCATTCCGATTCAACTGGCTGACTTACGCTCGAGATTAAGTTGGGGTTTGGTAATTCAATTGATGGAATTAAGTGACGAAGATAAAATTAATACTTTGAAATTGCATGCACTAAAAAGAGGATTTGATTTACCAGAAAGTGTGGGTCAGTTCCTGCTGAATAGATGCTCTCGAAATATGCATGACCTACATCATTTGCTTAATCGCTTAGATGACGCATCTCTTGCTGCACAGCGAAAAATAACCATCCCCTTTGTAAAAGATATCCTGAATATTTAACTTTAAAAAGTCGACACATTCAATATTATCTATATCGATTATATATTACATAAAACAGCACGACGGATCTATATGTTCCTGCTCACAAGAAATTTTCGGTCGTACGGCGGAAGGCTCCTGGGGTTTAAGAAAAGAATAATAATTTCCACTGGTTCGTATATCGATAGCAATTCGCTCATGAACAGAATCATCAATAACCAGTTCCTCATCAACATCCATGTGCCCTCCAGCTTGAGTTAATCTCTTAGCTAATCGAGCAGCATCAATAACTTTTGTTTTTAGACGCTCTAATTTATGAATTTCTCTATTTATTAAACTCTTATCACATAATTTCTGGATATTCTCTTCATTTAGACCAAACCAACTGCTTACTAATTTGTCCAGTCCAGGACGCTCAACATACCAATAAATGCTAAATGCCGCTAATCCAACCAAGGCACTAAAAAGTATTACAGGCCAAAAAGCAGGAGTTAATGGGTTTATTAGAAGACCAGACATGAAAAGAGCTACTGATTGGCCCGCGAAGAACCCTCCACCAAAGAACAAAATCCCCGAAACGCCCGAAATAAGAGCCTTAGCTATACTCATGTTCTCACTTGTGAGGGCCAACTCAAATTGCTTACTTTCTTCAGTGAGAAAAGTAAAACGATTTTCCAGCATAGAAATGATGTATTCCAGTTGTTTTAAATTGTCTGGAGATAAATCTGAAAGTGAATATTCATTTATTTTTTTTCTAATGGATTTAATCATTTTTAATTGCAAAAAGTATGCATCTAATAACTTATAGGCTTCACTAAGTTTAACTCCAAAAGCTTTCGAGACTTTTACTAAGTCAAATCCACAAAAAACAATTACGGAAAGAAAGGAGAATGCAAATCCAGCGGCAAGAATCATTGAGGAAGATAGGTTGAAAATACTCAACATCGTCACAATGCCATCAAATCCCTGGCATGCTGCGACCAAAATACCTGCCATAGTGAGCAAAGTGAATTTAATTTTGTCGATCGGAGTATTATGCTCCTCTTTTTGAGGAAGCTTAACATCATCCCCTTTCATAGCAAGAAATAAATCCTGCATTAATGCCGTTCGTAATGATACAAGAATAAACTCAATTTTTTGGTGTTGTTCCTTTGATTTCCTGGGGTATTTGGGCTCTTTATTTAACCAAGATATCAACGTCAGAAGATCACCAGATGTAGCAATAGTTCTAAGCTCACGTGAGTGAACTTGAGCCTCTGATAAATATTTCTTTATTAATTTTTGAGAATGCAGATTGATTGGGATACTCATTTTTCGTAACTGCTTTCAACTTTACTCCATAATTACACTGCATAGTACAATAGAACTCTCCGAGATGAACATAGTTTATCCAAGCCATCTTAAAAAATGTCTTAATAAATAAACAACTTACCCGATGCCATTTGCAATTGAAATTCTTTTTGATCAATTTATATTCATATCGTATAATTAATGTGCGAACATTGAGTAAGGAAGCGAACATGAAAAAAATTATTATCGCAGTATTAGTGTTTGTACCTACACTTTTTTTAAGTGGTTGTTATGTCACTGCAAATCCCAATAATGGCTACTACTATTCAGGCTATTATCCAAACAACTATTATTATTCAGGATATTACCCTAGTCGTTATTATTACCCTGGACGTTACTATTATTCTGGTTTGGGCTTAGGACTGGGGGGTATAGGTTTGGGCTATTGGGGTGGTCGTAGCTGGAACAGAGGCTGGCATGGCAATTGGCATCGAACTGGTTGGCACGGTGGTTGGCGAGGGGGTCGCGGTCACTGGAGGTAAATAAATTTCGTCAACCTAAATTCTGTACGGATTTAGGTTGACGCATCTTCAATAACTAAGACTTAAATGAAATACGAATTCTAAAAATCCTGTCTCTTAATGTTGTTCAAATCCTGACTGAATCATAAAACATTTAGATACAGAGTATTCAGCCTCTTTTGCCTCTTGCTGCACGTCTGTTTTTTTTCCTGAAATATAACGACTTAGTCGTGGTGACAATAACCACATAAGGAAAGCAATAATTAGGGTGACAATACCGATACAAGCAAATACATGAGTATAAATCATTAATGAGCCGACTCCAGGTTTAATTTGCTCAGGGAGTGCGGTATAGGATGCGACGGTAGCACCAATAAATCCGGCGATTGCAGAGGTTAAAAACCACATCCCCATCACAAATCCAGCAATTTGGGGAGGTACCAATTCTGCAACCATAGCCACCCCCAGTGCTGATACCAATAATTCACCAATACTTTGAAATAGATAGCTAATAATTAACCACCAAGAAGAGACCATCCCCTGATCGGTGTAAAAATAGCGCGCAAAAAAGAGCATTAAAAAACTAATTCCGCACATCGTCATTCCTAAAGAAAATTTATAAGGAATAGAAAACTCTATGCCTTTTCTATGAAGGAAACTATAAAAATAGGCCAAAACAGGACTCATCAATACAATCCAAATAGGATTTAGCGCTTGGAAGCTTTGGGCATCAATCGTAATTCCAAAGAAAACGGGAATTACATTATGCACTGCAAACAAATTTAAAGATGTTGGCATTTGTTGATACAAAGTAAAGAAAATGATGGCTTCTAACATCAAGGCCAAAGCAACCAACATACGCATCTTAATCATTTTGCTTTCATTACGAATCATGAATAAGTAATAAGCGATTACCACAATGGTAATAAACCAGAACAAATTTTTTGTAAGCATCACATGTTGTAATAAATAAGCAGACCCCTCGGTGAGACAGACTATCCCAATCAATATCAACAACCAGTGGACAAACGAAATTCTTCGTTTGTCCGCATCAGTATTGATATGAGCAACAAATTGATGTTGAAGCCAATAATTTGCCAAACCAATTAATAAACCAATCGCACTCATCAAATAAGCATAAGAATAACCATAACGACTTGAAATTGCTGGGCCAGCAAATAATGCAATCATACTTCCCAAATTGATTGCCATATAGTACAAGGTAAAACCACCATGCAAACGCGGATCATTTTCCTCATAACACTTAGCGAGTAAATTCGATGGATTTGCTTTAAACAAGCCATTTCCAACACAAATTAAACCCAGTGCAAAAAATACATGCTCTTTATCAGTAAGTGCCAAAGAAAAATAACCTGCTGCCAAAACAATAAGCCCCAGAACAATGGTACGTTTGGTGCCTAATACTCTATCCCCTAAATACCCACCAATAACTACCATACCGTAAACTAAAGCTGAATAGGCACCAAAGGTATAATAAGAAACCATATCGCTGTAACCCAAATAGCGAATAAAAAATAAAGTTAAAATCCCTTGCACAGTGTAAAACCCAAACCGCTCCCATAATTCCAACATAAAAATCATGTGAAATGCACGGGGTTGCTCGCGAAGTATATTCACCATGAGTTTTTCCTTTTGGGGGGTAAATTTTTAAGTTAAAGGAGTTTTTAGTTTTTTGCAATGAACTTCGGATTAAAAATAAGTGTCTCCAAAATCTCATGATAAAAGAAAAAGCTATTTATTAATAGGTACTTATCTCGTGCTGTGAAAATCAAGTTTAAGATGAATAGATTTAATTCAGAACTAATCGATTTTCCTTTTCGACTTTATTTAGCGAACTTTTCATAGGCTGAAATAGTGGACTTGTACTTTTGAATGATAAATCCGCATCGTCTTTAGATACATTTTGCGCGGACTCATTTGCCTCTTTCCCCCCCCCAAAAAAACATCCTAACATCAAATCGGTTGAGTACTCTTCCTTAGGCTTATACGTTTGCGTTAAATCATCGACGCTATCGCTAACTAAAGAGCTAATTTTGTTAACTACCCATTTTCCTAATTGTATAATCGGTACAATCAATCGCGCTACAAGGTATGCAAGTGAAATGACGGATACTGCGGTTAATATCCCCAATCCTACCAGCGGAAAATATAAGGACACAATTAAGCCGATTAAAGCCAAT
The DNA here is from genome assembly GCF_977063405.2 of Legionella stuttgartensis. Lineage (NCBI taxonomy): Bacteria > Pseudomonadati > Pseudomonadota > Gammaproteobacteria > Legionellales > Legionellaceae > Legionella > Legionella stuttgartensis. The sequence continues at coordinate 46,261 of NZ_CDRUHA020000082.1, forward strand.
GCAGACAAACTAAAACCAACTCCCTTATCCATGATTTGTACAAATCCTGCATTTTTTATTTTGTTGTTCAAATCCAACTCTTTTAACTTAAGTTTAATCAGATGATCTTTTTTTGGATTAAAACGAGCTTGTAACGATGAAATCTGGTCACATAAAAAGATAAGCTCCTGTTCATTAATTCCATCACTTAATGCATTTCTCAGCGTTATTGCTTCTGTCTGAATCAATTTTATTTTCTCTTCAGCCTCGACAATTAATTTTCTAGTTGCTCTTCGTTCTTTACCCAAACGCCAACGTTCCTGGATTGTTCTACCTAATAAAAATATGCTTAAAAGAAATGCTATTGACGATGAAGTAAAGCCAATTGCTAATGCAATAGGAGGAACAGCTATCGAAGTGATCGTCAGTGCTAACAATACTGCAGAAGCAAACCACTTCGCATTATTGTTCCTATCAGCAGGAATTTTTTCACCTAATAGGTAACAGGTAAGATAAATAAAAGGGATAAGAAGAAAATCCAATACTGCAAAAGCAATTGAACCGATACCTAATCCAAGCTTCAATGAGTCAGTAGGAGCAATATTATTAAAAGTTCTTATAGAAGAACTAATCTGCATTATTGCCTTTCCTGAACCACCTGTGGTTTTGATAAGTTGCGATAAAAATAATACTTTCTTTAAGACTTTTTCAGGATCTGCCTTAGAGAATGAGAGTTCGACCCCATAATCAATTGGGCGTTGTATTTCTTCAAGGACTACAGTTGCCTCGAATAGAGCATTAGTAATCTCAAATTCTCTCAACGTGACCACCAATTATACATTTTGTTCAGGACAACATAATATACTATTTCACCACGTTTTTGGTAATTTTTTTTCCAATATAAACGAGAACTTGCTAATCCAGTATAAACTCAACTATATTTCCTCATAGAGACTAAATAAATGCGATAAAAAAAATCATTATGTCTAAAAAAGCCCTTTATTTGGCAGGTGGTGGTGCTCGAGGCGCTTATCAAGCCGGTGTTTTGAAAGCCATTGGCCACATATTACAAGTTAAAACTTTACCCTTCGAAATGGTCAGCGGCGTAAGCGTGGGAAGTATGAATGCAGCAGTGCTTGCGGAAAATGCCGATGACTTTCCAACGGCACTTGATAAACTCGAGACTATTTGGAGTGAAATTCATTGCCAACACGTCTATAGAGCCAGTAACTTTGCATTAAGTAAATCAGTGATGCGCAATATGAGCACAATGATGATTAAGCAACGGCAAGCGGCGCATTTACTTGATACAACACCTCTGAAAGAGATGATAACAGATGGCCTTGATTTCAATAAAATTGCACAAAATATAAGTGGAGGCTATCTCGATACTCTAGAAATAATCAGTAATTGTTACGAAACTCGCCAGACTATTTCTTTTTACGAACACAATAATCCTGAATTTATGGACTGGAATTATCCACGACACGGTAGCAAACGTGTTAGTTTCCAGGCTGAGCATATTTTAGCATCGAGTGCCTTACCTTTATTTTTTCCCACAGTGTTACTCGACGGTTTTCACTACGGTGACGGTAGCGTGGGTCTGGCTGCGCCACTTCGAGGCTCTATACGTTTTGAAGTTGATAAAATTCTAATTTTAGGAACCCGAGCCCTGCCTACCTTTGTTGAGCAGGAAACGTTACGTAATCATGATGACATTCCTTTTTCGCATATTTTTGGGAACATGCTCAATGCGCTGTTTTTGGACAATCTTGACCGTGATATTGAAATGGTCAATCGAATGAATGAAATTGCGATGTTACTGGGGATGTGGAAAAAGCGTCGCTCTCCATGGCGGCCGATTACGACCTTACATTTACGTCCAAGTAAAGATTTAGCTCCTTTAGCACAAAACCATTTTAAAGCGCTTCCTACTTTGCTCCGTTACCTCCTCAATATTTTAGGAGAGAAAAAACATTCTGGTGATCTGTTAAGTTTTGTTCTTTTTGAACGGGACTACACGCGCGATTTGCTTGAGCTAGGTTTTCAAGACACCATCAATAATGCCAAAGAAGTTATGGCCTTTTTTGAGTAATTTCCTCAATTACGAAGCAGACCCCTGATGCAGCACATCCGGGGTTAATCTTCAAGTTATCCTGGAGTACGCAATAAGGTCAGGACTTCTTCAGTTTCGGGCATCATTCCGTGCCAAATAAAAAAGGATTCAGCAGCTTGTTCTACTAACATGCCTAAACCATCCACTGCCTCACAGCCAAAATCACGAGCATATTGGACAAAAGCCGTAATATTGTTTTGTTTATAAGACAGATCATAACAAAATGGTTTTGCTGACATACATTCTGTAGGTAACGCCACAAACTCGCCCGCCAAACTGGCAGAAGTTGCATTAATCACCAAATCAAATGGTCCTTCCACCTCATTGAGACTCAAACATTTTGTTTGCGGGAAAGCTTGTTGGAAGTCTTTCGCTTTAGCTAAAGTTCGATTAGCGATGATAAGCTCCGCTGGATGATATTCTAATAGAGGATAAACTATTCCACGAGCAGCTCCTCCAGCCCCTAATATTAATACCCTTTTGTCATACAATGAGATATAGCGATGCAAATCACGAATAATCCCAACACCATCGGTATTGTCCGCATGCAATTGATTTGCTTCCATCCATAACGTATTTGCAGCTCCAGCATTTGTACAACGTAAGCTACATTGTTGCGCCATCGCAAAAGCTCTCTGCTTGAATGGCAAAGTAACATTAAGTCCCTTGCCTCCTAGAGTAAAAAATTCAGATACTTGTTGTTCAAAAGATGAATCATCAGCCTTAATTTTTTCATAGGTCAATTGCACATCCAGCTGTTTGGCAAAGCACTGATGAATTATCGGAGATAAACTATGCGCAATGGGATTACCCATAACTGCAAAACGCTGAGACATTTTACACTCCTAATCTGTTTAATTTGTTGCCTTGTTACTCATACTTTTACAATAAAAACTTATCGATAAACGTTTATCAGACAAATTATCAAGGAGCGAGTCGTATTTCCAATAAAATAGTACAAAATTTAATTTTTCTTGAAAAAAATTCATCTCTCTACAAATAATTAAAGTAACCGAGCTTTTTTGTCTATCAAATCCCTTCCAATGATTGAGAAACAAAGGAGCGTAATAAAATACTCTATTGAGTTAAGGAAAATTCAATGAGCGACTTTTCCGAAAATGAGAAACATATTCTAAAAAACAGTCCCTTATTAAACTCTTTATCCGAGGAAAACTATCAAGCATTTATGGGGATTTCATCACGATCTACCTTTGGAAAAAGCAGTGTTTTGCTTAAAGAAGGTGAGCTAAATGATGATTTTTTCATTATTGTTTCCGGGACTGTTGGACTTTATAAAAAAGAAAATAAAACTTCTGCTTCTGAATTGATAGGGACTCTGACTGCTGGAGAAACCATTGATGAAATGAGGGTTATTCAAAACCGCACGTGTGCCCTGACGGTAATTGCAATGGAAACAACCGTTGTATTACAAACGTCTATCAGCAAATTACATGCTTTGGAAAATCATCAGTGCCATGATGCAATTGTAGCGTCCGTCATTAAAATAATCAGCGACCGTTTGTTTCACAGCAATGAAACCCTTCTCGATAAGATCCATGAAAAAAAGAAAAAGAATAAACAAATGCTTTGTGTCTTATTCGGTGTACTTGTGCTGTTTATTTTTTTATGTGAAGTGGGTTTAGGTCTGTATTACACGTTAAAACCTAGTAATTTTTGCAATGATTTAAATTCACTTCCAGCTGAAAACTCTAAAATAGAACTCTAACCATACGATTAATGTACATTGTAGCCTGGGTTAGACGAAACCGTAACCCAGGCTATAAATTACTCGTTAACTTACCATCAAACTTTTAGAAACTACTTCCGCCAAATCGCGTGATAATTCCAACTTAGCCAACTGTTCTAAGTGATTGCGCATCAAAGCCTGTCTCGCTTTATCGTAGCGCTTCCACCGAGTGAATGGATTAGCCAAACGGGCTGCAATTTGCGGGTTAATTTTATCTAAGGTCACTAACATTTCAGCTAAAAAGGAATAACCACTTCCATCTAAAGCATGAAAATTACGCGGATTTCCCATACAAAATGCGCCGATTAGGGCACGAACTTTATTTGGGTTCTTAATGCAAAATGCAGGGTGTTTTAATAACACGTTCACATGAGTTAACGTTTCCGGTAACTCACAGGTCGCTTGGATAGCAAACCACTTATCCAAAACCAAATCATTTTTAGACCATTGCTTATAAAAATCATCAATTGCTTGTTCTCGTAAGCCTTGATTCGTGCAATTAACTAATAAGGAAAAACTGGCAATTTGATCGGTCATAGTCTGTGCAGCCATAAATTGCTGTTGGCATAGGTCTAAAGTTGAAACTTCCTTAGCTTTCATCATGAGCCATAAGCAAACATTGCGCAATTTTCTACGTCCATATGCCGGACCATTCATACGATGATCCTCAATTTCCCATAACTGCCCATAGAGAGAATGAGCCGCTTCATACAAATACCAACCCAATTGCTGGTGGAAAAAATCACGGACATTTTCTACAGCACTCACATCCACACTTTCTAATCGTGTAGCAATATCCTCAAATCCTGGAGGAGTTAGCAATTCTGCGCGAAGATCAGCATCAAGTGAATCATCAAGTAATACATGTTGAAACGCAGAAATTAAATCAGATGGAATGTTCCATTGACTCGATGGTTGATTCAAGCATTCCTTAATGCAATTCAAAATAAGATTTTGTGCTGCATCCCATTTAGCATAACCATCTACTTCATGGCGCAATAAAAAGAGCAACTCGTCCTGACTCAAATCGTGTTTCAATTTAATCGGGGCAGAAAACTCGCGTAATAACGAGATGACCGGTTTTTCATTCAAGCCAGTAAAAGTGAAACTTTGCTCCACTTCCTTTAACTCCAAAATATCGTGCCCCACCGACATTTGATGTCCATTAGTGTCAAATAAGGCAATTTTAATGGGGATATGAAATGGTTTTTTATCATTGCATTCAGGAGTTGAAGGACAACTTTGTTTCATTTTTAAGGTCAGTTGACCTTGTGCATACTCACTAGTAACGGTTACTTCGGGAGTTCCTGCCTGGCTATACCAGCGTTTAAATTGAGTTAAATCGATCTGATTGCTTTCTTCCATTGCAGCTACAAAATCATCGATAGTGACAGCTTGACCATCATGACGTTTAAAATATAAGTCCATGCCATGACGAAAGCCCACCTTGCCCAGCAGCGTATGCTGCATACGGATGACTTCAGCCCCTTTGTTATAAACGGTTGCCGTATAAAAATTATTTATTTCCTGATAAGACTCGGGTCGCACAGGATGTGCCATTGCTCCTGCATCCTCGGGAAATTGAGCACTTCGTAATACCCTGACATCCATAATGCGATTCACATCTCGTGAATTCATATCCCGGGAAAATTCCTGATCCCTAAATACCGTTAGTCCTTCTTTCAAACTTAGCTGAAACCAATCACGGCAAGTCACTCGATTACCGGTCCAATTATGAAAGTATTCATGGGCCACCACACCCTCGACATCTGCAAAATCTTGATCTGTTGCGGTATCAGGGCGCGCAAGAATATACTTGGAGTTAAAAATATTTAATCCCTTATTTTCCATGGCCCCCATATTGAAGTCACTAACCGCTACGATCATAAAAATATCCAGATCATATTCACGACCATAAACTTCTTCATCCCAGCGCATGGATTTTTTCAAAGACTCCATCGCATGACCACATTTATCTTCATTTCCAGGTTCAACGTAAATACGTAAGTCAATAGTACGACCCGAACAAGTAGTAAACCTATCCTGAACACAAGCCAAATCTCCTGCGACTAAAGCAAATAAATACGATGGTTTTTTAAAGGGATCATTCCAAACTACCCAATGGCGCCCATCGTTAGTGGCGCCAGATTCAATTAAATTACCATTGGATAATAAGATAGGATATTGCTTTTTATCTGCAGAAATACGTGTTGTATAAGTAGCCAAAACATCAGGTCGATCAAGAAAATAAGTGATGCGTCGAAATCCTTCTGCCTCGCACTGCGTACAAAATAGATGATTGGAGCGATAAAGCCCTGATAATTGGGTGTTATTTTGAGGATAAATCCGCGTTACAATATTTAATATCAGTTCATCGGGACAATTTTCGATAATTAGCCCATCATCATCGAGGGTATAAGCGGATGGTTCCAGCTTTTGGCCATTCATATGCACGCTTATCAATTCCAACTCATCTCCATATAGGTGCAAAGGACCTTTATGTTGACGGATTAACTTAAGTTCACTATTAACCAAAGCATGATCATCATACAAGTCAAAATTTAAATTTACAGTCTCTACTGTAAAAAAAGGGGGCTGGTAGTTTTTTAAATAAACGGTAGTGTTAGGCATGATCATTACATCCTACGCAAAATGCGATTAAGTTTATTGAGTTATATAACAATTTTCTTAGTTTAGCCTATAATGATTATAAAGGGGTAACTTCTCAGGTCAATCTTTATAAATAGAACGAAGTTAGCTGAAAATTCATTATTGCATTTACCCGTAAAATGCAATAAATGTAAATGTAAAGAAACACAAATATATCCTTATATAAGGATAAAAGGGGATGGCATATGAACACTCAAGACTTTTTAACTGGTTATACCAAACGCTTTGTAGATAACAAAGAAGAAGAGATGAGTTTGGAAGAATACCTGGAGTTGTGTAAAAATGACCCGTCTGCTTATGCTAATCCAGCGGAGCGCTTATTAATGGCTATAGGCGAACCAGAGATGATTGATACACGCCATGATCCTGTTTTATCAAGGATTTTTTCCAATAAAATCATCCCTCGTTATACTGTATTTGAAGATTTTTACGGCATGGAAGAGCCTATTGAGCAGATTGTTGGTTTCCTAAAACATGCAGCCCAGGGACTGGAAGAAACCAAACAAGTACTTTATCTCTTAGGACCGGTTGGTGGTGGTAAATCTTCTATCGCTGAAAAATTAAAAGATTTAATGGAAAAAACACCCTTTTATGCCATTAAAGGTTCCCCAGTATTTGAATCTCCCTTGTCTTTATTTAATCCAATAGAAGATGCTGAATTACTCCAAGAACGTTTCGGAATTCCCTCCCGCTACTTACGATATTTAATGTCACCATGGGCCGTTAAACGCTTACATGAATATAATGGAGATATCAGTAAATTTAGGGTAGTTAAAGTCAAACCCTCTCGTTTAAAACAGATTGCCGTTGCCAAGACAGAACCAGGCGATGAAAACAATCAGGATATTTCTTCATTAGTAGGTAAAGTTGATATTCGTAAATTAGAAGAGTTTTCTCAGGATGATCCTGATGCATACAGTTATTCTGGTGGCTTATGCCGAGCAAACCGCGGTCTTCTAGAGTTTGTTGAAATGTTTAAAGCACCAATCAAAGTGTTACATCCACTATTAACTGCGACTCAAGAAGGCAATTACAATGCCACTGAAGGATTATCTTCCATCCCATTCGAAGGAATTATTTTAGCGCATTCGAATGAATCAGAATGGCAAACATTCAGAAACAATAAAAACAATGAAGCATTTATAGACCGTATTAACATAGTCAAAGTGCCTTATTGTCTGCGCGTTTCTGAAGAAATTAGAATTTACCAAAAACTGATTGATAATAGTTCGCTGACTCATGCACAATGCGCCCCCGGCACTTTGGACATGTTGGCGCAATTTTCAGTCTTAACCCGTTTAAAAGAGCCACAAAACTCCAGCATTTACTCCAAAATGCGCGTGTATAATGGCGAAAGTTTAAAAGATACCGACCCGAAAGCAAAATCATATCAGGAATACCGTGACTTTGCCGGTGTCGATGAAGGAATGAGTGGTGTGTCCACCCGCTTTGCTTTCAAAATTCTATCTAAAGTGTTTAATTTTGATCATAGTGAAGTAGCAGCGAACCCCGTACATTTAATGTATGTTCTAGAGCGTCAGATTGAACAAGAACAGTTTCCGCAAGAGGTACAAGAATCTTACTTGGCATTTATCAAAGAATATATGGCACCCAAGTATGTTGAGTTTATTGGCAAGGAAATTCAAACAGCGTACCTGGAATCCTATTCTGAATATGGTCAAAATATCTTTGACCGCTACATAACCTATGCTGATTTCTGGATTCAAGACCAAGATTATCGAGATCCAGATACTGGTGAAATTTTTGACCGTGCTTTATTAAACCAAGAACTAGAAAAAATAGAAAAACCCGCAGGAATATCAAATCCCAAAGATTTTCGTAATGAGGTGGTGAATTTTGTTTTGCGCGCTCGTGCTAATAACCGAGGCAAAAATCCTGTGTGGAACAGTTATGAAAAACTAAGATCTGTGATCGAGAAAAAGATGTTCACCAATACGGAAGATTTATTACCCGTTATTTCTTTCAATGCCAAAGCATCTGAAGATGATAAGAAAAAACATGAAGAATTTATTTCTCGAATGATCGATAAAGGTTACACACGCAAACAAGTACGCTTGCTTTGTGAATGGTATTTGCGAGTACGTAAGTCACAATAATAAAAACGGTTCTCTCATACCTATGAGAGAAATACTGGCTATTTGTAGTTTAGGTGAACGCGGATGCTGTAACCCGGGACCTATGATAAACGCTTCTTTGAGCTAAGGCGTTTGCTTTCGCCCTAACTACAAATAGGTACAGAATATTTTATGTGGGGCTAAATTATGTCGCAATTGATTGATAGACGACAAAATGCGGGGAAAAAAAGTACGGTTAATCGCCAACGCTTCCTTCGCCGCTATAAAAATCAGATCAAACGGGCTGTCTCTGATGCCGTTGGCAAACGAAGTATTACCGAAATTGACCAAGGCGAACAAATTACCATTCCAGCCAAAGACATTTCTGAACCTAGGTTTCATCGAGGTCAAGGCGGACACATTGAACGTGTATTACCAGGTAATGATAATTTTATTACCGGCGATCGAATAAGAAGGCCCAGTGGCGGTTCTGGGAGTGGCGGCGATGGTTCTGAAGCCAGTGACAGCGGTGAAGGTGAGGATAATTTTGTTTTTGAATTATCTCGAGAAGAATTCTTGGACCTATATTTTGAAGATCTGGAATTGCCGGACTTAGTTAAAAAAGAATTGGCACGTATTAGCACCTTCAAAACTGTAAGGGCGGGAGTAACTACCAGCGGCATCCCGAACAATATTAATGTTCTTCGTTCGATGAAACAAGCAACTGGACGTCGAGTTGCTTTGGCCTCCCCTTATAAAAAGCAATTAAGAGAAGCGGAAGAAGAACTTGAACAACTACAAGCACAACCCGTTCCAGATGCTGAAGCATTAATAAGTTTAAAGAAGAGAGTTGAGTATCTAAGAAAGAAAATTCAAACAGTGCCATTTATCGATACCATTGATCTACGCTATAACTTTCGCGTTCGTGTACCATCACCTTCAACTCAAGCAGTCATGTTTTGTGTGATGGATGTATCCGGTTCAATGGATGAAGCCAAGAAAGATATTGCAAAACGCTTTTTTATCCTCCTCTATATGTTTCTTACCAAAAATTATGAAAAAATTGAACTTGTATTTATCCGACATCATACCTCAGCTAAGGAAGTGAATGAAGAAGAGTTCTTTTATTCTAGAGAAACGGGGGGGACTGTAGTTTCCAGCGCTTTGGAACTTCTGAGTTCCATTATCGATGCGCGATATCCTCCTGAAGCATGGAATATTTATGTAGCCCAAGCATCCGATGGGGATAACTGGAATGCCGATTCACCCTATTGTCAGGAGCTATTGCAAGATAAGATTATGCCCTTATTGCAATATTTTGCTTACATTGAAATCATGCCGCGCCATCATCAAAGTTTATGGGAAGTCTATCAACTGGTCAAAGAGCGCTATCCTAATTTTGCTATGGAGAATATTGATACGGTAGCAGACATCTACCCCGTATTTCATGAGCTATTTAAAAGGAAGACTGCATGAAAAAGAAGAAGCCATTATCAACTGGTGCAGAATGGACCTTTGAATTAATACAGGACTATGATCGTGAAATTGCACGAATAGCCAAAGATTTTAAGTTAGATACCTATCCCAATCAAATAGAAGTCATTACCGCAGAACAAATGATGGATGCTTATGCTTCCGTAGGCATGCCTATAGGCTATCATCATTGGTCCTTTGGAAAACATTTTGTCAGCGTGGAAAAAAGTTACAAACGAGGACAAATGGGTTTGGCTTATGAGTTGGTGATTAATTCAAATCCCTGTATTTCCTATCTCATGGAAGAAAATACCATGGCGATGCAGGCGTTGGTAATTGCTCATGCTTGTTATGGACATAACTCTTTTTTTAAAAACAATTATTTATTTAAAATGTGGACATCGGCTGATGCCATCATTGATTATTTAGTATTTGCAAGAAAATACATCAGTGAATGCGAACAACGTTATGGTATTAACGAAGTAGAATCAATCTTGGATGCATGCCATTCCTTGATGAACTACGGTGTGGATCGTTATAAACATCCCGCCCCTTTATCCATTCAAGAAGAAAAAATTCGCCAACAAAATCGCGAAATTTACATGCAATCTCAAGTTAACGAATTATGGCGAACCATACCTCAAGGTCGACAAGTCGCCGAACAAGCTCAGAAAAAACGATTTCCAGAAGAACCCCAAGAAAATATATTGTATTTTATTGAAAAAAATGCACCCTTATTAGAGCCCTGGCAAAGAGAAATCGTGCGTATTGTACGCAAGATGGCGCAATACTTTTATCCTCAAGGGCAAACCAAGGTGATGAACGAAGGATGGGCCTGCTTTTGGCACTATACTATTTTGCATGCATTGTACGATGAAGGTCTGGTTACCGATGAATTTATGTTGGAAATCTTACAAAGTCACACCAATGTCATCATGCAACCACCTTACAATAGCCCATATTACAGCGGCATTAATCCCTATACTTTGGGTTATCATATGATGCAAGACATCAAACGGATTTGTGAAAATCCTACTGAAGAAGATAAGGCATGGTTCCCTTATTTGGCCAATACTGACTGGTTAAGCAGTCTGGATAATGCGATGCGCCATTTCAAGGACGAAAGTTTTATTGCCCAATATTTATCACCTAAATTAATTCGCGATTTAAAATTATTTCATGTTGTTGACGATGATCGCAGTCCCGATCTGTATGTTAATGCAATTCATAATGAGCCAGGATATCAAAAAATAAGAGAAGCATTATCTAGACAATATAATTTAGGTTATTTGGAACCCGATATTCAAATTTACTCTGTTGACGTCCAAGGCGATCGCTCTATGACCTTAAGGTACACGCAACAAAATAGAATACCTTTAGGGAATACTACCGTGGATGTATTGAAACATCTCTATTCTTTGTGGAAATTCCCGATTGTTTTGCAAGCAATCAATCCTGAAAATGAGAGCACCGAAGAGTATCATTGTCCACCGTTGAATAGTGCATCAATTTAACGATGAAATCCTTCAATCTCAGGAAAATGAATTTTTTCTTTTTTGGGAGTCCGTAGTATATGAACACTTACACTTAAACGGTATGACTCTTCATCAGGATCTTCAAGGGGTTCTAGGTTGAGCTTCCAAGGATTTAGACAATGGCTTATGTTTATCTTGGATATAAACAATATCATTGATCAAACAATTCAAACAATTATGCGATGTAGCTCCATGTGCTCCCAGCTTAGCTAGTCTTAGCTGAACCTTTGCTGTTTCAAAATCGGGCGGTTCTTTATTCAACTCCGTTGTTACCAGATCTAAGGCATTATCTATAATTTTTTTATTTGCACTACCCATTCGAAACTTAGAAAACCATTGCCCCTTTATGTGGGCCGCATAAGCTTCCTTTATACCTATAACGGCTTCTTTTAGGGTATTCAAGTCTCTTTTATCTACACTGGTTCCGCCTACACTTAAATTTTTTACCGCCTCAGGAAGAACTGTCCTCATCGCCCTCAACGGATGGGCCGCTAACCTACCTTTTTCGGTACAAAAAGAAAAAGTATTTCCATAATATTGTTGAACGGGTGTCTGACTGACTACATCTCTATCCAATCTATAATTACAAAATTGACTAAAATGAGAAGGGTGTTTATCACTCAACCAACGACCATGAAGTGAATCGAGAGGCGCCGTATTAAAAGTTCGAACATGTAGGCTTCTTGATTCTCTTAAGTCTTGATCTTCGGCATAAGCTTTAGCTCCTACATATTGAGCTAAGTGTCCACCCAGAGAATGTCCTACTAATATTATTTCTCTATTTGGAAATTTCTTTTTGGTTTCTGCATAAAAATCAAAAGCCGCTGCCTGTAATTCTATTCCCACTGTACCAGTCAATATTAAATTCATATTAGAAAACATATCTCTAATTGAATCTGTTCCTCGGAAAGAAATGATGACTGGTGATTCATCATCGTTTGGTTCAAGACGAACGGCGGTTAAACCTCTAGAATGTTTTACATCAGCATTGGTTTTCGCGGTAATGCAGTATCCCGAACTATTAATATCAGTTTTTAATTGCGTTGTAGAAACATATCCCTGACGATGCTCTATTCGCAGAGAATTGTCCTTTCCCACAATGCGATAAGCAATATGTGCTGCACTGAGTAATAATCCAATGGTACATTTTGACATAACATCTTCCGAAATATATAAAAGGTATCGTTAGTGGGCAAAAAGACAACTAGATGTCTTTTATATAGTCTAACACATTGGTAACAAATTAATCAAAGCTCGCACAATTTATGAATCAATTTTAAGATGGATAACGAATATCTGAATCCCAGGTTAGGATACGTATTTACCTGGGATATACAATTTTTTATTTATTTTTATCTTCTTCGATAATTTCGGTGCTGGCGTACATTTTAATCGCACCCTCAATATATGGGTCTATATTAAACACAGCCCCAAAAGCTTTAGCCGCTACTTCATTCTTATTAAGATACCAATCACTTGTGTCATCAGCATAATATTGCACAACCATGGGTTTAAATAGTGCATAGGCAGTCCCATCATGTTGTCGTGTGCCAAGTCCTGCACCCACAAAATATTCATTCCCTTTGAGGGCTATATTAATCAGTTCCACAGCTTCATCTGGAGTACTGGGTGTATTTGCTTCGACAGGAATAGAATCAGAATAAACTTTGACCGTAACTGCTAATTTATCTCCATATTCATGCACACGGTTGATAAAAGAGGCTAATGCACGTGCTTTATCCTCATTACAAACTGTAACTTTAATTTCCATTTCAAGCCCATCACCAGCTAAATTACCTACGTGTACACAAGGATCTGCATTTAAGGTGGCACTTAACTGATTGTTTAATAAGTACCAAGGAGGGAGAAGCTTCCCCGCATTCACAACGAAGCTCATACTGCTTAAAAATATACCCAGAAAAAGCCCTACTTTATTTATTGCTCGATTCATCATTACATCTCACATCATTAAAGAAAAACAATCACCTCTATGAACTATATCTTACCCATATCTCAGAAACTCCATCCTTGACTCAGTGTCCCACCGGCCTACCACGAATGAGCCGTGGGAGGCAGGTGAACTAGTAAGCAATCTAGATTATTCTGATGCCATTTCAATAGCAAAAGCCAATGCCAACTTAGAGAAATTAGTCATATGTTCAAGACTTAATCTGTCCATGGTATCTTGAGAACTATGAATGTAGGGGTTGTGATCTTCAAAATTAGACTCACATGGGAATGCAGCTGGAATACCTACTTCATCCCAAGAAGCATGGTCACTGCAACCATAGCCACACTCTGAATAGGCAACGGGAACTTGAACATAATTGTTGATTAATTCGGCTACGAAATTACTTAAACTCTTATTGGTGTAATCAGTAAATACCCACATTGTTGGGTCTTCGGAATCCACTCGATATCCAGTCATATCAAACTGAATGGCCGCTTTTACGGGAATCGAATTATCCATAAAATGCTCAACTACATATTGAGAACCGACCAAACCTCGCTCTTCAGCTGCATACCAAATAATATAAATTGGGCGCTTAAAGGTTGTTTTAGAGGACAGCAAAACCCGAGCCATTTCCATAATTGATGAAGAACCACTACCATCATCTCCAGCCCCTGGCATACGGCCATCCAGTGTATCCATATGCGCGCCAATTACAACAGCTGGTGCATTAATGTCTTTACCAATCACGGTCACTAATGAAGGTTGCTTATAATAAGTGCCTGTTTTCACAAAAAATGTGGCTGTATCAGTGCGACCGTTGGCTTGGGCCATGTCTTCAAAAGTCTTTTTTAGCCAACGTGCAGCATCCACGCCTGTATCTTTGGTAGCGGAACGGTTATGAAACGAAGTAAGTTTTGTCAAAGTATTCCAAATATTAGCTGGAGTTACATCCTGTAATGCCGCATTGACTTCATCCTGGTGTTTAATTTCATAAACTGTACTTTGTGGCTGTAATTTTTTAATTGTTTTTTTCTGTAGAACTCGTTGCGCAGATTGTTTTTTTGCTTGCAGTAAAGAACCAATTATATGGTGGCTGACATTCACAAAACGGCCACAATTTGCTTCATCTGCCAAATGAGTCAGGGCATCTACATCAGCTGCAGCGATATCAATAATCTTAAATTGTTTATTTTCTGCTAAAACCTCATAAGGAGTAGCAATTTTTGCAGCAAGACATTGAGGCACTTGTAACTGCTCATGAACAGGGGCATTAGCTGCCAAAACATTCGCACTTGCAAGCGCTGAGCCCAGTGCAATATAGGTCATCCATTGATTCAAACGCATTTCTACTCCTAAGTTAAAATTAAATTTTAAATATATTTACAGCGTGAAAACTCACTTTACCTAAATTCGGCAGTTGAATCCACTGTTTAATTTAAGTTTTCTTCACTAAAAAAATAGCCACATGTCTTTTTTTTAAACTTATCGCTATTGATAATCATTTTCATTTGGGATAGAGTTGAACCCCAATCCATTAATTGAGCAAATAAATGGCAGTAACAAAAAAAAGATTCAAAAAAATTCCTCGTTACCTTGCTCTGGCTTCTCTTACTGTAGGCGCCAGTTTAATTCTTGGTTTTTTAAGTTTTGGAGGGATGTATGCCTTATATCCCGCTTTATCTCTGGCATTTGCTGCCTTTGGGCTCTCAGTTGCCTATGAAGGTGAAGTTTATTTACAAAACATAAAAGGATCATTCAAAAAACTTTTTAAAAGTAATTACCTGGAGAATCATTTAGCTAAAGAGTATTTGCTTGAACATTTTCCAGAAAATACCGATTCTAAAGAATGCCCTCAGTTTTTCAAAGATTATGAGACTCAACTCAAACTGCTGAGCGAGTTTAACCACAAACACCTCGATAAAGAGAGCAAAAAACACAAAAAACAAATCGAAAAAACTTTGTCGGACATGGAAAAATGGTTCGCATTACAATTATTTGCGACCAAGAAAAAGGAAACAGAGAAATTATCCGTTTATACAGAGCGACTAAGAGACTGGCTTAAACAACGGGGACAAAGTGAATGGCAAGAACGCCTAGAAAAACGCCAATCCACTTTTAATTTTGTTAAAGGCTTTAGTCTTCTTGCTGCAACGTTTATGGGACTTGGTAGCACCTACCTCATTGTTGAAGCCTTTAGCGTGATTCCTTTAATGGCCATGATTCCTTTTGCTTTTTGGCCAATCCTGGTTGTTCCTATGGCAGTAATTGCTGGGGCGGCTTATGGGATGTTGACTTATAACACGATTACCGATCTCATTAACAATGACACCATAAAAAAATGGTACACCAAACTAAGAGATGATCTGAGCGAAGGCTTAACAACCCGTAACCTCTTTATGGCTGCCCTAGCTATATTCTTAGTTAGTTTAGCCATTGCACTTACTGTTTGTACTGCAGGTACTTGGTGGACGGTGGCAACAAGTGCTCGCCCTTTATTTGAGTGGATGAAAAAAATTCCCAGTTTTGTTATGGGTGTAATTAACCCCTTTATCACGGGCTTATCCGCTATTTCTTTTAATGTACAAAACTCTTTTGAATCACTAGAAATGATGTATGAGGCATTGAAAGCCGATTCTGAAAATATAGTGAAGAGTACTTACAAATCACTTTCTTCTGGACTTACCCATATGTGGGAGACAGAAAATTGGCTGCAGATGCTTAACCCATTTCGTATTCTATTAAAATTAACAATTACCCCCTTACGCATTCTCCTTTTCTTTGGTCATTTAGTCAGCGTTGCGCTAACCTCAGATCGCATGCCTGGGGTTCCTCAAATAGTGGCTGCGCTAGTAGCAATTATTAGTGAAGGTTTTGAAGATGCCCACTATTTCGTTGGATCTAATTCTCATAAGAAGAAAACCCTGCTGGAGGAGCGCCTAGATTCTGAAGCGGAAAACGAACATGGGACTGACATTCCAACACTACTTCTTAAATTTCTAGCCTCTCCTATATATTTTCTTGCAGCCAGCTGGGATTACTTAGGAAGTAAAATGAACCCAGCTCCGATTGACTCAGAGCAGGATTCACAACCCAAGGCACTCAGTTTTTCTCAAGCATGGAATAAACAATTAGGAATTCCAGCGGAAAACGAACAGGATACCGACATTCCAACCAAATTTCTTAAATTTCTACCCTCCCCTGTATATTTTCTTGCAGCCAGCTGGGATTACTTAGCAAGCAAAATAAACCCCGCCCCGATTGAATTTGAGCAGGATTCACAACCCAAGGCATTAAGCTTTTCTCAAGCATGGAATAACCAATTAGGAACTCCAAAAGGGGTCCATATTTCACTGGAAAAAGATGCAAAACATCCTTCAAAAGAATGGAATATTGAACATACTGTGTCACTCATAGA
Organism: Legionella stuttgartensis; assembly: GCF_977063405.2. NCBI lineage: Bacteria > Pseudomonadati > Pseudomonadota > Gammaproteobacteria > Legionellales > Legionellaceae > Legionella > Legionella stuttgartensis. The sequence continues at coordinate 63,225 of NZ_CDRUHA020000082.1, forward strand.
AAAATATGAGCGCAAACACTTAGACACTGTGAGTATTAATCCTAAAGTAGCAGCGGATAAAAAAGAACAATTAAAACAATTAAAAAGTAAAATTCGTGCCACTCTTTCTGATAATTCTTCAGTAAACGATGTACTTAATCAGGCCAAAGATAATCCTATTTATGCTCAACCTCGACTATTTGCTTTACGAAAAGGTGGTAAAACTACAACCCAAGAGTTCATGGATGCATTACCGGAACGCATTAATGCAATGTAATAGTTGATTCATAATCCAATGATCCTCCGTGTATCGCCCTATCTTCTATAGATAGGGTGGCTCAACAGCTCTAATATTAGCTATTGGAACTATCGCGTTTCTATGCAAACATAGTCACCTGATATCGAGTTAGTTCGGTTTAACAATTAACCATAACGTTTTACCAATACCATGTTTGGAGTACTATTTTGAAAAAAATTCTGTATCATGCTATTGCTGTATTTTTCCTATTTGCTGGGGTCAGCTTTGCTGAACAACGGAGTGTTGCAATTACCATTGATGACTTACCTCTTATTAAAACACCCTATGAAACTTTTGAAAAAATGGTTAACAGCCTTGTAAAACATCAAGTTCCAGCAATAGGCTTTATGATTGGTAATCGGGTTAATGACGAAACTATAAAACAATTTCAGGTATTTAAACAAAATGGATTGGAATTAGGAAACCACAGTTACGCCCATTTGAAATTAAAACGGGTTTCTTATGACGATTACATTAACGATCTCATTAAGGCTGATAAAGTCCTTGCCCCATTTATGTCACAGCCAAAATATTTTCGTTACCCCTATCTTTCGGAAGGCAAATTTTGGAAAAAAAGTGTTATTCGCCACTATTTAAGTAAAAATGATTACACTATTGCTCCAGTGACCATTGATAGTAAGGATTTCGAATTTAATTCGAAATTAATAATGCTATTGAAACAGAATCCAAATGCCTCATTAACTGAGTTTAAACAACGCTATCTTGAATATGTCTGGCAACGCACATTATCGGCCGAAAAAAATACACCCGGAAAACAAATTTTACTCATCCATGCTAATTTGCTGAATGGTTATTTTTTAGATGATTTACTGCACATGTTTGAAGAACATGGCTACCACTTTATTTCACTTAGTGAAGCATTGAAATCGGCATAAAGATGTACGGCTGGGCTCACTGGTCAACTTAAGAGTGTTGCCAGGGTAAAGTGAAGCGAAACCTGGGCCCCTAGCACATCCCGAGTTACGGCTTACGCCTTCATACAGTTGACGAAACTAAAATTTTTGTCATTCCCTCACGGGAATGACTCCATATATTCAACAGCTCTTAGTTACTTTGTAGTAGCAGTTCTTTGGCATGGGAGCGAGTTTGCTCTGTTATTTTCAACCCCCCCAACATGCGTGCTATTTCATCAATTTTTTCGGTAGATTGCAGTAACGAAATATGGGTAAACGTCTCTTTATTATCACTTCGCTTTTCAACCATAAAATGGTTATGAGCGGCAGCAGCAACCTGAGGTTGGTGTGTCACACAAAATACTTGCAAACGCTCACCTAATTTACGCAGCATTTGCCCAACTAAAGCAGCGGTAGCCCCACCAATACCAACATCAACTTCATCGAATAATAAGGTAGGGGTAGTACCTTGTTGGGCAGTAATCATTTGGATGGATAAACTAATTCGCGAAAGCTCACCACCTGATGCCACTTTACTTAATGAATCCAGCTCCATCCCCGGGTTAGTACACACCTTGTATTCCACTTTATCCAGGCCATGGAGTTGCATTTTTTCTAAAGGAGATAGTTCAATTTCCACCCGGCCTTTAGGCATACCAAGCTGTTGGATACTGGCTGTGATTTCTTTCGCCAGTTTTTTTGCCTGTGCTTGCCGCACTTCTCTTAATTTAAATGCAGCTTTTTCATAGGTTGCAACTAATTGACAATGGTCTATTTTTAATTTTGCTAATCTGCTTTCGCCATCTTGCAGCTGATCTAATTCGTTTTGTAAGTTTCGAGCATGCTCATGGAGTTGACTGCTATCAATATGATATTTACGCGCGAGCTGATGTATGGAACTCATACGGGTTTCGATTTCATGTAATCGCTCTGGATCCAGGTAAATACGCTCCGCAAATTGTTGCATCTCATCAATCGCTTCCTCGCACTGAATTAGTGCCCCATTAATCAACTCCACAGTATTTCTGATTTGAGCTTGTTCTTGTGGTAATTGACTCAGGGAGTGCAAAATCTGATTTAAACTGGTACAAATGTTGGGTTCATCCTCAGAATTTAATAATCCATTAATTTGCTGACTTTTTTGCAAATAATCTTTTGCATGATGCAACATTTGATGTTCTTGATATAAAGTCTCAATTTCATTTTCTTGCAAATTCAACGCTGATAACTCATCAATTTGAAACTGTAGTAATGCAATTTTATCTACTTGTTGTTCCTGGCTTTGCAATGCCTCTATTTCTTGATGTATTTTGTGACATTGTTTGTAGAGTTGGGCTACTTCTTCAAGTAATGGATGATTTTTGCCATATTGATCCAACTGCTGACGATGTGTTCCATGGTGCATTAATGTTTGATGCTGATGTTGTCCGTGAATATGGACCAGCTTTTCACTGAGTTCTTTTACTTTTTGTAATGGAAATGGTTGGCCATTAATATAGGATTTGGAACGACCTTCGGCATAAATCACACGCCGCAAATATATTTCACCATCATCACAAGGAATATCGTGTTCAGCAAGCCATTGGGCAGGTTCCGAACCTGGCCCCACAAAAAATCCGGCGGTGATGTCGCATTTTTCCTGGCCAGGTCTAATAACCGAAGCATCTGCTCGATCACCTAAAGCAAGCATCAAAGCATCGATCATAATGGACTTACCTGCTCCTGTTTCACCAGTGAAGGCAGTCATCCCTTGAGTAAAATCCAACTCCAAGTGTTGTACAATTGCAAACTGTTCAATGCACAAAGTGGTGAGCATGTTCAATCCTATCCTTGATGTTTAGATTCCCAACCAAGTTTTGATCGTAATGTATCATAATAATGATAATCAAGAGGGTGTAGCAGACGTAATTGATGATCATTTTTTTGAATAGCAACTTTTTGTCCGGGTTTGACCATTCTTGATTCATGACCATCACAACTCACTCGCAAATCGGCCTCATTAAATTGGCTGATATGCAGTTCAATTTTAGCTTCGCCGTCAATAACCAATGGACGTGAACTCAAACTATGGGAAAACATAGGCACAAGCACGATGGCATTCAATTGTGGATGCATTATTGGACCACCCGCAGATAGCGCGTAGGCAGTAGAACCAGTCGGTGTCGATAGAATCATACCGTCGGAGCGATAATGACTCACCAATTGTTGATTGACATGTACTGAAAATTCAATGAGATGTGTTTCTTGACCACGACCTAATACTACGTCATTGAGTGCATCACCCTCAAAATAAGTATGATGTTCATCGTAAATTCGAGTATGTAAAAGAAAACGCTTTTCTTCTTCATAATCGCCTCGAAGAACTGCACCGAGCTGCTTTTCCAGTTCATGAGGCAAAATGTCGGTAAGGAATCCCAGGCGTCCGCGGTTGATTCCTATTACGGGTGTATCCACTTTAATCGCCATGCGGGCCGCTGACAGCAAACTTCCATCACCCCCGACAACAATGATCAAATCATTTTTTTTCCCCATATCTTCTCTGGGCAACACGGGAATTTTCACATCAAAGCCCGAAGCGGTATCAATGTCTTGATAAATTTGCACGTCTTGCTTTTCCAGAAACTCAATCAAACGGCCTAAACTTTCATTTACCCCTGGATTGGCTCGGTGCTGACGTGCATACAAAACGATCCGTTTAAATTTATTCTTCAATGTTTGCTGTTCTTGATGCTTTTTTTCGTTCATGTTCTTTCAATGATTTTTTTCTTATTCGAATCGAATCAGGAGTAACTTCCACTAATTCATCATCATCAATAAATTCCAATGCCTGCTCCAAAGTTAATTTGACTGCAGGAGTTAATATAATGTTTTCGTCGGAACCTGAAGCACGAATATTAGTTAATTGCTTTTCTTTAGTCACATTCACAACTAAATCATTATCACGGGCATGGATTCCAACAATCATCCCTTCATAACAAACTGTTTGCGGCTCAACAAATAACCTACCACGATCTTGCAGGTTGAACAAAGCAAAAGCACGAGCCATTCCTTGACAATTGGCAATCAAAACGCCATTTGCACGCTTCCCAATTCGTCCTTTAATGGCCGGACCATAATGATCGTAAACATGATACATTAAACCTGTACCGGAGGTAGAAGACAAGAATTCATTATGAAAACCAATAAGGCCTCGGGTAGGAATCATATAGTCAAGGCGTACTCTTCCTTTGCCATCAGGAACCATATTTTGTAGTTCACCACGACGCTCACCCAGCTTTTCCATAATCGAACCCTGGTGATTTTCTTCGACGTCCACAGTCAAATGCTCATAAGGCTCTTGTTGCTCACCATCGACTTCGCGAATAATCACTTCTGGTTTACTAATCGCTAATTCATAGCCTTCACGACGCATCGTCTCGATGAGAATGGATAAATGGAGTTCACCACGACCAGATACACGGAACTTATCAGGATCGTCACAATCCTCAACACGTAAAGCCACATTATGCAATAATTCTGTATCTAAACGCTCACGAATTTTTCGCGAGGTCACAAATTTTCCTTCCTGGCCTGCAAAAGGCGAATCATTCACTTGGAAGGTCATGCTAATTGTTGGCTCATCAACAGAAAGCACCGGTAATGCTTCGACCTGATTAGGATCACAAATCGTGTCAGAAATTTTAATGCCTTCAATACCTGTAATGGCAATAATATTGCCCGCACCGGCCTCTTCAACTTCAGTACGCTCAAGGCCTTTGAAACCTAATAATTGCAATAATCGACCAGCACGAATGTTGCCGTCTTTATCAATAATCTTCACTGCGGATTTTGCTTTAATTTGTCCTCGAGTAATACGACCTATGCCAATCGTACCGACATAAGATGAATAATCGAGAGAACTAATTTGCATTTGGAAAGGACCATTCGCATCCACTTTTGGTGCTTCAACTTCATCAATAATGGTTTGTAATAAAGCACTCATGTCGGTCGCTTCATCTTCCAAATTCAACTTAGCATAACCATTTAATGCAGAAGTATAAACTACAGGAAAATCCAATTGTGCATCTGTTGCACCCAAATTATCAAAAAGATCAAATACTTGATCCATAACCCAATGTGGTCTTGCTCCCGGACGGTCGATTTTATTAATCACTACAATAGGATTTAATCCACGGGCAAACGCTTTTTGAGTCACAAAACGTGTTTGTGGCATAGGTCCGTCAACTGCATCAACCAGCAACAACACACTATCAACCATCGATAAAATACGCTCAACTTCCCCACCAAAATCAGCATGTCCTGGGGTATCAACAATATTAATTTGATGCTCTTTCCAATATACACATGTATTTTTGGCAAGAATGGTAATGCCTCGTTCTTTTTCTAAAGCATTGGAATCCATTACGCGCTCAACTTTAGGCGCTCTCTCATTTAATGTACCTGTTTGTTGCAGTAATTTATCTACTAACGTGGTTTTACCATGGTCAACGTGGGCGATAATAGCAATGTTGCGAATCTGATCAATCATAAATAACCTTTGAAGGAAAAAGCAGAGTATTTGTTCATAGTTTTGACATTATACATCAATAAGCAGCTAAAACCTATCAGCTTCTTGTATTTTAGTATAGCAAACTCAAATTCCCCCCCCTATTAATTTGTAGCCGGGTGCCGAGTAGCGCAAGTAGGGAATACCTATTGCAACTCAATAACTTGCTTTATAACCTACCAATTTTTTTTTAGCTGCTAAAATAAAAGAGAGGGGTAAAAAATAGGGAGTAATTATGAAACAATTAATTTTACATCCCACTGACATTAGCCAATGGCATGCTTTGGTTAATGAGGCGCAAGCTGCGACACAGCTTATGCTCACTGAAAATACTGAAAGTTATTTGGTATTTTTATTAATGCGTTTTTCTCAAGGACCTAAACTCATCGAATCCATTGTTGCACTCGATTTTCTTGAATCCATAAATAGGCCCAAAACCCTGCAAATGGAATTACTACGCGATGTAGGGGATAAAAGCCTACTCTGTTGCGGTCTATTTCCCGGAATTGCAAAAAGGAGACACGTCAGTCTTGAGTATTTTTCGGAAATGGGACAAGCCGCCTATTTGACTATTGGTGAGTTAGAAGGGAAACACTCAACGGATCTATACACTCAACTCAGCGAGCAATTTATTAGATTACAACATGTACTGCAAGCCATGCGTGGGGAATGTGTGGAGCTCATTCAAGCGGATAAAGGAATGCTATCTTCAATAAAATTTACTTTACAATAATTGAATTCGTAGCCTAAGGCAGCCCGGGTTGTAGAGAATAATTCTACTTGGGGTACGACTTCACACCCAGGCCACCCATCATCATCCCTTATGAAATAACATCGCTACATCAATGGGATCAAACGTATATTTTTTATTGCAAAAATCACATCGAATCGCCACTTCACCTTCTTCTTGTAACAATGCTTTTGCATCGTCCTCACCTAAAACGGCCAATACCTGTTTCATTTTCTCCAGACTGCACCGACACTTGAATTGAGTTTTACGGCTATCAAATATCCTCAACTCCGTTTCATGATAAAGACGATAAAGTAATGTCTCATTATCCAATGTAAGTAATTCATGCTCACTCACTGTTTGGCCTAATTGCACTGCATATTCCCAGAATTGCTCTCTTTGTACGGTATCTTCACCCGGCATTAACTGCAGCAACATCCCAGCTGCGGCATTATCATTCACGGCCAACCAAACTCGTGTGGATACTTGCTCGGATTGAGCAAAATAACTCATTAAATTTTCGCTCATGGAGGTTGACTGAATGGGAACCATACTTTGATAGGAGCTTGTTTGATTGTATTGATTAATGGTGATTACCATCTGGCCTTCAAGGAAAGCTGTGGCATATTCCTTGGTTTCCAAATGCTCAATAAATTGGGCAAAAGCCCTCACATTAAACTCATGGTCACACTGAACCAATAATAAAGGAAGCCGCTTATCTCCCTGAAATTGTAGATTTAAACTGCCCTGAAACTTAATACTGGATGCTAACAGAAGACAAGAAACAATCGCTTCTCCTAACAAATTTTTAACCATGGGTGGATAATCCCGCTGGCTCATAATATTTTGGTACGTATTTTCAATATGAACAATTTCACCACGAATATTGGCATGTTCAAAAATAAAGCGTTGAAGCGTGTCGGATTCTTTCATAATGGGCTCAAATAAAATTACGGCAAACGAGGGTCAGCTATACAATATTCTAGATTGAATCACCCTCTTTATTTTTAATCATCGAAGCACAGCATACATACACGGTATGAGAGTGTGAGAGCACAAAAAATAAGGGATGCGCCAAAATAGGGAGTGAAACTGACCCTAAATAAAATCTCGTGACTGTGCAAAGTATATCATAATTTTTTTGTATTTTTTCCTGGAGAAAAAATGATTTTGAACTATGCTTTTAAAACCTCCCTCCGAAAATATTAAAGGATTAATCATGAGAGATAAAAATATTCTAGCCCCTTTATTTAAAACGATTGATAAAGTCGTTTTTGGTATCGAAGAACCTAAGGAACCAGAAACTAAACCTGAATTCATTGAAATTGATACTGAAGAAGAATTTGACGTCGAACGCTCTATAAATTAGTAGTTGATTCACAATGCCTAAGCGGGCAATAATCGCTCTTTTTTGAGCGAGTCCTTTTAAGATGTTGAATAGCCAACAAATGGCAGCGGTACGCTATATAGATGGACCTTTATTAGTTCTTGCTGGAGCTGGAAGCGGTAAAACACGAGTAATAACGCAAAAAATCGGCTATTTAATTAACACATGTGGCTACGCCGCCAATACAATATGTGCCGTAACTTTTACGAACAAAACAGCCAATGAAATGCGTGCTCGCGTTGCCGCCGTTCTGCCCGCAGCGAATCGTCGCGGTTTAAAAATAGCAACGTTCCATACTTTGGGATTAAGCATTCTCAAACGTGATTATGCCTTATGTGAACTGAAAAAAGGATTTTCTATTTTTGACAGCGAAGATTGTTTGCAAATCTTACGCAGTTTTTTACCCGCAAATAAAGCAACCGAACGAGAATTCATTTTCCAAATCCAACAGCAAATTTCGCGCTGGAAAAACGACCTTCTTACGCCAGACCAGGTTATCAAAAACAGTCCGGACACCCCTTTTTATGAAGAAGCCGCTCTATTGTACCCCCGTTATCAGCAGGCGCTTAAGGCATATAATGCCGTTGATTTTGACGATTTAATTCGTCTCCCTGTCAGTCTTCTTAATGAGCATTCTTCCGTATTAGATTTTTGGCAAAACAAAATCCGCCATTTACTGGTGGATGAATACCAAGACTCAAATACAAGCCAATACCTTTTGGTAAAAAAATTAACTGGAATCCAAGCCCGCTTTACGGTGGTAGGCGATGATGATCAATCAATTTACGCCTGGCGAGGTGCTAAACCTGAAAATTTGAAACAATTGCAGCATGATTATCCGCAATTAAAAATAATAAAGTTAGAACAAAATTACCGCTCGACCAATATTATTTTACACACGGCCAACCATCTTATCGCTAATAACCAACACCTATTTGAAAAAAAACTATGGAGTGAACTTGGTCATGGTGAACTCTTAAGAGTGATCCGTTGCAAAGATGAGAATGACGAAGCAGAACAGGTAGTTGCTGATTTAATAAGCCACAAACTACGAACCAGAACGGAATATGGAGATTATGCAATTTTATATCGTGGCAATCATCAGTCACGTGTATTTGAAAAAGTACTCCGCCATTATAGTATTCCTTATACTATTAGTGGAGGACAATCATGGTTCGCCAAAGCAGAAGTTAAAGACGTGTTTGCCTACCTAAAACTTTTGTGCAATGAAGCTGATGACGCTGCTTTTTTAAGAGTAATTAACACCCCAAAGCGTGGCATTGGCGAAACCAGTCTTGATTCACTGGGGCACTATGCACAAAGCCGAGGGATTAGTCTTTATGCCTCCGCAGACCATCTTGCGCTTAGTGAACATGTTGCAGAAAAGCCTCGAGCGGCATTACAAGTTTTTAAATCATGGATTGAAGAAACAAAAAAACGATTAACCATGGGCTCGATTATAGAGCACTTAAAACAGATGGTAGAAGACAGCGGTTATGAAGCCCATATCTATGAACAATGTGATACTCCTGCAAAAGCACAAAAAAAGATGGACAATGTCTGGGAACTAATAGAGTGGGTCGGGCGTTTATTAGCAAAAAAACCCGAGCAAACATTAGCCGAGGCGATTAATAAATTAATTTTGATCGATATTCTTGAACAAGCAGATGAGCAGGATAACGAAACCTTGCAGCTAATGACCTTACACGCATCCAAGGGCTTGGAATTTCCTTACGTTTATCTGGTCGGCATGGAAGAAGAATTATTGCCGCATCGGGTAAGTATTGATGAAGACCAAATTGAAGAAGAAAGACGCTTAGCATATGTAGGCATTACCCGTGCCCAAAAGGGATTATGTTTTACCTTAGCCAAACAAAGACGTCGTGCGGGCGAATTACAAGATTGCTTACCCAGCCGCTTCCTGGAGGAACTACCCCCAGAACATTTGGAATGGTTTGGTAAAAATGTGGAACGTTCTGAAGAACAATCAAAAAATTTGGCCAAATCTCATTTAGCCGGATTAAAAAATTTGTTAGGTGAGTCCTGATTTGTATTTATAGAATCAGTGACGAGTAACCTAGAATAGTTATCCTTGAAATTTGATCTTCTTGTCCGCAAGATCTAGGAATGAACTAAATCACTTGATCCCGCGGACAAGCCGCGGGACGTTGGAAGAAAGTTAAGAAACCTTAATTTAAAAATGCTGCGGCGCCCACTCCAACGCTACCATTGACTCATCCCTATTTGCTATACTGAACTTATGAAAAAAAATATCATCTTGTTCATTATTTCGTTTGCTATGTTTATGGAAGCGGTTGATACCACCATTATTAACACCGCAATTCCAGTGATGGCGCAGAGTTTAAATGTCAATCCCATTGACTTGAAATTAGCACTAATCAGTTACCTTTTGAGCTTAGCAATCTTTATTCCGATTAGTGGTTGGATTGCCGATAAATTTGGTATGAAAACTGTTTTTATCGCAGCCATCGCTGTATTCACTTTAAGTTCAATTTGGTGCGGGTTTACTAATAACTTAGGACAATTAATCTGTGCACGAATCCTTCAAGGCTTGGGGGGTTCTCTCACCATCCCTATTGGCCGACTCATTATTTTACGAACTTGTGAACGACATGAATTAATCGCCAAAATGAGTATCGTGGTGATGGTTGCCTCATTGGGCATGATGCTTGGACCATTGTTAGGCGGAATTATTACTTATCGCTTTTCTTGGCGTTGGATTTTTTGGGTTAATATTCCTTTCGGAGTACTTGCTGTAATTTTATCAAGCAAATTATTACCCTCTATGCCCCCTCGCCCAGTTCCTCCACTTGATAAACTAGGCTTTATTCTTTTTGGCAGTGGATTAGCTACCTTAACCTTTGGTTTATCCATGGTTAGTGAGTCAACTGCTTCAACCGTAGAAATCTTTACTGCCTTCATGATTTCATTTCTTTTATTGGGTGGATATACCAAACACTCCTATAAAAGAAAGCACCCTATCGTTAAAGTAGAGCTCTTACGTACCCGTACATTTTGTATTTCGGTTGTGGGCAATATATTAGCTCGCCTGGGTTTTGGCGGCGTCCCCTTTTTATTGCCTTTGCTGTTACAAATTGGACTCGGCTATTCGCCCCGCCTATCTGGCCTGCTGCTCGCGCCGATCGCTTTGGGCGTTTTATTAGTAAAACCTTTATCCTTTTCTATACTACGGTGGTTTGGTTATAAAAATTTATTAATTTTAAATACCATCCTTGTGAGTCTTTCTCTTTGGTCTTTTTTCTCCATCAATCAACATTCATCCACATACAGCATCGCATTTTTAACTTTTCTATATGGATTTCTTATTGCACTACAGTATACGGGCATGAATTCTTTGGCCTATGCCAACATTACTGAAAACAATATGAGTGCCGCAACCAGTATTATGAGCACCATTCAACAATTAGCCCAAAGTTTCGGTGTTGCCATATCAGCAATCTTACTTGGTATTTTTACCTCTATGTATTCTGTAGATAATGCGCTATCCGTTGAGATATTCCATGATACGTTTCTTATGCTAGGAGCTCTTACTTTTTGTTCAGGAATTATTTTTACTTTTCTAAAAAAAGAAGATGGTCTTGAGCTCATTGAAATCCCTGGACAATGAGTCCTTCTAATTACTTTAATAAGTTCTGCAAATCCACTGACTCACAACAAAAGGCTAAAAGATTCCAAAGTATTAGAATTTTTAGTCAAAATGCTCTATGATGTGGTAGCATTATTTGCTGTTTTTGCATTAAATGTAAAAAAATTTAAAAATATTTAATAAAAAAACAGCACAATTAATAAAATAATGCTACAATGTCCTGGTAACAATTTAGGAAATTAACATGTCAGAAAAAATTCGCGGTACAGTAAAGTGGTTTAATGAGTCCAAAGGTTTCGGTTTTTTAGAAAGTGGCGGTAAAGATTATTTTGTGCATTTCAGTGCAATTCTAGGCACCGGGTTTAAAACTCTTGCTGAAGGTGCAACAGTAATGTTCAAGCCAAGCAACGGACAAAAAGGTCCTCAAGCTGAAGAAGTTGAAGTAGTCTAATTCATTTACTGAAACTCCCTATTCACTTAAATATGAGAATATTTTAGAGGATAGGGAGTTTTTTATTTAAAATTTACCCCATTAAGTCAAACTCCCCCGATAATCAATATCTTTGCCCAATATTTTTTGCTGGTTTTTCACTCACTATGATACACTCTCGCAAAAATTGTGTGATTTATTATGTCCTTATATTCTCAACTTTGTACCCTGATTGATGCACAAGAACCCAATCAATTAGTGGAGTTTTTATCTGAAAATCCTCACCTCGACTTAAACCATATAACCCCAACAGGTTGTTCTGCTTTATGGTTTGCAATGTACCCTAAAGAAAATAAACAACCATCTGAAGAAATCATTAGACTTCTTATTGAAAGCAAACGCGTTGATACAAGTCAAATGCTGTATGCTCAAACTATTCGCCATGTAGCCAAAGGTTCAATTCTTGAAACAATTGAAAACTTAGGAAATCCCTGGCAAGCATCCGAACAGCCATTAGAAAGTAATGCCGAACCCGTAAGCAACGTCATGAAAGAATACCAGACATTTAGTGCCCAGGTTCTAAAAAATTTGATGCAAGAGAATATCGTTTTATTTAATAAATATCTTTATTTTTATCAACTTAAAGGAACACCTTTAGGAGAGGAAGAGACAGCCCCTGTCGATGAAAAATTGAAGGAATGGGTAACCGAACAACATGAGATTTTTAAAAAAAGTTACCCTTTTAATGATAATCTGCCCTTTGGTCCTGAGAAAGGTTTAAGTGATGCATTATTTCCCTCACTTAAAGCATTAAGTGCTCTGGCGAAATCGTTACAAAAAGGTGCAATATCCTACTATAGTTGTTTGTTACAATATGAAAAACAACCCTATATCGATCTCTTTCATTATCAATCAATCGATGATTTGATCGAAATCATCTGCAATCAATTAAAAAATAAACTCGCCACAAAGCAATACTTGGCAGTATTACAAGACTATCCGTTGATTTATGAGTATATAGAACCGTTTTTAGAAACAGAAAGAAAGGATTTTTTAATAAAACTTTGGGCCGAAACGCTCACTCTTGTAAAAGAAATTCAAGAAATTAATAGTGAGTATGCTTTTCTAAATATTTTGGGAGCCGAATTTTTGGCCCTATGCCCAACCTTGCAGCAATGGTTCATGCATCTTAATAGAGAAGAACGGTATCAATTCCTTAATGATTATGTGCTTAAAATTGGAAGACTGCAGAAAAAAGAACTCATTAATTTTGCATGTTATTGGAGCATCGCAAATCAACATCTTACGCATTTTGATTTGCAGTTACCGATTCAATTGCACCATCTGGATTTGCGTGGACTTGATCTCTCAACTCTTGATTTAACTCATATTGAATTAAGTCATTGTGATTTACGTATAACTAATATCGCTGACAATCCTACGCTCAAAGAGTCTCATCTTGCCAACAGCAATCTGATAGAAGATGAACTTTGGGTGTATGCGTGCTTGCAGCAAAAAATGCCCCTTATTCATTATTTTTTAAACAAAAATCATAACGACGCCTTTCTTACCACCCCCCTTGGCGATTCAAGATCTCCACTATTAATTCGCTTAGCCGCGGCGGGGTGTACTGAAAGTATAAAAGCAATTTTAGCGAAAAATAACTCGCTTGCCGTATTAAATGCTGAAAACGAGGAGCATGAAACCGCCTTGATGGCAGCTGTTCGTGAACACCAAGCTTCAGCGGTAGCAGCCCTACTTGCAGTCGACCACAATCCTGAAACAATTAAACCAAACCTATGTCCTGCATTTGATTATGCACTACAACTTGGTAATCAAGACGTGATTCGTGAATTTTATCGAATCAACATGATTTATCCGAATTCATACAGCCAACTCTATCAGGCTGAAGATGACGACCTAAGCAATGCAAAACGCTTACTGCTTGACTATACTAAGAACGACCATTTACTTTTACGCTGGTTGCATGGGCATTTTATGCGAAATCATGTAGCCAAGGTGACTGCAATAATAAAAAAAATCAGTGATAATGAAATTACCAATATCAATGAGTTATTAAATGAGTTAAAAACCATCGAACTGGTCCGACACGATGGATCATTGGCCCGCAGAATTATGTTTATTGAAGAAAGTAACAAGCTCATTCCTGAAGAATCTTCTTGTTTAATAAGAAGTTGGGGTTGTTTTTGATAATCAATCAGGTATAGCCTAAGTAAGGCTGAACATACAAGGAGTCGTAAATATGAGTAAAAAAATCGCAGTTATTGTAGGAAGCTTGCGCAAAGAATCCTACAATAGAAAAATGGCAAAAGTACTTATTTCTCTGGCACCTAAATCTCTAAACCTTCAAATTGTTGAAATTGGTGATTTGCCCCTATATAACCAAGATCTAGATGACGAAAACAGACCGCCCGTAGCTTGGGTCCAATTTCGTGAACAAATGAAAACCTACCAAGGTGTGCTCTTTGTTACCCCAGAATACAACCGCTCTGTTCCTGGAGTGCTTAAAAATGCAATTGATGTGGGTTCTCGACCCTACGGTAAAAGCATTTGGAGCAAACTCCCTGGCGCAGTGATAAGTGTTTCTCCAGGTGCGATTGGAGGATTTGGCGCCAACAATCATTTAAGACAATCATTTGTCTTTTTAGACATTCCAACCCTTCAGCAGCCTGAAACCTATATAGGAATGGCTGGAGATTTGTTTGATGCGCAAGGAAATATTACCAAGGAAGACACTCAAAAGTTTTTGCACAAATTTATGGAAGCTTATGCCAATTGGGTTGAACTCAATACCAAAGGTTAATACACAAGAAATTGTAGTCCTGGTTAAAACACGAAATTTTGGCAGCGAGTTATCCCTGCCAACGTGTTATTCCTACATCAATATTAAACAGATCAAGTATTCGACCTACGCTGTAATTAATAATGTCATCAATTGTTTCTGGTTTGGTATAGAACGCAGGCGTTGCTGGACACATAATCGCGCCCTGTTGGGTCAAAGAGACCATATTTTGTAAATGCCCCAAATGTAATGGTGATTCACGAGGCATGAGTACTAATCTTCTACGTTCTTTTAAAGTCACATCTGCTGCCCGACCAATAAGATTATCACTCGTTCCATGCGCAATTTCTGCCAAAGTTTTCATCGAACAAGGAGCAATGATCATTCCCATGGTCTGAAAAGAACCACTGGCAATACTTGCACCGACATCATTCCACGAATGATAAACATCAGCTAATGCCTTTACCTCGGTAAGTGACAAGTTGCTTTCATATTTACGCGTCAGTTGGGCTGATTTACTCACGATCAAATGAGTTTCAATTGATGTAGGGCGTAATAGTTCTAAAAGGCGTATTCCATAAATCATGCCTGAGGCACCAGTAATTCCAATAATTATTCGCGGTGTGCTCATAAATAGTTCCTCGTAATTGAATCCTATTAGGTTCTCAGACATAAAAATAGTATAATTATTTCACATAATAGAATCTTCACAAAGTAAAATAAGTGGAAAATACTGGCATAAAGAGGTACATTGCAGGGACTCTATTCTTTTTGGTGTATTTACTACAGATAACGGAGCAGGCATATAATCCATGACGAATAATTATGAAGAGTTTGAGCAACGCAAACAAGATCACATCAAATTAGCCTTAATGCCTGAAAATCAAACCGCAGAACTCAGTACTTTCGAACGCATCAATCTAATCCATGACGCCCTTCCTGATTTAAATTTTGATGAAATCAGTATTAAAAGTTCCCGATTTGGCCAAGCAGTAGAAAAACCCTTTCTCATTAGTTCCATGACAGCAGGCCATCGCCGAGCAAAGCACATCAATCACAACCTCATTGAAGCCTGTGCGTTGAATGGTTGGGCTATGGGAGTAGGCTCACAAAGACGAGAACTCACGGATCCCAAAGCAGCTTTTGAATGGCACGGTTTACGCCGGGATTTTCCTCAAGTCCACTTATACAGCAATCTAGGAATCGCCCAATTAATCACCACATCACTATGTGATATTCAACGCTTAACTGATGCTTTGCAAGCGAATGGATTAATTATTCACTGCAACCCCTTACAAGAGTGCATGCAACCTGAAGGAACAACAACCTATAAAGGAGGCTGGCAAGCCTTAGCTGAATTAGTTAAAAAACTACCTTTACCCATTATCGTTAAAGAAACTGGTTGTGGATTTTCTCAGGCCACGATGACCCGTTTGAATGATATTGGCATTGCCGCAATTGATGTAGGAGGCTTGGGAGGAACTCACTGGGGACGAATTGAAGGACATAGAGCAATCCATGACCCTATTCGCCAACAAGCAGCGATTACATTTCGTAACTGGGGAATTGATACTGTAACCTCTGTTAAACAAGCTGCCGCCCTAAAACCTACTTTCGAAATTTGGGGTTCAGGCGGTGTTACAAACGGCTTAAACGCTGCCAAGCTTTTTGCACTGGGCGCCTCAACCGTGGGTTACGCAAGACCCTTGCTTGAAGCCGCATTGGAATCTTCGGAACAGGTTAGTCTATGCATGCAGACAATTGAGTATGAATTAAAAGTTGCAATGTTTTGTACTGGGAGTAAGAATTTAAGTGATTTGCCCCAAAAATTGGGTTAATACAGTGATTTATATTCCCCTTTACAAAATTTAGCTCTGCTATTAAAGACAGGAACTCGTGCGCATGTCATTCGGAGAGGCCTGAATCACGTCCTCCTGAGGAGTGTACGATGGATCTCCTGATTGTCGGATTAATTTTATTCTAAAGCTCATACGCTACTAATGATTGCATACTTCAGATCTATGTTCTTCATGACAATAAGTCTTCCTTAATCTCTAAAATTTTGACCTGCTCTGAGGCATATATATCGTAAAATTGCCGGCTGGCAATCTTCGTGTAATGAACCCCTTCTAAATAATTATTTAAAACCTCAGGAGGAAATCGCCAAAGTTTCGAAAAATCAAATACATAGTTGGGCGTCCTAATTTTTTCTCCAAAATGATTTTGACCAGGAGCAGAATATAATACATATTCCCCAGGCTTTAGTTGCGTTGGAAATAAATAACCCGCAGAAAATAAACCAAAATAAACGAATCCTTTGGCAAAAGGAACATCCAATACGTGCAGATCCTTTTGTAGTTCAGTAACAATTGTATAACACTTAGGGGTTACATACAGACCACTGAAAGGACCCGGCACATCCACTTTTATCGAATTTTTATAGAGCGCGACCCCGGTATAATTTGCTCCATAAATAAAATTCCATTGAAAAAAAGCAAGCTCCATGAGTCCAAAAATTAAGACCGCTCTTGTTGCAAAATAGTGTAATGAATTTACGGCATTGAAATATTTTTGGAAAATAAAAAAGATAAATAAATAGGTTAATAGAGTAGCAGGGAAAAAACCTATAATCCAATTCATATCAAGCATGTGTGCCGTTACACTAGTTAAAATACCGGCTGCTAAAGAAGGGAGTCCAACAAAGAAGAATAATTTTCTAGCTTCTACATCTTTTCTTAAAAAGATTAAAAAGATAGGGAAACTCAAAAATCCCGTGTAGTTTAGAACAAAAAATGTATCCGTATGGATAGCGTGTTGAATATTAACTTTAAATAAAGGAATTACGAGGATACTGAAAAAACACGTTAATAAAATGAACCAATATTTTCTACCCATATAAGCAATAAATAAGATACTTAACGCAATCAGAAAACTGATTAAATACTTAGAAATTATTCGATGAGTCAACTCGAGAGATTTATCAAATATATTTTGGTTAGAAGATAAACTAAGACGATGTAGAAAATCTAAAAAATTATGCAGATCTTGGGTTGAAACCTCAAAATGATAAAAAATAATCCAAGCCATTGCCAAGCCTGCAAGACTAGAAATCAAAAAATGAAAAAGGAAAATTTTTTTTGAATGCTGACTGAACAAGCAGAAAATCAGATAAAAAGGAATAAGGAAAAAAAGAAATGTAGGATAAGCCATACAGAGAATGAGATTAAGTAATGAGAAAACGACTAAATGGCTTTTTCTTATGGGCTCAATAAATTGAAAACTAAAAAATTGAAAAAGAATATTTGCCCATAGCAGCGTAGCCAAGGTATCGTAATGAAAATTATTTATACCAAAAGGATGAAATATACTCATCCCAAAAAAGATAAAAAACGATAAAATAAGGGGTAAGGTTTTTCTTATTAGTATGAAAGTATAAGCACTAGTAAAGAATACAAAAACAATATAGCTATGCCTTAAAAACAAAATAAGTTCATTATTTCCATGATGCAACCATAAACTTAATTTTACTAAAGGATATAACAGTAATCCAAAGGGAATAAATGCAGAGAAATCATCAATAAAAGGACGTTGACCTTTAATAAAACGAAGTGATGTGGCTATAGGCAGACTTTCATCGCTTAGAGGTCCTACAAAATAACTAATAAAAATGAGCAATGCGCAAAAAAATAAACCGGTAACGAGTATCAAGTAATAATCCATAGTTAATTTTTTTTGCATTGGTTCTCCTTACAATGTCTCCTCTCCCACACTTGAGTGTGTATCATATAATTGACACATCTCAAAGAAAAGCGATTTTCTTTTTTGTTCATAGAGACGAATACTACTGAATGAACTTCATTAATAATTGCCTATAAAATAGGCTCGTGTTAAATTACTACAACAAAAATGCACTGACTTCTAAATTAACTCAGATTATTTATCTTGTTATTATTTTGGAATGTATAAATTGATCCAAAGGTATTTCTCATGGAACTCTATCAAATAGATTGAATGCCTTTTAAGCTACTGAATTTCAATTACAGGATGTAGAGAGAAAATGAAAGGAATCGTTTTAGCTGGCGGTAGTGGAACCCGTTTATACCCTTTAACTAAAAGTGTATCCAAGCATTTGCTACCTGTTTATGATAAGCCTTTGATCTATTACCCTTTATCAGTTCTCATGCTTGCGGGACTTAGGGATATTCTCATCATTTCTACTCCCCAGGACATTCAAAATTATATGAATTTATTAGGCGATGGAGCTGATTTTGGCATCCGTTTACAGTATGAAGTCCAGCCTAAACCTGAAGGCATAGCTCAGGCATTTATAATTGGTGAAGATTTTATTGGCAATGATGGGGTTTGCCTCATTTTAGGCGACAATATTTTTTGGGGCCAGGGATTTACTTCAAAACTCAAAGAAGTAGCCTCACGCACCATAGGCGCAACGGTATTTGGGTATCAAGTTAATGATCCGAGCCGCTTTGGTGTTGTAGAGTTTGATGAAGACTTAAAAGTAAAATCGATAGAAGAAAAACCAGAATATCCCAAATCACATTTTGCTGTCACTGGATTATATTTTTATGATAATAATGTGATACAAGTCGCTCATGATGTACGACCTTCTCTTCGCGGGGAACTAGAAATTACCAGCATTAATCAAACTTATCTTGAGCGTAATATGCTGAATGTTGAGTTGCTTGGTCGTGGTTTTGCCTGGCTCGATACAGGCACTCATGATAGTCTTCTTGAGGCTGCCTCATTTGTAGAAACAATTGAAAAAAGACAAGGATTTAAGGTTGCATGCCTTGAAGAAATTGCGTGGAGAAACGGTTGGTTAAACGATCAAGAAATCTCCAAAGCTGCTTTTGCTTTATCAAAAAATAGTTATGGAGAATATCTCTTCTCTTTGTTAAGAGAGCCTTAGATGATCCAAAAAATTAATCTAAATTGGATTGTTTTTTGCACTATTTTTTTGATTTTGCTCACGTGGCTTTTTCTTCACTTCATATTTTGAGCTTTGATATTATGGACTATCCAGAGTTAAACAAGAGCGTACGATTGCCAAAAAAAATTGCTATTCTGCAATCTAATTATATCCCTTGGAAAGGGTATTTTGACATGATTGCTGCTGTTGATGAGCTCATTCTTTTTGACGATATGCAATTTACTCGACGTGATTGGCGGAACCGTAATCAGATCAAAACATCACAAGGTCCCCAGTGGTTAACTGTTCCTGTGAAAGTTAAAGGCAAATATTTTCAAACCATTCGGGAAACTGAAATTGATGGTAATGATTGGGCACCAAATCATTGGAAATCATTAATGCAAAACTATAAGCGGGCACCTTATTTTGATGAAATTGCTGCTTGGCTTGAACCTCTTTACTTAAGCAACTCATATACGCATCTTTCGGTATTAAACCACCAATTTATAAAAGCCTTATGCCATTATCTAGGGATAACAACCGTTATTAGCAATTCATGGGATTATAATATAGTAGAAGGGAAAACGGAGCGATTAGTCAATTTATGCCTGCAAGCGGGAGCTGCTGAATATATTTCAGGACCCGCCGCCATGAATTACATCGAAGAAGATGTGTTCACTGCACAAAACATTAAACTTACTTGGTTTGACTACTCTGATTATGATGAATATCCTCAATTATGGGGTGACTTTATCCATCAAGTGAGCATCCTCGATCTGCTATTTAACTGTGGTAAAAATTCATCAACTTACATGAAGCATTTAAAAACATGAAACTTTCAATTGTTACTACCCTCTATAAATCTGAGGCATTTATTCATGAATTTTATCAAAGAGTATCGCATATCGCGCAGAAATTCGCGGATGATGATTATGAAATTATTTTTGTAAATGATGGCTCACCTGATAAAAGCTTGGAACAAACAGTACTACTTTCAGAGCGTGATAATCATGTGGTCGTTGTCGATCTTTCACGTAATTTTGGCCATCATAAGGCCATGAGAGCCGGACTGGAATACTCCAAAGGAGACTATGTTTTTCTAATTGATAGTGATTTGGAAGAGGAACCCGAGTGGCTAATCCCGTTTTCTGAACAAATGTCAGTTGCACAATCTGATGTAGTTTATGGTGTGCAGGAACATCGTAAAGGGGGTTGGTTTGAACGGTGGAGTGGGGAAATTTATTATGTATTCTTAAATTGGTTAATCAATATTGATCATCCTAAGAATATAACCACCGCTCGGTTAATGACAAGACGATATGTGAACGCTTTGTTAAGTCATAAGGAAATCGAATCCGTTATTTCCTGTTTATGGGTTATCACTGGATTCAAGCAGTGTGCTTATACAGTAAATAAACATACAAAGAGCACGACCACCTACAGCTTTTTTAAAAAAATTAATCATATGATCAATGCAGTCACTTCTTTTAGTGCAACACCGCTGCATATGATTTTCCTATGCGGTATTTTCGTTTTTTTCGGAGCTATTTGTTACGCATCCTTTCTGATTATCGAACGTTTTTTGATGGCAACTCCTCTGAATGGTTGGACCTCCATCATGGTTTCCATTTGGTTATTAGGGGGGATGATTATCTCGTTTATAGGAGTAATAGGAATTTATTTGGCGAAGATATTTTCTGAAACCAAACAACGCCCTTATGTAATTATTAGGAATATATATGGAAAAAGTGATTGAGGATATTAATACAAAATATGAACGGTATTACGCGAGCAGAAGCAGTTTAAAAGTTTATCCAACTGAGTTTGTGGTGAGGACCATGCTCGCGAATTACCCGGGTTTAAATTTTATAAAACCAGTACCAGGAAATAAAATTCTAGACGTTGGTTTTGGCGATGGAAGAAACACTACTCTTCTTTGTGATCTCGGATTAAATGTGAGTGGCATCGAAATAACCCAAGGAATTGTCGAGCAAACGCAAGCCAGACTAGCAAAAATGGGATATAACCCCGATTTGCGTGTTGGCAGAAATTCCTGTATTCCGTTTGCTGATGCTGAATTTGATTATATTTTAGCATGCCACTGTTGTTATTATTGTGATGAAAATCAAACTCTGCTCGATAATCTTAATGAATATTCTAGAGTATTAAAGAAAGATGGTTATCTAATAGCATCTGTTGCCAATAAGGCCTCTTATATCTTTGATAATGCTCAAGAACTTGAAGATGGAACATTAACTATTGCCCAGGATCCTTATAACAATCGCAATGGGTATCGATTACAAGCTTTTGCAAATAAACATGAAATTGAAGCCTATTTCGCCCCCTTATTTAAAAACTTCTCTTTCGGCTCTGCTGATAATGATTATTATGGGATTACTGAACGTGTATTTTGGGTAGTATGTCAAAAGAGGTAATAAATGAAAAAAAATTTCCACTATTGCTGTCCTGAGTTTCAATGTGAGCGTGCGATTCTATCCAGTCAAAACGATGGATTACATTGTCCTAATGGGCATTTTTTCCCGTATATTCAAAATACAGATGCACCTATTTTTGCGTGTGATGCAGATAATGCAAATGATTACTCCCAAAATGATGCAGTAACGATTCATGACAATTCGTTCCAGTGGGTTTTTCAAACTTTTGGGACAGATGAGTCAACTTTAAGAAAAAATTTGGTTTCTCGTTTGAATTTGTCACCAGGCCAGACCATTCTTGTGACTGGAGCAGGCTCTGGTAATGATATTCCCTTTCTTGCCAAAAACCTTAGTGGAAAAGGAACAATTTATGCGCAAGATATTTCCAAACAAATGCTCATTGCAGGCATAGAAAAATACAGCTCAAGCCTCAATGAGTTTGGTGTGGAAGTATTTTTCTCAGCAAGTGATGCGACGAACCTCCCTTTTGAAGATAATTTTTTTGATGCGGCTTATCACTTTGGCGGCCTCAATTTATTCTCTGATATTCAAAAAGGGATTTCGGAAATGGACCGAGTGGTTAAGCCTGGTGGACAAGTACTCATTTGTGATGAAGGAATAGCTCCTTGGCTTAAGAAAACCGAGCTTGGAAAGATGCTCATTAAAAATAATCCACTGTATGCCTATGAAGCCCCTTTGGCTCTTATTCCCCCCAATGCCAGAGCTGCTAAATTATCATGGGAGCTTAGTCATTGCTTTTATGTCATTGAGTTTACGGTGGCAGATACTCCACTCCCCATTAATATCGATGTCCCTCATATGGGTAAAAGAGGGGGTAGTATTCGATCACGCTACCTGGGACAGCTTGAAGGTGTGGACCCAGTTTTAAAAGATAAAGTGTATGCGATGGCAGAAAAACTCGGCATAAGCAGAGTGGAATATTTAGAACAATTACTTAAAGCGGGTTGTGA
This sequence comes from Legionella stuttgartensis, assembly GCF_977063405.2. Classification (NCBI taxonomy): domain Bacteria; kingdom Pseudomonadati; phylum Pseudomonadota; class Gammaproteobacteria; order Legionellales; family Legionellaceae; genus Legionella; species Legionella stuttgartensis. The sequence goes on from NZ_CDRUHA020000082.1 coordinate 86,273, forward strand.
GTTGTAAATTGATTTTGGAGAAAAAATGAAGGATCGTCTCAAACATGCAATACCATTTAATTGGCAAAAAACAGGATTAGTTTTTCAACCAAATATGCCAGGTTATACTCATGGATCACATCCTTGTGCAATTCACTACAAAGACGACATTTTTATCATTGCATTTACATGTCGTGATTCAAAAAGCCGCTCAAATATTTTCTTATCTTATGCAACTGTGTCAGATGGACACATGTCGCTTATCGGCACACCTAAATTAGCCCTGACTCCTGGAGCCCCCTGTTACTTCGACTGCGATGGAGTAATCAGTGTTTGTTTTGTGACTAATAAGGACCAACATTATTTATATTATGTAGGATGGCAAAACCTTCCAGAAGAATTATGGATTTGTGATACAGGCAGAGCAATTCTAAATAAAGAGAATCTCACCCTAGAGAAAGAATTCTTAGGGCCTGTTTTAGGCCGAGATAAACATAACCCTCTTTTTGCAGCAGCAACCGCCTTCCATATCACAGGAGATATTTGGCATACCTGGTATAACTCCGGCATTAAATGGGAAAAATTGGAAAATGGGTGGCACCATCATTATGGTATCCATCATGCTCAATCGCACAATGGCATCGACTGGGTTTGTGACCCAGGAATGTGTATTCCATTTGCAGATGAATATGAGTATGCTTTTGGCCGCCCCAGCGTTTATTACAACGAGGGAATCTATTACATGTGGTTTGCTCATCGCGCCACAAAAGATATTGCGACTTATCGAATCGGTTTTGCTTCATCCTCTGACGGATTGAAATGGAACCGTAACGATAATTTAGCAGGTATTGATGTATCCTCTGATGGCTGGGATAGCGAAATGATTTGTTATCCTTATATTTTTGAGCATCGAGATCAGCTCTATATGCTTTATAATGGCAATGATTACGGAAGAACCGGGTTTGGCCTGGCGGTACTGGAGGATCTACAGTGAAAAAAATTATTTTTGCTGGTAATGCAATTACAGCTAACATTCTGCATGGTTACCTGTCACAAGATGCACGCTATGAAATTGTAGGGCTTACAGTCGATGATGAGTTCATTGAAAGTAATGGAGTTCATGGAATTCCCTCAATCCCTTTATCTAATCTTGCTTCTGCTTATAACCCGCAAGACCACTCTGTCATCATGGCTATGGGATATAACGACATTAATCGTAGTCGTGAGTCAATGTTTCATCGTCTTAAAGCAATGGGCTATCGAATCGAGTCTTATATTCATCCGGATGCTAAAGTTTATACCCAGCAACCTATTGGAGAAGGATGTATTATTTTACCCTCAGCGGTTATAGAACCCCACGTCAAAGTAGGAGCAAATAGTATGATCTGGGCTAATGTAACTCTGGCTCATCATTCCAGCATAGATGAGCATTGTTGGGTTGCATCTGGAGCGGTGATTTCTGGGCAAGCCCAAGTGAAACGCAATACATTCATAGGAGTTAATGCAACGATTGTTAATGAAATAGTGGTTGATGAGTACTGCATTATTGGTGCTGGGGCTTTAATAACCAAAAATACAAAACCATCAAGTGTTCATTTAGCACGTTCTGGTGAGGAACTCCGCTACTCGTCCCAGGACTATGTGAAATTTTTTGGAGTTTAAAAACATGAATAAGCGTTTAGTTTCAGTTTTAGCCAATGTCTTTGGTTTACGTGCGGATGAAATAAAAGTTGAATTGACTAAAGCAAATTTAGGAAGTTGGGATTCGCTAAAACAGATGGACTTAGTAGTATCGCTCGAGCGAGAGTTTAATATTGCTTTAGAAATACCTGACATTATTAAAATGGATTCTGTTGGACAAATCATTGACGTTCTCGCAAATAAAGGAGTCGATCTTGGAGCTTAAAGGTGCGATTGCCCTGGTTACCGGGGGTGCAAAAGGACTAGGACTGGCAATCGCTACTTATTTACATGAGTGTGGTACAAAAGTTGTTATCGCGGATCGAGATACCCAGGCTCTAGCGGCTCTGCCCCAAGGTATGGAAGGATATGTTCTGGATGTGACGCATCCCCTCGAAGTAAAAAATGTGATACAAGAGATTATCACCCGCCATGATCGCATTGATATTTTAGTTAATAATGCGGGCGTGATCTTTAGCAAGCCGATGGTGAACATCATGAATTCGCCTGAAATCATGCATGATTATGAGAGCTTTCGTCAGTGCATCACAATGAACTTGGACTCGGTATTCATTATGACCTCTGCGGTAGTCGAGCACATGGTAATGAAAAGAGTAAAAGGAGCCATCGTAAACATTAGTTCAATTAGTGCATGCGGTAATGAGGGACAAATTGCTTACTCTGCCGCAAAAGCAGGAGTTAATGCGATGACTGTCACCCTGTCTAAAGAACTGGGTCGACTGGGTATTCGTTGCAATGCAGTGGCACCAGGTTTTATTGATACCGAATCCACGCGCCAGGCACTTAACGAATCCATAATCAAACACATTCAAGCCAATACCCCACTGCGAACACTGGGGCAGGCAAATAATGTAGCTCAGGCAGTTGCCTCGCTCATCACTAATGATTTTATGAATGGTGTGGTGCTGGATGTTAACGGTGGATTGACCATTTAAATGATCCGATTAGAAAAAAAAGAGTACGCTCCAATATATCAACTTTATTTAAGTAGCCAATTTTTTTTCCCATTAATTGCAGCGGTACTCCTTGATGAACAAGATGGGGTGGTCTATGTTAATGATCAAGGCACCCCCTCCCAAGTTTATGTGGAACATGCTTTTGGGTTTGCTCAAGTATTTGGTAACACTGATCCACTCTTTGAGCATAAATTAGAGCACTATTTACTCCTCGATAAAAATTTTCATTCCGATAAAGTTCGTCTGTATGCTCCTTATGCTCCCGAGTTTATAGTACAACCTCAATACGAGTCGCTGAGATCTTATAGACAACGTTTCGTGCTCGGCGCTGAATATCAAATGGATAAGCCAATCCCCTTGAACCAATCAGACAAGATAAGTTACTCAGAAGTGAATCAAACGAATATTAATCTTATTGAGAGTACATTTGGTTTGGTATCGCGATTTTGGCGGAATGCTAATGATTTCATTCAAAAATCAAATGCTATTGTTATTTTTTATGAGGGAGAAATGGCATCAATATGTTATGGCGCCGCGCAGGCGAATAACTGTACTGAAATCGATGTATTGACCTTAGCTCATTATAGAAATTTAGGGCTTGCAAATAAGGCGGTTGTTTGTTTTATTACTCATTGTTTAGAAGCAGGATTAACTCCCTTGTGGGATTGTTTCACTAATAATTCTGGTTCCATGATGCTCTGTAAGTCAGTAGGTTTTAATGGTATGAATGATCCTTATCTCTTTTTTACCATCAATAAATGAGAGGGTAAAAATGATACAGCGCTCGAAAAAGGACTCTTACGATTTTGAAGAGAAGATATGAATAAATATTACCATAATTTAGGTGTGTTATTTGATGATGTTGTATTAGAGAATGCAACGCAACCCGCTCTTCGTTATCCCGAACAGTCGATTAACTATGCAGAATTAATGGACTGTGCTCAACGATTAGGTGCTTTTTTACTTTCCAAAGAAATGCGGCCTGGTGATGTAGTTGCAATTGGGAGTAGTAAACACTTTTTGACCTATGCACTGATGATCGCATCAATTCGATTAGGTATTGCTTACGTCAACATTGATATTGCAGCACCTTTAGCTCGCAATTTACCTATTCTCCAAGTGAGCCAAGCTGCATTTTTATTCTATGATGATCCGGCTTGCAGCAACCAGATGCACGACTTAGCTAATGCAAGTAAAATTCAAGCGATTGAACTTAAACCGGATATCCTTCCATCAGTTACTCCGAGCGCTCGAGAACAACAAATACAGTTAATGAAAAAAATTGATGGCTCCACTATCGCCTATGTTATGTTCACTTCAGGTTCTACTGGAATTCCTAAGGGTGTTGCGGTAACGCATCAAAATGTACTGCATTTTATCTCTTGGGGTAATCAGTATTTTCAAATAAACAATCACGATAATTTTGCCCATTTAAGTCCCTTGTACTTTGATAATTCAGTCTTTGATTTTTACGTAGGATTATTTTCTGGCGCTTCATTAAGTCCGGTGCCGCGTGAGTTATTGACCAAACCTTATGAACTTGTCACTCATGTAGGCAATATGGAATGCACCATTTGGTTTTCAGTCCCCTCCTTATTAATCTATCTGGTCACCATGAAGGCAATGGAAACCAAAACACTTTTAAAATTACGTCATATTATTTTTGGTGGCGAAGGTTATCCCAAAACAGAATTAAAAAAACTTTATGATTTGTTTTCCAGACAAGCAACATTAGTAAATGTTTATGGACCTACTGAATGTACGTGTATTTGTAGCGCTTATAAGTTAAGTGCGAATGATTTCACACAGCTCAATGGGCTTCCTCCCTTAGGTACCCTCAATCCAAACTTTGACTATCTTATTCTTGATGAACACGATAAGGAAGCGACGGAGGGTGAACTATGTCTTTTAGGACCTAATGTTGCGGCGGGTTATTTTAACGAATTGGAGCGCAGTGCAAAATCGTTTATTACGCTTTCCGAACCACAACGTTTTATGAAACGCATGTATCGCACTGGAGATCTTGTTCAAGAAATAGATGGAGCTTTACATTTTATTGGCCGAAAAGACAACCAGGTGAAACACATGGGGTATCGTATCGAATTAGAGGAAATAGAACATGCTCTGGTAAAGTTTACGCAAATAAATCAAGCGGCTGTTGTTTATCATCGAACCAATGTTGCCTATGGCAAACTGATTGGTTTCGTAGCCAGTGCTGACGATGTTGATGAACAAGCCCTTTTAGTGGATTTAGGTGAATTACTACCAACATATATGATCCCAAGCCGCATTATTGTAAGAAAAGAATTACCTAAAAATCCAAATGGGAAAGTAGATCGCCAACAACTTCTTTTACAATGTGCGGATTAAGAATGAATCGATTAATACAAAAATTTCCGGGCCTATATCAATTCATTCGATACGGTGTTGTCGGCGTGATTAATAATCTCATTGGTTATCTCATTTATTTACTCGTCACTTTTTTTTGGCTTGAACCCAAAGTAGCCATTACTCTTTTTTATCCCATAGGTGCGTTAATAGGTTACTTTAGCCACTTCAAATATTCATTCGCTTACCAAGGAACACATCGGTTTGCCTTAATACGATATGGGATCGCCCATTTTATAGGCTACGGGATCAATTTTATCATGCTGCTACTTCTTGTAGATAAACTTAAGTTTCCGCATCAAGCAATTCAGGGGATCGCTATTTTTGTAGTAGCGTGTGCCTTGTTTCTGATGTTTCGATATTTTGTTTTTCCACAGGTACGTTATCAAAAAGTAAAGCCTCGAAATTTTGAGGTTGTATCGTAAATTAAAGATGAACAGAAAATTACCCTATTATTTGTTCAAATGCCCATTTGAATCTCATCCTTTCCTTGTGAGTCTACTTTTGTTTGGCCAATATATTCACCTAATGCTTAGACCTCTTTGGCTAAAGAATTAGACGCAGAATAAGAAACGGATGCCGGAACTTCTGCTGAGGATTTTTTCCGTTTAAGCCGCATAATGGGTTCTTCAAAATATTTAAATGATAAACCCGAAATACCAATAGTTAGAGCGGCGCATAATACATAAATAAAAGCAACATACCAAGCATTATCATGCGGTACATAATTTCGAATAAACCATATAGTCAAAAATACCACGATGGGATGGAACATATAAATTCCGTATGAAATAGTTCCTAAGTAATTAAATATCTTATTTTCATATTTAAAAAAACTTCGCGGATTACATGAAACATTAAGAATTAACGATAAAAATACGAAAGGGACAAAGGATGCTTCAATGAAGTGGGATACACCCTTAGTGTTACAATAGATTAACCAAGCAATGGATATATAAGTACATAGTTGTGTCACGGGATTAAAAATAATATTTAGTACTCTTTTTTTCTGGGTAAACAATAGCCATGCCCCTAATGCACCAACGGCCATATTTTCAATTGGGAAAAGGCGAACAAGAAATCTCGCAAATAACGTCGTGAATTGATTTGAATAAATATGAGCAATAAATGAGGGTAAAACAAATAATTCCAAAACTAATTTTATTAGAATAAATAAAACAATCATCACCAGTATCGATCGTCTGAATCGGATAAGAAGTAACGGCCATATTAAATAAAATTCATTTTCAACACCCAAAGACCAGATATGAGAGGCTCCATTCACAATATTGTCTACTAACCCAGCAATATTAGGAATAAATAATAGAAGTAGAAATGTTGATAGCGGATGAATGGGTTCATGGTATGAGGGAATCAATCCATAAAAAACTAAAAACATTAGAAAACTTAGCCCTACTATTAAGATCTGTAAGGGGGCTATACGTAATATACGACCACGGTAAAATTTTTTTAAATTAATTTGATCAGTCTGGTTTTGTTCTTCGAGTAGACGGTAGGTAATTAGAAAACCACTCAATACAAAAAATAGTAATACAGCCTCATGTCCGGATAATAATAAATGATTATATTTAGCAGCATTTTGAAAACCAAATAGGCTTAAAAACACTCCTGTATGCTGAATAAATACACATATTGCAGCAATAGCCCGCAACCCATTAAGCCCTGGAAAAAAGCGATGTTGTCCTTGTATCTTCATTGATATTCCATAACTGTTGATTATTTTTTATATACATTATTAAACATCTTGCTCTGTGAAAACGGTAACCGTTTCAAATCATAATAAAAGAGATGTTTGTCGAATAAAAAAACTTCCCAACAAAAAACATCCCGATAAAAAATGAACACCGAATACCGTGTAGGCCACTTTAGCTTTCCAATCTATGGGTTGATTCAAAAGACAGACTGCCGAAAATAAGAATAAAATATAACACGATGAAATTAATCCCCAGCCGTAATTACCGTTAGCCCAGTTAGGATATTCGGCTAGAAAAGAAAAAGAAGCTACTGCCAAAAGGAATGTAAGCCAAGCTAAAGTTAAGTAAAAATCAATTTTATTAAAATAAAAGAACAGTACACATAACGGAAATGCAATTGATAAAATTAGTGAGATCATTATATGTGGGGAAAAATGCGACCAGACTAAAAAAGGGGCAATTATTGTTTTAGAATTGTGTAAAGGAACACTGCTATCTACAAAAGTAAAATACCATTGGTATAGTAAAATGAGGATCGAGGGAATGGCAACCAAAGCGCATTTAACAAATGCTCTAAAATAATGGTATGACTTCAGGTTTAAAATCAAAATAGTCATACATAAAATCGGTAAATAAGCCAAAGAATAATTTGGTTTGCACAATATACTGATGAGACTAAGAACACCCATTATCAGAAATGAAGTTAAACGTTCTGAGCGGATCTCTTTAACGGAATAATAAAATAGTAATAAATTAAAAGGCATAGCCAAAATCAAAGTAGAATTATGCCACTGATTAGGTACAATATTCCCAATCACAACATGATAATTATTTATGCAAACTGGCACTTCTTTACAATTATAATAACTAAGTACTGGCATAACAAAGATTAAGCCCAAACAAATTAAAGCACATACTTTTGGTGGGGCAGGACAATTATTCTGTAAAATTTGATAAGAAATAATATACTTAGCGGCTGTCAGCAGGGCAAGCATCAGAATTGATGCGTAAGCAATATGAGCATACTGCTCTGAAAAACCACTTACAATATAAATCAGCCTGTACCAAAGCGAGTACACTGGAAAATGATGTGTTGTAGCTGCATCTACAACAGCTTGTGCATGCACATGTAGGTCACTTACCCAATGAATATTGCTTCCTTGCCAAACTGCAAACAAAAAGGCACAGTAAAATACTAAAATGCTAACCATGAATATGATAAAAAAACCGAAATACAGATCTTTATTCTTTAAAACTGGAGAAGTACAAACCAATCCGTTGGCACGATAATTCATAAACTATCCTGAATTTCTAGATGATGAGAAAACGCTCTACTCTAACATAAGTAACAAGAATCCCACAAAAAATAATCACAGTCCGACTTTATATTTGGTTCTGGGATTTTAAATATATGTGTGACAAAATACGTTTTAGGCAATTTTTTAGCATAAGTACTGAAAGGCTTTAAGGATTTTATGAACGACATCGGATTCAATCGACCATACAAAACTGGTAAAGAGTTGCAATATATAGCAGAGTCTCACCTTAATAACCAGCTTTCTGGAGATGGACTGTTTACCAAACGTTGCCATACCTGGCTTCAAGAACAGACCGGCAGCTCCAAAGCCCTGCTAACTCATTCCTGCACGGCCGCGTTAGAGATGGCCGCTTTATTACTGGATATAAATCCTGGTGATGAAATCATCATGCCCTCTTATACGTTTGTATCCACCGCCAATGCATTTGTGTTACAAGGAGGAAAACCGGTCTTTGTTGATATCCGTGAGGATACACTGAACCTTAATGAGAACCTTATTGAAGCGGCCATTACGTCACGAACTAAAGCAATAGTCCCGGTGCATTATGCCGGTGTTGCCTGTGAGATGGATGCCATCATGGATATTGCTAAGCAATATGGTTTAATGGTGATTGAAGATGCTGCCCAAGGAGTAATGGCGAACTATAAGGGTAAAACTTTAGGGGGTATTGGTGACCTGGGTGCATATAGCTTTCATGAGACTAAAAATATCATCTCTGGAGAAGGTGGCGCTCTTTTAGTAAATAACCCAGATATGGTTATGCGAGCAGAGATCATTCGTGAAAAAGGAACCAATCGCAGTCGATTTCTCCGTGGAGAAGTTGACAAATACACTTGGCAAGATGTTGGCTCATCCTTTCTACCAAGCGATATGATTGCGGCATTTCTTTGGGCTCAGCTTGAAGATGCAGAACACATTACCCAACAACGTTTAGGGGTTTGGAACTATTATCACCAGCTTCTTGAGCCATTAGAGACAGCAGGTATTCTTCGTCGCCCTATAGTGCCCGCTCATTGTCAACATAATGCACATATTTACTATGTACTTCTCTCTCCTGGAACCAACCGCCATACAATTCTTGCTAAGCTCAAAGAAAAAGGTATTTATGCGACATCCCATTATGTGCCATTACACTCCTCACAAGCAGGTCAGCGCTTCGGTACAACCCATGGGAACTTGACTCTTAGCGATTCGCTCTCGGAGAGAATACTTAGATTACCATTATGGATTGGCCTAACATCTGCTCAACAGGAGATGATTGTTGAGCAGCTTCGTTATGCTATAAATAATTAAGTTTTAAGTGTTCCAGATACCATTGAACAGTCTTTCTTATCCCTGTTTCAAATGACTCTTGAGGTTTCCAGTTCAATTGTCTGGTTATCTTGGTCGCGTCAATGGCATATCGTTTGTCGTGACCCGGTCTGTCTTCTGTAAATGTAATTAAATCTTTAAATCGAAATCGACTAGATCCCTTCATTTCTTCTAAAGCATCACAAATAGCGTGTACAACCTGGATATTTTGTAATTCGTTATAACCTCCAATATTATAAGTCTCTCCCACTATTCCACAACTCACAACTTCTAATAACGCTTTAACATGGTCCTCAACATACAACCAATCTCGTATTTGATTTCCTTTCCCATAGATAGGAATAGGTTGTCCCGTAAGTGCATTTTGAATTGTTTGCGGGATTAGTTTTTCTGGATGCTGGAACGGTCCATAGTTATTGGAACAATTAGTAATCAGGACAGGTAAACCATAAGTTTTATGCCACGCGCGAACCAGATGATCGGAACTTGCCTTACTTGCAGAGTAAGGTGAACTTGGTGCATATTTCGAATTTTCGCTGAATAAAGGTAACTCTATATTGGAGCTTTGGTGATCCTCTGGATGAGGTAAATCACCATAAACTTCATCCGTAGAAATATGGTGAAAACGAAAACTATTCTTTTTATCTGGTGTCAAAGTTTCCCAATATTCTCTTGCTTGCTCCAGTAAATTATAAGTACCCACTATGTTGGTTTGAATAAATTGAATGGGGGTTTTTATGGAGCGATCCACATGAGATTCTGCAGCCAAATGCATGATAATGTCTGGCTTAAATTGAGTGAAAATTCGTTTTATCGCAGACTCATCACAGATATTTTCATGTTCGAATCGGTAACGAGGATGATTCTTTACTGAATAAAGAGCCGCGGGGTTAGCTGCATACGTTAAAGCATCGATATTAGTGACAAAGTGCTCAGTATGATGGATCACATGTCTAATAAGCGCAGAACCAATAAATCCACTACCTCCAGTGACTAAAATCCTTTTATTGTTTGACATGAGTGAACCAATTTTTTAAAAGTAAATGATACAATTCTACAGTTAAAAGAAGTTCAATTGAAAGCTTAAACTGCTATTAAAGGTAGCCTGGGTGCACAGTTCAAGAGATCACTTTTAATTACGCTGCTTTTTCTTCATGTGGCACGATAACTATTTTTTTATTAATGCTGCCATCGGTAATTGTTCGACCAATTTTTTGATTATTATACAGGGTAAACGCATGGTCTTTATCAATATTTTTGAGCAATACTTCATTTTCAGCGAGATAGGATAAAACATAACGGAACAGATTATGGGACGATTTTATACGGCTGTTATATTTTCCATCATATCCGTCACCCCATAAAATTGATAAAAACGCCCCTTGTCGTTCGATAACATCTTCTGGATTTTGGATCCCCTCTCGAGTACATTGTTTAAAAATATAGGGACCATGATCGCCTGCAATAATAATTATCGCGTTCTTATCTCTCGCGCGAATTGTATCCACCATAGCCAATACAAATTGTGACGTAGATGTGATTCGTTGACTGTATTTTTGTATTTCTTCTGCTTCATTACAATGATTAATTGTCTCAGAATTAGTGTCTGAATGAGCAGGAAAAGTAAAGGCATGGATATAAGTAAAATTAGGATGGTCTAGATTCAATTGCTTTAATTTTTGAATGGTTTCTGTAATGAACGCATTTCTGTCATTATAGGCAAGCTCGTTTGGGTCAAAGAATAAAACCTTTTTTTCTTCTTTAAATAAAGCACTAACATTTATAGGAGATAAAAAACTAATTATTGATAAAACCTTTTCTTTGATGCTGCTAAGAGAAGGTCTTAATTTATTGGTAACATTAAAATAGCAAAGGTCTGCTGAACAATTATCTAATAAAAATACGTCCAACTCATGCATGATATTTATTTTATAACCATTATCTCTAAAAATATCGTACAATTTTCCATCATTTAATATGTGACGCAAACGTAAAATAGGATCCACCTGATACCCATGTAGCTCTTGATATTTATAGCTTAGGTTAAAATACGTAAATAAAGCATATTGGGTTGCTTGCAAGGAAGTATAGAAATCCGGGTAATGAACGAACCCTTTTTGTTCTAATTCGCCAAGAAATTGATGATGATCATTTTTTATGCCCAACGTCTTTAAACCATTAATACTAGTTAAGCTGTCTGTCAGGATAAAATATATATTCTTTTTATTTTTTAATACGATTTGTGCTTGATTGTTGCTCTTTTCTTTAGAAGCCTCAAAAGTTAATTTTGGCGTAATAATTTTCCCTAAATTAAAAAGATTAAGAATCAAAAAAATCATAACAAACATTTTTCCCTGCTTTTCAAATAGAAAAAATCCCAGGCAAAAAAATGCTGCACCAAAAAAAGAATAAAGAAGCCATTTTGAATAAACCGAATTATTTTGCAAATAAACCAAATAAGGTAACTCTGGATTATTAAAAACAGAATGCCTCATCATGATTAAAAACAATATCAGCAAGATTCCATAGGTTATTTTTAAACTCAGGTGCTCATTAATTCTCAAGACATTTTCGAGAAGAAACTTTGAGAATAAAAGTCCAATTCCATTTACAAATAATAAAATTAAAAATGAGATAAATATCTCAAATAGAGAAAAACTATTAAAGTTATTTGATGCATAAAACAGTAAAGGGTAAAGAAGCACCAGTAACATTAGTGCATATAAGTTCGAGCTTTTTTTCAAAAAATTGCTCATGATCTTAAGAGTTCACTGCTTTGAGTAAATACAACGTTCGGTGAGAATTTTGGATTTGTTTTTTATTTAAAATATCAAAATTTTTCAAACATTCTTCTTCAAAAGCCTGTTGATTATAAAATGCAAATAAATGTTCAAAACCTCTTTTACGAGCCAATAACTCCTTAACCCAAGAGTCTTCAGGAGAAATGAATTCAATAATTAAATAATTAGACATTTTTTTGAAATAATTTAACACCATTGAGAACGTACAATTATTCGATATGCACAAATGATGAATCAATGCCAATGCCATAATGCAATTAATTTCTTTATTGATAATGCGGCTTGAAAAAGAATCTCTCTCTTGATTATCAAATCCAATACTCGGAGTGGGATTAGTAATATCAATCACTAAAGGAATTATGGAAGAGACATTGGTTGCCCTGTTGATTAAATAATTTTGATCAACCGCTATAGGATCGATATCGGTACTAATAACTAAATCCTTTCCTTCAGCTATTAACCTTGAAAAATGACCATTATTTCCGCCCACATCCCAGATTGTTTTCGCTTCAATAAGCGATATCCATTGAGAAATAATTTCATTTTTTTCTTTAAATGCATCTTCAGAATAATTAGTTATTTGATAATAATTGCTCCATTCAGTCTTTTTTTCCAAATAAGTTAAAGACTTGATAAAGCTTTCCATGTAGTTTAACAAACCGATCAGTTTGGATTTACTCAAGGATCTAACGTTTTCCGATTCTACAGAAGTATTATTAAATCGCTTAAGATTTTTAGCATGTAAATGCACATTTAATTTAATAAATGGTGAGAAATGAGTACTCATGGGAAGCATGCTGCTCACCAAGTCTAAAGGAAATCCATCGATGTAATTGCTTAATGCCTTAGAAAAATTAAGCGATTTATATTTCATTAAGAGTAAAGGCGCTAAAAAATGACGACAGAATTGCCCATATGCTCCCCAAGGTTGATTTTCCTTATAAAACTCAAAAGACAAGGTATCAATGAAAATTGGCTTTCCATTTAATAACTGAATATTAAAACTGGAAGCATCTTTTAGGCACATACCATAAGATAAAGCACGTTTTGCAATATCTAAAGTTAACAAAGCAGCCTCTTTCAATAAATGAAATGGCCATTCATAAGGGTACGTAATAAATGGTATTTCTTGGGGATTAATAATAATCCTCTGTTCTGAATTCTCTACGAGTTGATGGCTGATGAGCTTATTACTTTCACAGAGTTCAGCATATAAACCACTTTCCATTAAGTGCGAATATTGTTGAAAATACACAGGGAAAATAATTCGCTGGATTTTTTTTAGTTCATTATTAAATAACACAAAACCACTTGGGTCGCGGAATGAAGAAGGAACCTGAGTGGCTGCTTGTGGAATCTCCATGATTTACATCCAAAAATTAAGAGTTTTCAATTTCCTTTTTAGGAGCGGGTTGTTTTTTTGAGAATAATTTGCGAAAAAACGCCAGAACCAATTCTTTGATTCGATTAAAGAACATAGCGACCACGCCAAAAAATGCAACAAGTGATTGGATCAATAAACTTCCAGTTCCATAATCAAAATAAGCATAAGCACCTTTAATGACAAGAAGATTCAATATCATTACTTGAGTGATCAAAAACATTACTTTTTTTATTTTACTTATCTTAAATGCTTGCATTATTGACTAACTATACTTTTAAAAAACGCTACTTTAGCTTTGGCTTCTTCTTTTGTCAAACAAATAAACTTTCAATGTAACGTCAACTATGGGATCTCATAGTTCATTCCATCCGGAAAATCTTTTACTGTTTAAGCCTTGTAAGAAATAGTTCAAAAATTTATGATCTATTGACCCTTCTAAGTATAGGACTACTGGAGAGATTATTGTGCTTAAGCGTATTTTCGATATTATCTTATCAGGTGCATTATTAATAATGTTCATGCCGATATTAGTTATTGTTGCATTATTAATACGTTATCATCTAGGCTCACCGATCTTTTTTTATCAAAATCGTCCAGGATTACATGGAAAAACATTTCGACTGATCAAGTTTAGAACAATGAAGGATTCATTTAATAAAAATGGCGAATTATTACCCGATAAAGATCGCGTCACTCACTTGGGTCATGTTTTAAGAGCGTGTAGCTTGGATGAATTACCCCAGTTATGGAATGTTTTTAAAGGTGAAATGAGCTTTGTAGGTCCTAGACCTCTATTAATCGAATACCTCTCCCTTTATAATAGCGAGCAAAAAAGACGTCATGATGTAAAACCTGGCATTACTGGTTTAGCTCAAGTTAATGGCCGTAATACCCTAAATTGGGAAGGAAAATTTGCATTAGACTTATGGTATGTGGATCATCAGTCTTTTTATTTGGATATTAAAATTTTAATGATGACCATAAAAAAAGTATTGATGCGAGAAGGAATTACAGGTCAAGGGAGTGTCACCAACGAAAAATTTACAGGTAATAATCCATGAAATCTCTTGCTGTTCTTGGTGCTGGTGGACATGCTAAAGTTGTTGCTGATGCAGCTCTGTGTTCAGGTTGGCAGAATATTGTTTTTTTTGATGACCGGTGGCCGAACATTGACCGAGTTGGGGCATGGAAGATTAATGGGAATACTCAATCCTTTCTATCCCAGGCCTCTGAATTTGATGGCCTAATTGTTGCAATCGGCGATAATTCCATTCGCATGGAAAAAATGACGTATTTTTTAAATGAAAAAATTCCATTAGCTACAATTATTCATCCCTCAGCAATAATAAGTCCTTCAGCTAAAATAGCAGAAGGAACAGTCGTTTTTGCCAGAGCAGTATTAAATCCTGATTGCACGATTGGGGCCGGCACGATTATTAATACAGGGGCAATTATTGAGCATGACTGCACTATTGGGCATGCAGTACACATTTCGCCTGGAGTCAGTTTAGCAGGGAATGTGAGTGTAGGTAATTTAAGTTGGATTGGTATTGGCTCTTGTGTACGACAATGTATTAAAATTGGCTCAGAAGTAATGGTAGGGGCAGGTTCGGCTGTCGTTAATGACTTACCAGACTATTGTACCGCATTTGGCGTACCCGCAAAAATTTATAAAAAAAATTCAAAGGATTAAATATGTTAAATACAGCATTTTCACCCTGGCCTAGTTACTCTGAAGAAGAAGCAGAGCGAATTCATCAAGTTCTTCTCTCAAATAAGGTAAATTATTGGACTGGAAATGAATGCAGGGAATTTGAAAAGGAATTTGCTGCTTGGGTAGGAACAAAGCATGCTGTAGCATTAGCAAATGGCACTGTGGCACTTGATGTCGCCTTAAAAGCGATTGACATAAAAGCAGGGGACGAAGTCATTGTGACCTCTAGAACCTTCATCGCTTCTGCTTCATCTATAGTAACTTGCGGTGGCACTCCTGTATTTGCAGATGTTGACGAAAACAGTCAAAATATTACCGCCGAGAGTATTCGTGCTGTGGTTACTCCAAAGACTAAAGCAATAATCTGCGTTCATCTTGCGGGCTGGCCTTGTGATATGGATCCAATCCTTGAGTTAGCAGAAGAATTTAATTTATATATTATTGAAGATTGTGCCCAAGCTCATGGGGCTCAATATAAAGGTCGTTCAGTTGGTTCAATAGGCCATATAGGCGCCTGGTCATTCTGCCAAGATAAAATTATGACTACTGGCGGTGAAGGAGGCATGGTCACAACCAATGATGAACAACTCTGGTCATCCATGTGGTCGTATAAAGATCACGGAAAATCTTGGGATGCCATATATAATGAGCCTATTGAACCTGGTTTTCGTTGGGTACATCGAAGCTTTGGTATGAATGGGCGAATGATTGAAATTCAAGCCGTTATCGGACGCTTACAACTCAAAAAAATGCCCACATGGCAGCAACAACGACTAGGGAACTTAAAACAAATCTATGAAGTAGCATCAACTTTAAAAGGATTAAGAGTTCCTCAGATTCCTGATGAAATTGTTCATGCAGCTTACAAATGTTATGTATTTGTAGAGGAAAGCCAGCTGGCCGAAGGCTGGGATCGTGATCGCATTATAAAAGAAATTAATGCGCGCGGGGTTCCTTGTTATCAAGGTTCCTGTTCGGAAGTTTATTTAGAAAAAGCGTTTGATAATACGGGTTGGCGTCCACATAACAGACTACCCGTAGCATCCAAATTAGGTGAAACCAGCTTGATGTTTTTAGTACATCCAAGTTTATTAAAATCAGAAATTGATAAAACCTGCCAAGTTCTTACTGAAGTGATGGAACAAGCAACCCAGGTGTAAGGTGTATGGTGTATGAACGAATTAACTGAAACTATTGATATTAATATACCCTCTCATGAAATAAGAAGCAGTCAATTTAAGCTTGCTGCTATTGACTTATTCGATGCCATAAAAAAGTGGAAGCTATGGACCTATTTAGGCTGGAATGACATAAAAATCCGTTATCGAGGTTCCGTATTAGGTCCTTTTTGGATCACGGCGAGTATGCTGGTTATTATTGTAGCTTTTTCAGTGGTATACAGTCAGCTGTTTCATCAATCAATAGCAGATTATGTTCCTTTTTTCACAACCGGATATCTAGTATGGGTTTTGATTTCAGCAGGACTTGCAGAGAGTTGTAACACATTTGTGGAAGCATCTCTGCTTATTAACGAAATCAAGCTGCCCTACATTTTATATGTATTAAGGTTAACTTGGCGTCATGTCATCATATTTTTTCATAATGCCTTAGTCTATTGTGTTGTTATACTTTATTTTCAAGTACCGCTCCATTGGGCGATCCTGTATGTGGTTCCTGGCTTATTTCTAATTATCTTAAATTTAATTTCGGCCGGCTTAATCTTGTCGATATTGGGTACAAAATATCGTGATATTCCTCCCATCATTAATAGCTTAATTCAAGTAATGTTTTTTATTACTCCTATTTCTTGGAATGCAAATTTACTTCCAAACTCCGCCATCATTGTATTCAATCCATTAAATTATTTTATTGATTTAATTAGAATGCCTTTGCTAGGACAAGCTCCTAATTTGGTGACATGGAATACCTGCATTTCAATCACTATAGTTTTATCTTGCATTTCATTTGTCCTGTTTGCTCGATTCAGAAGAAATATTCCTTTTTGGATTTAATTACGGAGTGCGTTGTGTCTTTTATTGTTTGTAAAAATCTTTCACTCACATATCCTGTTTATGATATTGATGCACGTTCTTTAAAAAGAGGTATTGCCAACATTGCAACTGGGGGCCTTTTAAGTAATGGGAAAAGTGGCAAACTGCAAGTGCAGGCTTTAAATAATATTTCTTTGAACTTAAAAAAAGGAGATCGTTTAGGATTAATAGGTCATAATGGGGCAGGAAAATCCACCTTACTTCGAGTTCTCTCCGGTGTTTATGAACCATTGCAAGGAACGATACACATTAAGGGAAATATTGTTTCGTTAATCAATATCAGTGTAGGCATGCAACCCACACTTACGGGTTATGAAAACATCCGTATGCGAGGACTAATTCTTGGCTTATCCAACGATCAAATAAAAAGCATTATTAAAAACGTTGAAGAATTTACAGAACTTGGTGATTTTCTTTCAATGCCCGTTAAAACCTACTCCAGTGGGATGATGATTCGCTTAGCATTTGGTTTATCAACTGCATTAGTTCCCGATATTCTACTTGTAGATGAAGTAATTGGGGTAGGCGATGCAAGCTTTATTGAAAAAGCAAAAAATCGTATGAATGAATATGTAAATCAATCCAATATAATGGTACTTGCATCTCATTCAAATGAAATCATCAAACAATTTTGCAATTGTGTACTGTGGCTAGAGCATGGAAGTGTAAAAATGTTTGGTGACGTCAATTCAGTTATGGATGTTTATGAAGGAAAAGTACAACCCGCTTAAATGGGTTTTGTAACCCGGGTGAAGCCCCAGGCCGTAACCCTGGAACTATTTGCAAGGAAAACGCGGATTCCTCGCTTCATCCAGGCTACAATCTAATATGTCTTTATTTATCAACTATGAACTATTTAGGGTTCGTTTTATCTTTATTTATGTTGAGTCAATAATGAACAATTCGTTTTGGTGAGACCCAACAATAAATAAAATGGATTAATTCTAGTCTTTTGATTTAAGAGAACGCTTCTCAGCCATCCGCCCTATGCGAGAATAAACTCGATAGAGCAACATCTTTGATCGAATGACTATTTGTTTCCATGGGCGCCATCCCAAATCCCATCGAGGAAGAAGCCAAATATCCAGAACAAAAAAACGTAGGGAAACAAAAGAACCTAAAATACTTAATAAGAGAAAACGATAAATGGTTTTATAGAGCCGATAACCCGTTGGCGTTCGCTCTATATAATATTGATAAAGTTTATTTAAATCACTCACCGTGGAATTTAGTGTAAACTTCTCAAGCATATAGGCTCGCCCTGCCTCTCCAAGTTTTTTTGCTGTTTTAGGATCTCGCAATAAACTTAAAACTCCTTTTGCTAAATCGACAGGATCGGCAACATGAACCTGGACACCTGTTTTTCCATCAATGACGGTATCAACCAAACCACCTACCCGAGTTACCACGGTAGGACACTCCATCAACAAAGCCTCGATTGTCCCACCGAGGTTCTCATTTAATGAGGCTTGTATTGATACATCCAAATCCCGATATATACGAGGAATATCCTGGCGATGTCCTGTAAAAATCACGCTATCTTGTAATCCAAGTTCTGCAACCAATGCTTGCATGGATTGCAGCACTTCCTGTCCTGTTTCTCCCCAGCCACTGCCAATCAAAAGCAATTTTGCATTTGGAAATTCTTTAAGAATCAGTGGAGCCGCACGAATCACATCCTCATGGCCTTTAATTGCTTTTCCATGTAAAAAAGGTGGCGTCCATCTATTTTTTCCTAATTTTGGATAAAAATAGGCAATCATTCCAATTAACGGTGTTTCTTCTGGCCAACCAAATTCTTCTCTCAGGCCTGCAGGGAGTGTTGCTTCTGCATCAAAACGTCGCTCATCAGGACTGTAATAAATGACATGAAGTCGATGTTCTGGAACACCCATTTTCAGATAGAGTTGTTTGGAATAATTACAAGAAGGTATCACAGCCACATCCATCCAGGAGGTTGTTTTATCAATCCATCGAGGTGTATCAGCTTCAAGATGAAAAGGACCGGCAATCATGGAAAGTCGAATAGGCACATCTGCAATCCAGCTCGCAATTCGACCAATAACCATTGATGGAAAAAGATGCGTTTGGATTACATCAAATCTTTTTTGTCTTAATAATTTAACTAATTTTAAGATCTTTTGAGGTAAAAAGAATATGTCAGTGGGACGCATGAAATCGAAATCTGCGGTATAGACAGGAATGTTTTCTGATTTAAAACGGTCAACCAAGGTGCCTGAATCCCCGCTTAAAATTACAGAAACCTCATACTGATAAGTATTCCGAAGCTCACGTAATTGTTCAAAAGCCCATGTTCCTCCTTCCGTGGTTGAGAGCACATAGCAAATTTTTAGTGGAGCCATTCTAAAACATACCCTATTTCTTTTACTAAAATTTGAAAAAAGCCATTATCAATGATAAGCCTCTATTGTGTAAAGAACTTTAAGAATAGGGGCCGTACTACACGCTATAGACTTTCCGTCTATCTCTAGCTATCGGTGTTTCTTGATTGGAAATCAATGCACAGAGGATAGGTTGTTTCCAATTTCCGAAAATTACATAATCTATTGCCAGAGAAGGAGCTGATAAAATACTTATCCAAAACTAGTTGTTCCGCCCAGATGTAGGTCTCTCAATTCTGTTTACTTGCCATAGTAACTGTATTATTTGTCGTGTTACCGGTTTGCTCCAAAACATACTCTTTGATAAAAAAATTGCTATTCAAATTCAATGGAGTATGGTATTTTTACGAGTGGTCAAAAGACCGCTAAATACGCGATTAGGATGCGTGCGCTGTTAATGTTAGTGTTATAGATTTCGACAATGTTTAAATGGATTTTTTCATGACTGTAAATACTCTTTGTGTTTTTGGAACCCGCCCTGAAGCCATCAAAATGGCCCCTTTGGTTCAAAAGTTAGAAGCATCGAAAATTATTCAAAATAAAATATGCATTACAGGCCAACATCGACAACTGTTAGACCCACTGCTGGCACTATTTCACATGAAACCAGATTTTGATTTGCAGGTAATGACAGCGAATCAGGATTTAAGTAATCTCACATCAAGGATCCTAACAGGTCTGACCGATGTGTTTAAAGAGTATCAACCGCAATTAGTACTTGTCCATGGTGATACGACTTCCGCTTTGGCGGCTTCATTAGCCGCTTATTATCAGCGTATACCAGTAGCGCACGTCGAAGCAGGATTACGAACTAAAAATATTTACTCACCCTGGCCTGAAGAGGCCAATAGAAAATTAGCGAGTTGTTTAACACATCTACATTTTGCACCAACCAAACTTTCGCGTAAAAACCTTTTAGAAGAAGGGATTCCTGATGAGTGCATTTTTGTCACAGGAAATACTGTAATTGACGCCCTTTATCAAATTACGAACCAATTGGATGCAGAACCGGTTCTAAGTTTGCTGCTCAAAGAAGAATATTCATTTTTGGATACTGCAAGAAAAATGATTCTCGTAACAGGCCACCGACGAGAGAATTTTGGTTCAGGCTTTAAACGAATTTGTCAGGCCTTGGCAGAAATAGCGAAACGATTCCCGGACGTTGATATTGTTTATCCAGTCCACTTAAACCCGCAGGTTCAAGCCCCAGTTAATTCGTTATTAACCGGAATTAATAATATTTATTTAATTCCCCCCGTAGATTATTTACCTTTTGTATATCTGATGCGTAATGCCTATTTAATCCTCACAGATTCAGGAGGAATCCAAGAAGAAGCACCTTCTTTAGGCAAACCAGTACTCGTTATGAGGAAAACAACTGAACGACCTGAAGCAGTTCTTGCAGGGACTGTAAAATTAGTAGGCTCAGATGTAGATGAAATTATTAATGGTGTAGAGCAGCTTCTTTTAAATGAAAACCTGTATAAACAAATGAGCCAAGCACAAAATCCATATGGGGATGGAAATGCTTCTACTCGAATTGTCGATATTATTACCCAAGTTTACGGTAATTCCACAAACCCAAATTTAAATAGTAAGGAAATGAATTATGCTGGATGAAAACTCTAATAAACTTCAGCCATTTAATCAACAATATTTGCTTATGCATCAACCAACAGATGACCGATCTCATATTGATTTTTTTAATTTATTCTCAGCTCTGTTCAAAAGGAAAGCTTTTATACTCGGGATTACAGGCCTCTGTACTCTTGGTGCTATTTTAGCTGCTTTTTTACTTCCGAAGACCTATGAAGTTAGATCAAATTTAATTGAACCTTATCCATATCAATTTCAAAAAATAATACTAAATACTGATTTAGATATTAAGGGAGGCTTATTATTTAAAAAGTTTGTCAAGCGCTTATCGCAAAAAAGTAATATCATTTCTTTTTTGCAGGAAAATAATATAGTAATCCCTAAAGACAAAGAGTCCCAGATATCCAAAGAAAAACGCGCTCATT
Source organism: Legionella stuttgartensis (assembly GCF_977063405.2). Lineage (NCBI taxonomy): Bacteria > Pseudomonadati > Pseudomonadota > Gammaproteobacteria > Legionellales > Legionellaceae > Legionella > Legionella stuttgartensis. The sequence goes on from NZ_CDRUHA020000082.1 coordinate 108,015, forward strand.
TGTTGAACAAGGCAGCCGAAAATTATAAGGTATTTATCATTAATCACTTTAAAGGAGACATAAAAGACAACTTTAAAGATAATAGCCAAGAGGCTGAATTAGTCACTCTTTCACGAAGCCTCGATTTACAAGGGAAGGATAATAAAGCATATCTGGCCTATACGAATCAAAAAGTATTAGAAAATCTTATCTCCACACAACAAGAAGTCATTCAAAGTAAAGTGACCAAATTAACAGAAAAGATAAATACCCGTATTGGTAATGTGACTGCAAGCCGAAACAATGAGATCAAACGACTCATTGAGCAACAGAACTTATCCATTGCTCACTTAAACAACAATATCAATGCGCTCACTAAACGTGACCAACGCGATCGGCAAATTCGCTTACAGGAGTTAAATCAAGCATTACAGACGGCTCAACTTCTGGGAATTAAGTACCCTAACCAATTTCAAGAAATAAAAAATCAAAATGTGGTGGTCGATGTGGCGTCGAATCATAATGATCTTTATTTAAAAGGATCTACCTATCTGAAGAAACAAATTGCTCTTCTAAAAGAAAATACTCATACATTGAAATATGAAAAAAAGCTTTCTGCACTTCAGGAACAATTAGACATTTTGAAAAATAACGCGACAATTGCTGCATTACGCGAACGCAAAGATGATACCCCCTATACAAATAAAATCGAAAAGCTCCAAGCCGAACTAAACCATTTAAACACATTAAACTTCGATGTGAGTGGCGTAACGCTATATGCTATGGATGGTCAACCCTTGATTGACTCCAAACCCATTAAACCTAAGAAGGGATTACTTATCGCCTTAGGATTAATGATGGGATTCTTATTGTCATGCGTGATTGTACTTTTTCAGGATGCAGTTAACAGACGCAATAGCATGAAACTAGCATCCTAGTCCTTCCAAATTAGATTCTGTTCATTTCGATGATACAGAATCTTTATTAGGTATGCTCTTAAATCAGGTGTCTGGTGACTACAATGAAATACAATGCTGACTTTTCTGCGAAATATTTAGAGTTTATTTTATGGATCTTTTTTTTAGTTGGGGTTGCCTCTGCTCTTATTTCTTATGGGTTCGAGTTAAATTCTGAGGTAATCATTTCCTCGTTTTATTGTTTTATTATTGCTACCTTCCTCGCAAGTTATAAGTCAGGTAGTGGTTTCTTCTCTGCTTCAGTCGTTTGTCTCCTTGCTTTTTTCTTTTATTCTATGGCAGTTCCTCTGCATCATCTGTTTTATGGTGATTATAATGAAAGCGGTGTTTCTTTCGTAACAACAATGTGTGTAGTGGGACTTTTAGGACAAATTTTTGGCTATTATGCTATTGGAAAACCCCGTTTTATCGGGATTAACAATGGCAAATATGAATCATTTTTTGGTTTTTTTATACTTTCCCTTGGCATAGTAATACTAATTGCTGCAATTGCGGGCACAGTAGGATTTTCTGCTTATTTTAATGCTGGATATGCAGGTCGAGCCCTTTTAAAACGCGAGGCAGGCCCCTTGGAGTTGGGTTTATATTATTCAATTATTGGTTATCTATTTATGGTTCATAGCTGGTTTTATCAGCCTTCCAAGAAAAGAATAGTATTAGGCCTCTTTTTGCTATCCTTTTTATTATGTTTTGTTGCTTATGTTAGTTTTCTAGGTATTCGAAGACCCAGTTTTTTCATGGTAATTTCCTTTCTATTCATTTATTTTCTGAAAGTCAAAGGTAGAGTACCGTTACTCATTGTATTAACATCCTTGTTTTGTGCTTTTTTATTTGGAATATTTGCAAGTTTCAGACAAGTTTTATCCGATCACGGCGCCTCATCAGCATTGTCTTATGTCTTAGAGAATTTTAATCTGGCATGGTTAGACCTATCAGCCAGTGAACTCGGCGCGCCATTTAGATCAATGCTCGATGTAGACCCCTGGTTTTCTGACAGCTTTTTGTGGGGCCGCAGTTATGTTGATGCGGTTATTAATCTGCTTCCTTCTTCTATAGGAAAATTTAGCGAAAGTTTAAGCGTTAAATACACTCATGAGTTTTTCTCCCCCGAATATATTGCAATTGGTGGCAATATGGGATTTTTCCCAGTCGCTGAAGGCTATTTAAATTTTGGGGCGGTAGGGGTATTTTTAGAGTTCTTCTTTGTGGGAATGCTCATTAAATACATCGAAAATCAAGCGATAAGAAAATCAAATGTCGTGCAAGTAATTGTCTATGCAATCATGGTACCTTGGTTTTTCTTCTTTTTAAGAAGTGATCTTGCTTCTTTTTCAAAATCATTTTTTTATTCTGTAATGCCAGTCTTTTTTGCTTATGGCTTATATTGCCTTATAAAGAAAAATCCGCAAAAGCATAATTCAATTGAGGTATCAACATGAAACAATTAATCCAGGATATGAGTCATGGTAAATCATCAATAATAGAAGCTCCTGCTCCAATGATGGATGATAATAGTATATTAATCGCTACATCAACCACACTGATTTCTGCCGGAACAGAGCGCATGCTGCTTGATTTTGGTAAAGCATCTTATTTTGGAAAAGCGCGTCAGCAGCCTGAAAAAGTAAAAATGGTTTTGGACAAAGCAAAATCCGAAGGCATTTTAACCACTTTAGACGCTGTTCGCTCCAAGCTATCCCAACCAATTTTACCTGGATACTGTAATGTAGGTGTTATTGTTGAGGTAGGTAAACATTGTAAGGGATTTAATGTTGGGGATCGCGTTGCTTCAAATGGCTCTCACGCTGATTTAGTTAAAGTACCTGCAAATCTATGTGCCAAAATTCCTGATAATGTAGATGATGAGACAGCTGCCTTTACTGTCTTGGCAAGTATTGGCCTACAAGGTATACGTTTAGCACAACCAACTTTGGGCGAAGCGTTTGTAGTCATTGGCGCAGGGCTTATTGGTATGCTGACGATTCAATTGCTTAAAGCTCATGGCTGCCGTGTATTAGCAATCGATTTTGACGAAGAAAAATTAAAACTTGCGCAACAAATTGGTGCCGAAACCTGTAATCCAAGTAAAGGAGAGGACGCCGTCACTGCAGGAATGGCATTCAGTCGAGGTTTTGGCGTTGACGGAGTAATTATTACTGCATCTACAAAATCAAATGAGCCACTACAACAAGCAGCACGAATGAGTCGTAAGCGGGGTCGCATTGTTTTAGTTGGTGTTATTGGTCTTGAATTAAATCGAGCTGATTTTTATGAAAAGGAATTGAGCTTTCAGGTTTCTTGTTCTTATGGTCCTGGTCGCTATGATCCGTTGTATGAAGAAAAAGGATTTGATTATCCAATTGGTTTTGTACGTTGGACAGAACAACGTAATTTTCAAGCCGTCCTTGATATGATGGCAAGTGGCCAATTAAATGTGAAACCATTAATCAGCCATCGTTATACCTTTGAGGAAGCATTACAAGCGTATCAGGTTTTGACGGAGAATAAATCGGCATTAGGTATTCTAATGCACTATCCAACTGATAAAAATCAACCCATTAAAAACGAAGTCCAATTAAAAGCTAATCCTGTTTTTCATGCGAGTAAACCAATATTAGGTTTTATAGGCGCAGGAAATTATGCCTCACGAGTGCTAATTCCGGCTTTCAAATCTGCAGAGGCCCAATTACATACCTTGGTTACAGCAGGAGGAGTAAATAGTGCGATTCACGGTGAAAAAGCAGGCTTTTCTTTTGCCTCTACTGACACAGAAAGTATATTCAACAATGCAGAAATTAACACAATGGTTATTGTGACTCGCCATAATACCCATGCTGAATTGGTAACTAAGAGCTTAGCTGCTGGTAAACATGTTTTTGTTGAGAAACCTTTAGCACTCAATTTAAATGAACTTGCAGAAATTGAAGCCACTTATCATACCGCTCATTTATCAAATAAGAAGCCACATTTAATGGTAGGCTTTAATCGTCGTTTTGCACCACAGATACAAAAAATCAAATCGTTATTGCAATCGGTCAATGAACCAAAAACATTTCTCATGACGATGAATGCCGGCGCAATTCCTGCTGAACATTGGACTCAAGATAAACAAATTGGTGGTGGTCGTATTCTCGGTGAAGCCTGTCATCTGGTTGATTTAATGCGATTTTTGGCCGATTGTGAAATTACTTCCGTACAAGTCCAATGTATGGGTGAAAATCCTGCAGTAAAAATTACTGAAGACAAGGCAGCAATTATCTTGGGATTTGCTGATGGATCTTTTGGGACAATTCATTATTTAGCCAATGGAGCTGCAAGTTTTCCCAAAGAGAGGATTGAGGTGTTTGCGGCAGGAAAAATTCTGCAACTCGATAATTTTCGCAAATTGACAGGATATGGTTGGCCAAACTTTAAAAAGCAAAACCTGTGGAGGCAAGATAAAGGACAAGAACAATGTGCCCGAGCATTTTTAACTGCCATAGAAAAAGGTCTCCCAACCCCTATTCCTATAGAAGAGATTTTTGAAGTCTCTAGAGTAACCATCAACATTTCTGACTTATTATCTACAAAATGAGAATGATAGGAATCAAAGCGAAAACACTTTATGCATTAGGCGTTATCAATTTTTTACGGGTAGTACATTATCGATTTCGTAAAAAATTGATTCGTCATGATGCACAAACCATACTACCTCAAGGTACGTTTTTCTCCGAAACTGTCCCTTCCGAGAGCCCTCTTATCGCTACTAAGAGTTGGCAACAACAGGCACACTATTTTGGTTATCAATCAATTCCCATTACGGATAATGCACCAGACTGGCACTTAAATCCGTTCACTGGTATCCGTATGGATGCAACTAAACCATGGTGGAAAATCCCAGATTTTGCTGCACATTGTGGCGATATCAAAGTTATCTGGGAAGCCTCGCGTTTTGATTGGGTATTAGCATTTTCACAACAGGCAAAATTAGGCGACCAAAACTCCTTAAAAAAATTAAATGAATGGTTGAATAATTGGTGTCTACATAATCCGCCTTATTTCGGTGTGAACTGGAAATGCGGACAAGAAGCTGCAATTCGAGTGATGCATTTGGCAATTGCCACCTTAATTGTTGAGCAAATCCAACAACCTTCCCAAGCACTAATTGACTTAATCCATGTGCACCTCCAACGTATTGCATCTACTTTGAGCTATGCAATTGCGCAAGATAATAACCATGGGACTTCAGAAGCAGCGGCTCTTTTTATTGGAGGTAGTTGGCTGGAAATGCTTGGTATTAGCAATGGGCAGAAATGGAACCAATTAGGCCGCAAATGGTTAGAAAATCGAATATCGCATTTAATAGAAGCAGATGGTAGCTTTAGTCAATACTCGGTGAATTATCATCGAGTACTTATGGACACCCTTTGTATGGTTGAAGTTTGGCGACGAAAACTTGCTTTACCTACCTTTTCTGAAAAATGGCAAAGTAAATGTTCTGCAGCTACTTTTTGGTTGTTTCATATGGTAGATGAGCAAACTGGAGATGTACCCAATATTGGCGCTAATGATGGTGCGAGGTTATTACCTTTAACAGAAAGTGACTATCGCGATTATCGGCCCTCTGTACAGTTAGCCATGGTCTTGTTTAATCATCAACAAGCCTATACGAAGAATGGGACATGGAATTATCCACTTCAATGGCTACAAATTGCCATTCCCAACAAAAAAGCGGAATCATTGGAAAGTAAACTCTTTAATAATGGAGGTTATGCCCTACTAAAACGTCCTTCCATATTTCTTTTGATGCGTTATCCGCGATTTCGTTTTCGTCCAAGTCATGCAGATGCAATGCATGTCGATTTATGGGTCAATAGTGTCAATTTACTTCGTGATGCGGGGACCTATAGCTATAATACTACCAACGAATGGCTTAATTATTTTCCTGGTACAGCGAGTCATAATACCATTCAATTTGATAACCGAGATCAGATGCCTCGCCTAGGTCGTTTTTTATTTGGGAATTGGTTAAAAACCTACTCTCTTAAACCCATAACAGAAACAGAGCAATGCAGTACTTTTGAGGCAAGTTATAGAGACGATTTTGGTGTAACACATAAGCGTTCCATCGAACTTAATGACCATTGCTTAAAAGTAAAAGATATCATACATGGCTTTAAAAAAAGCGCAGTCATTCGGTGGCGGTTAATCCCCGGAGATTGGCAGGTTCACAACCGCTCTCTAATAAACAAAACGCATATAATTAAGGTAAATACCAATATCCCTATTAAACGTTTTGAGTTAGTAAATGGGTGGGAGTCCCGTTATTATCACCAAAAAGCGAACCTCCCCGTTTTGGAGATTGAAGTAGAACAATCAGGTGTCATAGAAATGGAATACAACTGGTATTGAAAGTTATATTCGATATATGTTAGCTTAATCATGTTAATGAATAACAAACATTTTTTTAAACTGGATGGTATATATCCCATCAGGTAGATATAAAAGATTTGATATTGTAAAAGGATTTTGGAATTGAATCATATCCCTACACATTGTACACAGAAACGAATAAGTTGTGGCTTTCTTCCAATGCGTAAACCTATCCTTCATCCCTTTTTCCAGAGAGAACTCCAAGATCGGTGTATTCTTATATCTAGAAAAAGCAACAATACGATCAAAAATTGCTCTTGGTTGAATTTATTTAAAACACGTAGACAAATGGCATTGTAAACGAGTGATGAATACTAAAAATATTGGAATCTTTAGAGATCCAAAGTTTACCATTGATTTTGAGGTGAATTGATATGCATGTTCTTTATTTTCATCAACATTTTTCTACTCCAGCTGGCTCAACAGGAATTCGCTCCTATAAAATGGCCAAAAAGCTGATTGAGCATGGACATACGGTGACTGTTGTTTGTGGTAGCTATAAAGGGGCAAATACCGGGTTACTCAACCCTTTTAAAAATAGGGTACGCGAAGGTAATGTTGATGGGATCCACGTAGTAGAGTTTGATTTGGCGTACGCCAATAAAGATTCCCTTTTAAAACGAACTGTCACTTTTTTAAGATTTGCTTATTCAAGTATGAAGTATGCTTTAAGGGCAAAATATGATTTAATTTTTGCCACATCAACACCACTAACAATTGCCTTGCCAGGTTTAGTAGGTAAATGGCTTCGCAGAAAACCTTTTGTTTTTGAAGTTAGAGACTTGTGGCCTGAGTTACCTCGTGAAATGGGGGTCATCACTAATCCTGTCATTTTAAAATTAATGGGCTTAGTCGAGTGGATGGCTTATAAAAGTGCTGACGGGCTAATTGCATTATCACCAGGCATTCAAAAAGGGATTTTAAGATTTAGAAAAGATGAAAAACGCGTCACCATAATCCCCAATGGTAGCGATATTGACTTATTTGCCGAGTCACTTAAATCGATACGACCTAAAGGTGTTGAGGAACATCATTTAATGGCTATTTTTGCCGGCACTCATGGTGTAGCCAATGGTCTTCAATCCATCATTAATTCCGCTAAAATATTAAAAGAAAGGCAATGCGACGACATTCGATTCGTTCTCATTGGTCAAGGAAAACTGAAGGATACTTTAATCAAACAGGCGAATGAATTTGAATTAGATAATATCATTTTTTTAGATCCTGTGGATAAAGATCAACTATCTCAATTACTGGCTTGTGCGGACATTGGTATGCAAATTCTAGCGAATGTCCCCGCCTTTTATGATGGCACATCTCCTAATAAATTTTTTGATTATATTGCTGCAGGTTTACCGGTGTTGATCAATTACCCCGGCTGGCTAGCAGAGAAAATTTCCAGTACAGGTTGTGGGGTGGTAGTGGAACCAGACAACGCTGAAGCATTTTGTGATGCACTAATCAATTTATCAAAAAATCGACATCAACTTTCTCAAATGGGTCAAGCAGCTTTGATTCTTGCTAAATCACAATTTGATAGAGACTTGTTATCAAAAAATTTTGTGACGTGGTTAGAACGTTGGGCTTAAAATTAGGAATATATTATGTTTAATCAGTATACTGTGCACCCCGACTTTGAAACAGTTTCAGTTATTGGATTAGGTTATATTGGACTACCCACTGCTGCAGTGATTGCTTCAAGAAAGATTCATGTGATCGGTGTAGATATTAATGCATCTACTGTGGAAACCATTAATAAAGGGATGAGCCATATTGTTGAACCTGACTTAGATATTTTGGTACATGCCTGCATTACTGAGGGCTATCTACGTGCTACAACCACAGCTCAACCTGCCTCTGCATTTCTAATTGCTGTCCCAACGCCCTTTATGGAAGGAAATCAACCCGACTTAAGTTATATTGAGTCAGCAGCAGCACTCATAGCACCCGTATTAAAGCAAGGTGACTTAATTATTTTAGAGTCCACGTCTCCTGTAGGTACTACCGAGCAAATGGCCGAATGGCTAGCTCAAATACGCCCTGACTTAACCTTTCCACAACAATGCGGTGAAGAGGCAGATATTAGAATTGCTCATTGTCCTGAGCGTGTATTACCAGGGCATATATTACGTGAACTTGTTCAAAATGATCGAGTCATTGGTGGCATGACTGAGGCTTGTTCGGCTAAAGCACAAAAGTTCTATGAAACTTTTGTCGAAGGTGAGTGTATAATTACTGATGTACGCACAGCAGAATTATGTAAGTTAACTGAGAACAGTTTCCGTGATGTTAACATTGCCTTTGCCAATGAATTATCCATTATTTGTGATAAATTAAATATCGATGTATGGGAGCTTATCTCCTTGGCAAATCGTCACCCCCGAGTCAACATCCTACAACCAGGACCAGGTGTTGGAGGACATTGTATTGCCGTCGATCCGTGGTTCATAGTAAGCAGCACCCCAAAGGAAGCCACCCTTATTAGAGCTGCAAGAGAAGTTAACGATAGCAAACCGTTATGGGTTTTGGAAAAGATCAAATTAGCCCTCTCCAATTTTTTACAAGCATACCCCAACAAAACCGTCAAAGACGTGGTTATTGCTTGTTTAGGGATTACATTTAAAGCGGATATTGATGATTTACGTGAAAGTCCTGCCTTGGCTATTGTGAAAAATATTGCGGCTTTCCATGCGGGCTATACAGTGGTTGTTGAACCTTATATTGACACGCTTCCAAAAGGGTTAAATGGAAAAGTAGACTTGCAAGATATGGAGAGCGCATTAGTCGAGGCTGATATAGTAGTATTATTAGTCGATCATAAAGTATTTGCAGCTAAAGACACTTTAATTAAAAAAGATACCATTGTTATTGATACAAGAGGAATGTGGTCAGGACATAATAAATGAAACATATTATAAAATTTATCGCATTATGCATCCAAAAAGGTCAATTGGCCTGGTCAAGATTAATAATGCATGTATATAAAACGAGATTTCGCCGTTGTGGCACCCAAGTTATTTTTGATCCAATCACATCCACGCTATCTTATGACAGTATTGAAATTGGCGACTTTGTTTTTATAGGGCATGGGGCAACGATGGCATCGTCCAAGGAATATCCCATCGAAATCGGTTCCTATGTTATGTTCGGACCAAATGTCTCCATTTACTGTGGTGATCATGAAATGAATCAAATTGGGACACCGATGTATTTTATGAAAAAAGATAAACAATCCACACGCTCAGGGAAAGTCGTTATTAAAAATGATGTTTGGATTGGAGCCAACGCGACAATTCTCAAAGGGGTAACGATTGGTGAAGGAGTAGTCATTGCAGCAGGAAGCATTGTCACTAAATCAGTACCAGATTATTCAATTGTTGCAGGAATACCTGCCAAAGTGATAAAACAACGATTCTCTGAAGAAGAGTTACAACAGCATAAACAAAAAGTAGCTGAATGGAGTTTGAGTTGATACGCGAATCGATTTATGTTGTCGGTGTTGGATGTTCCCGATTCACCCAAATAGCATTAGGCGCCATTCTTGCAAATAGGCTGGGAGCCGATAGTTATGGATTATTTATATTGTTCCTGACCGCAGCCAATACCCTTAGTAATTTTTCTTTAATGGGCGTTTTACCTCGCATTTTATCGCTTCCCCTTGATGCCAAAGAAGATGCAATTATATTACAGTACAGCGGTGCGATGACCCTTCTTTTCTCATTTGTGATTGTCGGATTATTAGGTTATATGGGTATTTTATTTAACCCTGAGCAATATTCCCTAATATTCTTTGTTAGTGTCGTGCTTTATTGTATAGGCTATTTTTTCATATCGTTGGCAGCCGCACTACTTAATCGTTCAGGTTCTCATGAAAGCGCAGGTTATTTATGGATTTTTGTTAATATTATGGTATTAGCTTTAGTGAGCATTCCTCTGTTTTTAAAGGATTACAACCTCTTTTTGATATTGCTTGCTTCAAGCTGGTTAATCACAGGCTTTTTAGCTTGGTTAAAAGTAATAAAAAATCATCATTTTAAGTTTGATAAACAGGTTATTCTAAATAGTAATCTGCTTAATATAATCTATAAATCACTCCATAGTGGGGCATTCGGATTACCCTTTCTTGCGATATTTTTTATGCTAAATCAACACATTGAATTTAGCTCTAATGAGTTTGAAAAAGCAGCATTTTTTTTAGGATTCCAGCTGTTTAATATCATAATATTTATTCCAGGAATACTCGGTGGTGTTTTTGTACCGCAATTAAGTCAAGCGACCCATAATACACAAAAGCAGTTGATTACTCGTCTAAGTCTCGTTTACTTGATTATTGGTTTGTTTTGGATAACGGCCATAGGATTATTTTCACCGTTTATCTTCCATCTTTATGGAATAAAAAACACCTTTGAATCAGAACTAATAGTCCTACTTTGGCAAGTAGCGGGAGTTTTGGCGGCTATGGGGGCAATTCAAAACCAACTTCTAGTTTCTCGCAGTCAGTTCGTGTTTCTGCTGATCGGTAGTTTGGTATGGGCACTCATTGTACTTATTGTTAATTGGCAATTCCAAAATCCAATGTTTGGTTCTGTTATTGGTGTTTTATTTGGTTACTTGATCTTACAGATTTTGTATTGGTACAAGAATAAAAGTTATTTTTATGGTATTGCTTATGAAGCGTAAACAGATTAATTTTTTGGCGAACCCTCATAGTCCACATGTTCGACATTGGGAGGACCTGCTAAATTCTGGCAATTATGAAACGTGCATCTACACGGCGCATAAAATCAATCAAACAATGATTGTAAACGCTCCGGTCAAGGAAATCCTACCAAAAATATTTAATCGTATTCCTATGGCGATAAAATATTTAATATCTGGATTATCACTAAGATTTAGTCGTTCTAAAAGTAATGATACTTTTTTTCATGCGCACAATACCTCAGGTTATGGTTTAATGGCGTATTTATCTGGTAGACCTTATATTCTTACTACATACGGAACCGAGATTTTTAGCACATCGAGTAAAAGTAAAATTTATTCTTTGCTTCTTCGAAAGATATTAAAAAATGCTATGGCTATTACCTCTGCTTCACCAAGTATGACTGATTACCTAATCAATTATTTTGGTATCGAACGCTCTAAAATTCATGAATTCAGCCTAGGGGTTACCAGTTCATTTTGTTTTTCACAAGAAAAGCGAGATAAGATTAGGAATGAATTACAATTAGGAAGTTCACCAGTATGGATAGTTAATCGGCGCATACGCTGTCAATATCATACCCTTGAGTTAATTGATGCTTTTAATCGTTTTAGGAATGAAACAAATACGGGTTTTCTTATTCTTCTTGAAGGTGATTCTGAAGCGAGTTATCTGGAAAACGTTGAACAGTGTTGCGCTCAAAATCCTTATATCCACTTAATTAAAGGTTTTATATCACAACAAGAAATGTCCTATTATTTATCTGCAGCGGACTTTTCGATTTCAGTACCAGAAACAGATCAATTATCAAGCTCCATTCTAGAAGGAGCTTCTTGTGGAGCCATACCACTTCTTACCAATTTGAAATCATATCAATTAGTTAGAGAGTTTAGTAAGCTTTTTGACATTCCCGATCCAAATAATAGTCTGAATTATGATCCGATATTTTTTGAGTCTTACAAAATGTTTTTAACCGAAGAATACACTACATGCCGGGCCAATATGTTTAATAAAATTAGCTCCTTTAGCATGAATAATATTGTTCCTAAGGTTATCCATTTATATGATGCTACATCCAGCGCGTTACATTCGAATTTATAAACATAAAGGAACATTGACTCATCTATGTGGTGTGAAATCTAGAGCGCTTTTTTAATTAACCTTATTCTGGTTAGCTTGTCGCAATAGCCAAACCTCTGATAGAACAATAATTAAACATGCTAATCGCCCCCGCAACTGCTAAAAGCATCGGAATGAAAAAGCTAAAATTGATTCCTGTAAACTCAATAACGAGCACAATTGCAGTAATGGGCATTTTTTGAGCCGCAGCAAGAAATGCTGCGCCACCAATAACGGCAAAAGCAGATATTGAGATACCCGGCCACAAATGACTCCAAAGGATGCCCAAAATGACGGCCATTAACGCTCCATTTGCAAGAGAAGGAGTTAATATTCCACCTGAAGCACCTGCTTGCACGCTAGTACAAACAATTAAAAGTCTTAGTATTAATATTACGGCTGCAATACCGAGGCCTAACATATTTCCATCAAATCCTAATTGAGCTGCAGATCGACCGTTCCCTAATATCTGTGGAAAATAAATAGCTAATAGGCCGATAATAAAAAAATTGAAGAGGCAGGATATGATGATTTTCCAATTTCGCGGCGCCCGACTTTTGGCTCTATTGGTAATCTCTTTAAACCAATAAGCAGAAACACCAAAAAGAGGACCAGCAAGAATAGACCAAACAACTATTGAAGAATCAAGTATTAAAACCGGTATATGATACATCGCCTGATTACCAAGCCCCATCCAAGCTATAACCACTGCAATCGAAGAGGTAGTAATGGCAGGAATCACTGCAAACCAACGAAAAGTACCAAGTAGTACTTCTAAAGTAAACAGAGCACCACCAAATGGAACATTATAGACAGCAGCCAATCCTGCGCCCGCAGCACAGGCCACCAGTACTTGGCTTTCTTTAGGATGTAATTTCATTTTATTGGTCAACCAACAGGCAAACGTTGCCCCTAGTTCTCGAGGAGCTACTTCACGTCCCATTGGTGAGCCCAAAGCAACCGTAATTATCTGCAGCAACACGTGCACTATAGTAGTCTTTATGGGCATATAGGGTCTGGGTGATTTAATTGCATTAGCAATACTCACCAAAGGCCGGCCATAACGAAAAACTGCCCACCAACCCCAACCAGCAATGAGACCACACAATATAAGAGCAATCACCCTTCGTGAGGCTGTTGAACCACTAACAACATCGAGGAAACGCTCACTTTCAATAATAGGAAATACCGTGTGCTGATAGGCTAAGTGTTGGATAAAATGCAATAATAGGGCTAAAAACATCCCACCGAAACCTGAAACAATCCCGATAACGATTGTGGCAAAAAAAAGATGATGCCATCGGGATGTTAAATGCTTGGTCATGAACTACTCCTTAATTCATAACGGGATCTGATCGTTTAACCTTCCTGCAACCTGCAATTGATGAGCAACAATACGTGCCAGGTAGTCAAATTCAATATTAACCTCTTGTCCTTCTTTTAAGAAACTAAGGGTTGTATTCAGCAATGTGTGGGGTACCAGCATTAATTTAATGCGTTTGTCGGCCACCGAATTAATTGTTAAACTCACCCCTTCAACAGTAATACTACCTTTAGGTATTAAATACAACATTGCGTTTGCATCAAACCCACTTATCTCTACTTCAATAAATTCATTAAGATGCATAATAGAATAAATTTGAGCAATCGCATCTACATGTCCGCTTACGTAATGTCCCCCAAAACGTGTTGATGAAAGCATAGCCCGTTCTAAGTTGACTTCATCGCCGATTTTGAGTCGCCCTAAAGTAGTTCGCTGCAAAGTTTCAGGAGAAACATCAAAACTCAAGTCGCTAAGTCCAGTAGGCAATAAAGTTAAACAGACACCATTTACAGCAATGCTTTCACCTGTTTGTAATTGTTTAAAAACAGACGAAATACTCAACCGGTTTGCACCATCATGCTCCGTGTTGGCAACCACTATACCTTTACTTTCAATAATTCCGGTAAACATCGATTTCTCTCATTCCTGACTCAAATGGGTTCGCCGCTCTTGCATGGTTTCAGCACTATTAATTACTGTTTGCCGACAAATTTCTTGCATCACTGGGATTTCTTTCAGAGGTCTTCCTTCATGGATGGTATAGGCAATCAAAAAACTATCGCGCCATATTTTTTCATTTCGTTTTTCTTTGGATTTCATCCATAAAGCTATCCATAAAAAGTGAAACTGCCATCTATCCCGATTCAATTCCATTTCCTCAGCAAAGACAGCCTCCATAGCCTCTTCCATCCGGCATACTCTAATCCCATCAACAAAAGTACTGTTATGATTAACGATTTTATCTACCAAATGATTTTCCAGATACCAAGATTCAGTAAACGATTTGGTTTTGAGCCATGATTTTGAACGTCGTAAGGATCCGGAAATCACCTCTTGAGTAAATGGCGTAATTTGTATGCTTAATTGTTCAAAAAGATAATCTAAATCCAACCTTGAAGGACGTAAGCGTATCCCCAATTGCTCTTGAATTTCCAAAAATTGGACATTGGGAATCTCGCCTTTTTCTATAGCGATCGCTAAGAAATGCTCCACCATCATCTTGAAATAAGATAAATCCACCTCACGCAAAGTTACATTTTCATCAAAAGCCTGATTGTAATAATCTTTCACATCTTTTGATGACAGTGAAGGTGTTATCCACGCATCCTTAAGGCCTAACTCATACTTTAATAACAAACCACAAAGTCTGTTTTTTCTATTTTTACGAACATGTAGAAATACGCCCTGTGACCCGGAACCATCAACTTCAGTAGCTCTAATATTCACCTTGGCTTCTTCAGGTTCTGGTGCAAATACCACACCTTGTTTGCGTTGAATTTTAATCCAAGAATCAAAGAGAGCATGATAACTCTCCGGATACCAATATTTGATCGTCTTTAAACGTGAAAGGGATATCGATGATAGAGTAACCATGCCTATAATTTGACTTAGGGTGTTCACAGCAACTTCGCGTACTTCAGCGTTGGGATGTAATAAAATAAGTAAGGCGATATCCGCACCTTCTTCAATGTTATATAAATCCACCATAAGATCGATAAAAAAATCAGCCGGCATTGCATAACTTTGAGCGAAAAAATTTTCAGCGATTTCAAAAACATTAAGATCTGCTAATTCATGAATTAAATCTCGAATTGCTTCTAGATGTGATATTGGCTCACCTTCTTGAATCGCTTCTTCCTCATCACTGGCAAGTTCGTAATAAGCATTTTTTAAATCTTCAGTCAATTCAACGTGTGATTCATAAAAAGAATTTAATACAGGCAACCAAAAACTCAGTGTATGTTTGCGAAAATTGATCATTTCGGCTAAGTGATTCATTAACTCAATTAAGGTTTTTGCAGTGATCTTATTGTTGGATTCGGCAGCGCCTTGTAATTGAGCGACACATATATCCAAAGCAAAAATACAGGCAGAATAAACTGAAAGTCCTTCATCCAGTTTTTCTTCCAAATTACTAATGATATCCACTAATTTAAAAGCAAGTTCGGGCTGTTGGAAAAATAGAATATATAATTGGGGATCTGGCTCCGCATTTTGCTCAATTAAGGTAGCCATTTCGGTTAGTAAATTGTACAGCTCTGAGGAATTACTGGTCATATTTTTTTAGGTACCTGTCTTGCTTTACCCTTTTCATCTATGGCAACAAAAATAAAAACGCCTTCGGTAACTTGATACGTTTCATTTTGGGTAGCAGGATGCGCCCATACTTCAACACCCAGCGTCATAGAGGTATTACCTTGCTTTATCAGGGTGACATAACAACTCACAAGATCACCGACATGGACGGGTTTTAAAAAATTCATAGAGTGAATGGAAACAGTAGCAACACGCCCCAATGCTATTCTTTTTGCCAATATTCCTGCAGCCAAATCCATTTGTGACACAATCCAACCACCAAAGATATCACCATTAGCATTAGTATCGGCAGGCATTGCCAAAGTCTGGATAGTAAGCTCTCCCTTGGGAATGTTGGTCATGATTCACCTATGTTATACAAGATGCAGCCTTATGGCGCGTTGGTCAGCAGAACTCGGGATTGAACATTTTATTCTGAACCGAAAACCAAGATCCACATCGATCACCCGACCAACGCATCAAGTTTTTAATTACGTTTTAATTTCGCTAAGGCATCCGCCATTGCTGTATTAAATATGGTTTTTTTAGCTGGCTCAACTTTTTTAGCCTCTGGTTTTTTCTTATGCTCAGCTTTTTTAACTTGAGGAGGCCTTTTCACGTCAGATGCTCTTGCAATTTTTTTAGCGGGCTGACTTACAGGCTCGTCTTCCAATTTCATGCTTAAACCAATACGTTTTCTTTCTTTATCCACCTCAATAACCTTGACTGTCACAATATCACCGGCTTTTACTATAGTCCGTGGATCAGAAATGAATTTGTTAGTCATTGCGGAAATATGCACCAACCCATCTTGGTGTACTCCAACATCCACAAAGGCACCAAAATTAGTTACATTACTCACGACACCTTCAAGGATCATTCCTTCATGCAAATGTTCGATGTCTTCAACACCTTCCTTGAATTGTGCCGTTTTAAATTCTGGTCTTGGATCGCGACCTGGCTTTTCCAGTTCACGCAACACGTCTCTTATTGTAGGTAAACCATATTGCTCATCAACAAATTGTTCAGCATTCACACTGTGTAATATTTCTTTATTACCGATCAGCTTCTTAATATCAATGTTCTTATTCTCAATAATTTTTTCTACCAAAGGATAAGCTTCTGGGTGAACACAAGAAGCATCCAGTGGATTATCTCCATTCATGATACGTAAAAAACCGGCCGCCTGTTGAAAGGCTTTTTCACCCATACGATTTACACTTTTTAATTCTGCCCGATTTTTAAATGCTCCGTGTTCATCACGATAAAGCACAATATTTTTAGCCAGAGCTTCATTAAGACCTGAAACATGAGATAACAGTGCAGCAGAAGCAGTATTTACATCAACACCTACAGCATTCACGCAATCTTCTACAACGCCATCAAGACTACGCGCCAGGCGAGTTTGATTCACATCATGTTGATACTGTCCTACACCAATAGATTTGGCTTCGATTTTGACCAATTCTGCAAGCGGATCTTGGAGGCGTCGCGCAATAGAAACAGCTCCTCTTAAGGTAACATCCAAATCAGGGAATTCTTGAGAAGCAATTTCTGAAGCTGAGTAAACAGATGCGCCTGCTTCACTCACAATAACTTTAGTCAGTTTTAAATCAGGATACATTTTTATTAAATCAGAAACCAAGCGTTCTGTTTCACGAGAACCTGTACCATTACCGATACTGATAAGATTAACCTGATGTTTTGCCGCCAATTTAGCTAAATCAGTAATTGCCTGATGCCATTCATTTTGTGGCGCTAAGGGGAAAATAACGGTGTAATCCAGCAACTTACCTGTTGCATCAACCACAACCACCTTAACTCCTGTTCTGATTCCAGGATCAAGTCCAATTGTAATTTGTGGACCTGCAGGTGCTGCAAGTAATAAGTCACGTAAATTTCTGGAAAATACTTTTATTGCTTCTTCATCTGCAATTTCTCGTAAACGAGTCAGCAATTCTAACTCTAACTTGGTAAATAATTTTACCTTCCAAGTCAGACGCACGGTTTCAAGTAACCAATGGTCGGCTTTTCTCTGTTGATCAACGATATTGAAATGAGTTGCTAATTTATTTTCACCATACGCTAAATCGTGTTCAGGTAAGGTCAGCGCGACTTGCAAAACACTTTCTCGACGTCCACGGAATAAAGCTAAAGCGCGATGTGAAGGGATTTTTTTAATCGCTTCTGAATAATCAAAGTAATCTGAAAACTTATTGACGGTTTCTTTTTTCTTAGAGCTACCTATTGATTTGACTATGCTATGTTGCCATAAGTATTCACGTAATTCATTAATTAAATCAGCATCTTCAGCAAAATGCTCCATTAATATATGACGGGCACCTTCTAATGCTGCTTTTGCATCCTCAATACCTGCCTCAGGATTAACAAATTGAGTAGCTTCTTCTTCGGGGTCCAAAGCAGGATTTTTCCAAAGTGCCTGCGCAAGAGGATCTAAGCCTGCTTCGATGGCAATTTGTGCCTTTGTACGACGCTTTGGTCTAAACGGCAAATATAAATCTTCAAGACGAGTTTTTGTGTCTGCTGCCAAAATACTTTTTTCAAGTTCCGGAGTTAATTTCTCTTGTTCGCGGATAGACTGCAAAACTACAGTACGACGCTCATCTAATTCACGTAGATAAAGTACGCGCTCATCAATAAAGCGTAATTGTACATCATCTAGTCCTTCGGTAGCTTCCTTACGATAACGAGCAATGAAAGGAACAGTAGCTCCTTCATTGAGCAGACGAATGGCTGCTTCTGCCTGCGCTGGTTTAACTTTGAGTTCTTGCGCAATAATCGCAGCTAATCTCAACATCTCTTGAGTCATTTACATCCCCGTAAAACATAAAAAAATATAACAATTGATTACTACACCCTAAATATTTAAGGAGTTGGTAACCGGGATTACGCTTCGCGACACGTACCCAAGTTCGGAAAAATACTCTTGGTTACGTGCTACTTTACCTACTATAAACTTAAAGTTCTTATCTTACGCTCTCTCTCTATTTTTAGAGAAGAAGGTCAAGGGTGACTAGTTAAAAAACCGCCACATTATTACTCAACAGTCACAGATTTGGCAAGATTACGTGGCTGATCCACATCAGTCCCTTTAACAACGGCAACATGATAAGCCAACAGCTGTAAAGGAATCGTATAAATAATTGGAGCCACCCATAAACCACAGCTAGGGACCTGAATCAAACGAGCCCCATTTGCTCGCCAACTTTGGGAATCGTCAACAAAAACAAACAGCTGGCCACCTCGGGCACTCACTTCGTGTAAATTGGATTTTAATTTATCCAACAACTCATCGTTAGGAGCAACCGCAACAACAGGCATGTTTTCATCAACCAAAGCTAAAGGACCGTGTTTCAATTCTCCAGAGGGATATGCCTCAGCATGAATATAAGAAATTTCTTTTAATTTCAATGCTCCCTCTAAGGCAACCGGGTATTGTACACCTCGTCCTAAAAATAAGGCATGTGCTTTATGAACAAATAGTGATGCTAGATCTTCAATTTCTTCATTCATTTTTAATGCACGTTCACAACATGCAGGCAGCTCCTGCAATTGTTTTAATACTTCGTTTGCCCTATTATCATGACAAAGCGCTGCTGCTAACATCAAAAAAGCAGCCAACTGAGTAGTAAATGCCTTAGTAGATGCCACGCCAATCTCAATTCCGGCACGTGTTAGAAAAACACAATCAGCTTCTCTGACCAAGGTGCTTGTGGCAACATTACAAATCGCCAAACTAGCCAAATACCCCATATCTTTTGCTTTTTGTAACGCAGCAAGAGTATCTGCTGTCTCACCTGACTGAGAAACAGTAATGAATAAAGTATCTTTAGGAACAACCACATCACGATAACGATATTCACTGGCAATTTCAACTTGGGTTGGCAACCCGGCCAATGACTCTACCCAATATTTGGCAATCATCCCGGCATGGTAGCTGGTACCACAAGCAACTATATGGACTTGCTTCACCATAGGAAATATGTGGGAGGCACGTTCTCCAAAACTGGATCGAAGTACTTCCAGACTATTTACACGACCTTCCAAAGTATCAGTCAGCACTTTAGATTGCTCAAAGATTTCCTTGAGCATAAAATGCCGATAAGGTCCTTTACTTACAGTCTCAGCATCACTGGTTAAAGGATGTAGCGGACGCTCGACCAATGATTTAGAAGAGTCATAAATTGCGATACTTTTTGAGGTAATCAAAGCGCTGTCGCCTTCTTCCAAATAAGTCACTGATTGTGCGAAAGATTTTAATGCCAATCCATCCGAAGCAATAAAATTCTCACCGATTCCTATGCCGACTACGAGAGGGCTACCTTTACGAATAGCAACAAGTTCCCTGGATTTTTGTTGATGAATAACACCTAAAGCGAAAGCCCCTTCCATTTCTGCGGCAGCGGTTTGTACTGCTTGGAGCAAATTTTCGCTCTGAAGATAATAGTAATGAATTAAATGAGCCGCCACTTCTGTATCTGTTTCAGAAGTAAACTGATACCCTCTCTCCGCTAATTCACGGCGCAAATGTTCATGATTTTCAATAATTCCATTATGTACTAATGCAATTTCTCCATGGGATAAATGAGGATGTGCATTTTGTTCTGAAGGCTTACCGTGGGTGGCCCATCGCGTATGAGCAATACCTGTATTACCTGCGACAGCTGTTTCTTGCATGGCATCAGCTAAATTTTGCACCTTACCTTGGATTCGTACGCGATTTAAATGTCCGTTATTATCAATTACTGCAATGCCAGCAGAATCATAACCTCGATACTCTAAACGACGTAACCCTTCCAGTAAAATTTTACTGATGTCCCTTTCAGATACAGCTCCAATAATCCCACACATAACCGGCTCCTCGTTTCAACAACCGCACACGAACGACTTATCAATAAAAAAAGGGCAATTATGCCATAAACATTTATAAATCACTAACATGTTCAGTGTAGTAAAACCGCTCCAGAGGAAGATGTCGCAAAATTCATCCTCTTAAGGTTAACGATTAAAATTATAGGCTAAGTGAAGGCACAGCTTGATCCGGGAATTCTACAAAAAGAAAACCCGGGTTAATGGCTGCGCCTTCACCCAGGCCACACTAGAAAAAACGCGTAACAACTCCCTTTTACTCTATAGGATTTTGACACGTTACATCATATCCATGGTCCTTCATGGCCTTGCATACCTCAAAGGCAAGCAACCCATGAGCACGAGTACTTGGATGAATTTCATCCCAGAATAAATAACTCTCGGGAGTATCACATACTTGATAGTTTTTGTCTCCTGCTGCAAAGCTTGCATCTCTATATTGTAGCACTTGCGCATAACGTAATACGAAGTTATTAGCAAAAGGCGAACTACGGAATGCATCATACATAGGAAGTTTCACATCAATACACGCTTCAGTGGTGTTAGTAAATCCATAATTTTCCGGATTTTTTAAAGCGCGTTCCAAATAATCTCCCATGTCGATATAGAGGAAATTTGAATCAGGATAAATTTTTGCCCATTCCTCCATGCGATTTCGAAGTCGCTCATTGTGCATATCAATGGCGTTATTCAACACCTCGCGATCTGTGGTTTGCACCATGCGGGGAGTATCACCTATATGAGGCAGTCCCATAATAACAAATCGACGCGCACCAGCTTGCATCAATTTCATCACAGCAGAACCAGCACCTGATAAGACGTTATCAACATACGTGCTCATTACTTCTGTGTTGTAATTGTCTTCAAAAAATAAGACATTGACGTAATCATTACTGCCTGAGAAGATGAAAAATACCGTTTCATCACTTAAAGCTGGGTGTTCTAGCAAATAAGCCTGAACAGTTAAACCAAGACTGGGTGGAACCAACTTACCTACAATCAGATTTTTGATTGTTCCTAATGGATGACGAATCAAATTCCACACTGTTAACTGATAATCATAAGTTGCAGTCCAACTCCCCCCAAACGCACGATTTAAATAAACTTCTTCATCATCTGCAGAAATGGATATCATTTTTGCTAAATATTCATTCCATACCTGCCCATTAGAAAAACGTGCATTCCAATAGGGTTTCCCGGGTAATACAGGCACCATTTTGACTTTGCTTACCAAACTGGCGATATAAGGTGCTAATTGATTATCAAAAAAATCAGTAACAATGGCGATACCTGAATCCAAAACCATTTGTGGTACATAATATTCATCCGCGAACTCAACCATTTTGTTGAGCACAAATACTTTAAACGGTGCCACTAAAAAAGCAGGGTCTTCTTCCTGACGCAAACTTTTAAGTAGATGAGTGGTATTTCCTGTATCAGACAAGCTGTCGCCAAAAACAACCATCGATTTTACTGGAGTAGCAGCAAAGCTCATGAAGGGTATAAATAAACAAAGGATTAGGAACCACCGCAACTTCCGACTGTAATAGGCCATATTATCTCCTTATAAAAAGCCAACGGAATTAAAACACAGATAGCTTTGGTATATAACAGTATGATCGCTGGTTAGTTTTTGTCAACGCATTTAATTAATTTTGCTTAATATTTAAACGTAACCTAGGGTGCATTTAATTGAAGCCTATTGATTAAATTCTGTGTAAATGTTAATTTTTGCCAAATATTTTTGTTTATATTTCAGGTAGTACAATGAATAAAATCGTGATTGCTTCATTTTATAAATTTGTTTCCTTAGAAGATTTTGAAATGTTGCGACAACCTTTGCTTGCGAAAATGCATGAAATCCAAATCAAGGGAACTATTATATTAGCCTCTGAAGGGATCAATGGAAGTTTTGCTGGCACGCGTGAGCAAATGGATCATTTTTATCAATTCATCCGTCAAGATGAGCGCTTAGCAGACTTAAAGTTTAAAGAAACTTTTGATGAAGAAAACCCATTCGAAAAATCCAAAGTTAAACTTCGCAAAGAAATTGTCACTATGGGCATAAAAAATGTTGACCCATTGAAAATAGTGGGGACCTATCTTAGTCCCCAGGAATGGAATGAATTAATTCAAGACCCTAACGTCGTGTTAATCGATACCCGTAATGATTATGAATTTGAATTAGGCACATTCAAAAACGCTATTAATCCCACAACGGAAAACTTTCGAGATTTTCCGCAATACGTGCGTGAACAGTTGCTCGATAAAAAAGATAAAAAAATTGCCATGTTTTGCACCGGTGGAATACGCTGTGAAAAATCCACCGCTTATTTAAAGGATTTAGGCTTTGAAAATGTCTATCATTTGCATGATGGTATTCTCAACTACATTGAACAAATGCCTAAAGAGGAATCGCTCTGGGAAGGACAATGCTTTGTTTTTGATAACCGAGTCGCGGTTGATGATCAATTAAATCGGGTTTATCCTCAATTACCATTGGATTACAAACACGATCGCAATAAAGAATAAATATGACCAACAAAAAACAATCCGATTCAACTATTGTGTTGAATCGAAAAGCAGGCTTTAACTATTTTATTGAGGATCAATACGAGGCCGGCCTAGTGCTTGAAGGCTGGGAAGTCAAAAGCTTGCGCGCAGGTAAAATAAATTTGTCGGATGCCCACATCATTATCAAAAACAACGAAGCATATTTGCTGGGCGCCCAGATTCAACCACTCATAACTGCCTCTACTCATTCTATTCCTGACCCAATACGTACTCGTAAGTTATTATTAAATAAAAAAGAACTCAATCACCTCATCGGGAGTGTTGAACGTCAAGGTTATACCATAGTGCCACTTTCTTTATATTGGAAAAAAAATAAAATAAAGATAAAAATAGCCTTGGCCAAAGGTAAAAAAGAGCATGATAAGCGCGACACCATTAAGGATCGGGAATGGGAAAGAGACCGTTCTCGGATAATGAAAAAAACAGGGAGAGATTAATGAATGTAGGCGAATCGGTACCCGATTTTGCATTCGCAGCAACAAGTGGGCTTAATGTCCATCTAAGTGATTATAAAGGACAAACTGTAGTCCTTTATTTTTATCCTAAAGATGCAACCCCAGGATGTACTACAGAAGGACAAGATTTCCGGGATGCATACCCTCAATTTCAAGCATTAAAGGTCCAAATCTTTGGAATTTCCCGCGACAGCTTGAAATCACATGAGAATTTTAAAGCAAAACAAAACTTCCCTTTCGAATTGATTAGCGATCCTGATGAACAATTGTGCCAATTGTTTGATGTGATAAAAATGAAATCCATGTATGGTAAACAAGTTCGTGGTATTGAGCGCAGCACATTTATCATTGATCCCCAGGGGAAACTAATCAAAGAGTGGCGCAAAGTGAGTGTTAAAGGACATGTAGCCGAAGTACTTAGCGCATTAAAATAAATTTGTATCGTTGCACCACCTTTTGCATGCTTAAGAGGAAAAATCAGAGTTGCCTGAAGATAGTTCAAGATGCACCAAATATGGCTTTGTGGTGAACCTGGTGAATAGTTACATCAATTTTATCCTTGACTGAATCTCATCCCCTAAGCAGAATGAAGGAAGCAAGCAAATAATTGTAGGGTTACGGCTAACTTCACTACCATTAAGTTAAAAGCCAATAGTCTTGGATAAGGGCAATGTTATTAACTTCATGGCAGTGAAGCTGCCTTAACCCGATCTACACGTTTTAATCACAAGGTGAATTTATGGATAATAGCAATACCCGTCGGAAGCTGTTTGTACTTGATACCAATATTTTAATGCATGATCCTACAGCCATCTATCATTTTGAAGAGCATGATATCTATTTGCCCATGGTCGTTCTGGAGGAATTAGACAGTCATAAAACGGGTACATCAGAAGTCGCACGCAACGTCCGACAAACCAACCGCATGTTGGTAGAGCTCATGAGCAACGCATCGCATGAACAAATCGTTTCCGGATTGGCTATACCCAACTATCTTAACTCAGATAAAAAGAAGTGCAGTGGAAAGTTATTTTTCCAGACTGATGAGTTCGACCAGGTTGTTCCATCCACGCTTCCAGGGCATAAAGTAGATAATACAATTCTTGCCACCGCTTTAGGATTACAAAAAAAATATACCGGAAAAAAACAGGTAATTATTGTATCAAAGGACATTAACTTGCGGATCAAAGCAGGAATACTTGGGATTCTTGCGGAAGATTATTACAGCGATCAAGTACTTGATGATGTCAATCTGTTACATAGAGGACTACATATTCTTGATAATAATTTCTGGGATACTCATGCTAAAGATATGGGGTCATGGCAAGAAAGCGGAAAAACTTTTTATAAAGTAGCGGGGCCCTTAATCAATCAATGGAATCCCAATGATTGCATCAGTACAGAAGACGATCAATTTCAAGCCATCGTAAAAAAACTTGAAAGTGATCATGCAGTGATTCAATTAGTTCGTGATTACACCAAGCATTCCGTATGGGGAATTCATGCTAAAAATCGTGAACAAAATTTTTCTCTAAACTTGCTCATGGATCCGGATATTGATTTTGTAAGCTTACAAGGCCCTGCTGGAACCGGAAAAACCCTACTCACGATTGCTGCGGGTTTAACTCAGGTTCTCGATCAAAATCGTTATACTGAAATTCTTATGACACGCGTGACCATTCCTGTAGGAGAAGATATCGGCTTCCTACCTGGAACGGAAGAAGAAAAGATGACGCCGTGGATGGGGGCTTTAATGGATAACCTTGAAGTTCTGCACAGCACACAAGTAGGCGGTTCATTTGGGCGTGGGGCAACTCAAGATCTATTGCAAAACAAAATTAAAATCCGCTCCCTGAACTTCATGCGAGGCCGTACTTTTTTAAATCGCTACATTATCATTGATGAAGCCCAAAACCTAACTCCAAAACAAATAAAAACTTTGGTCACCCGTGCAGGCCCAGGATCGAAAATTATTTGTCTTGGGGATATTAAACAAATAGATACCCCTTATTTGAGTGAAACTACCTCTGGTTTAACTTTTGCAGTAGACCGGTTTAAACACTGGGAACACAGTGCACATATGAGTTTAACTCGTGGGGAACGCTCTAGACTTGCATTTTATGCAGCGGAACATTTATAGTATGCACTTTAAGGATTTACCATGACTGACCATGCCATCACATTTGATGACGTTCTGCTTGTTCCTTCATACAACCACCACGAATCTAGAAGAGTTGTAGAAACAACCAGTACCGATCGCCTGGGCAAATTATCCTTGGAACTCCCTGTAATTAGCTCCAATATGGATACCATTACTGAAAGTTCTATGGCGAATTTCATGGGCTCTAAAGGTGCTATGGGCGCCTTACACCGTTTTATGTCCATTGAAGAAAACATTCAAGAATTCAAAAAATGCCAAAGTAACGTATTTGTTTCGATTGGTTGCACTACAGCTGAGTTAGAACGAGCAGAAGCATTACGTGATGCAGGAGCTAACTACTTCTGTGTGGATGTTGCCCATGCTCATGCCAAATATGTGGGGAAAACTCTAAAAAGTTTACGCCATTTGCTTGCGGATCGATGCATTATGGCGGGAAACGTTGCGACCTATGCGGGAGCTGATTATCTTGCTTCATGTGGGGCAGACATCATTAAGGCGGGAATTGGCGGTGGTTCGGTATGCAGTACTCGCATTAAAACTGGATTTGGTGTCCCCATGTTAACCTGTATTCAAGATTGTTCACGCTCGGACCGTTCTATTGTTGCCGATGGTGGCATCAGAACCTCTGGTGACATCGTCAAAGCATTAGCCTTTGGTGCTGATTTTGTGATGATAGGTGGCATGTTAGCAGGTACATCACCAACTCCTGGTGAGGTAATTCAAAAGCAAGATGGCACTAAAGTCAAACGTTACCGAGGCATGGCATCTAAAGAGGCGCAAGAGAACTTCTTAGGGCAAATGCATGAATGGAAAACGGCCGAGGGGGTTGCAACTGAAGTACCCTATAAAGAAAATCCTGATGCGATCATCGCTGATATAGTGGGCGGATTAAGATCAGGACTGACTTACGCTGGGGCAGACACAATTAGCGAACTACAACGTAAATTAAATTATGTAGTAGTAACCCAAGCCGGACGCATTGAAAGTTTACCGCATAAATTGTTTGGCTAGAAATTAATATGGACTTCCCTGGGTTTAATAAACCCAGGGCATGGAAAAGCAAGTTTATCCGAGTTAATTATTTCTTCATACTCATAGAAGCATCTGCTTCCTCGGTGAGTTCTGGACTAGGACTAGGCGATTTTTCAATAAGTGAATCAAAGTCCATTCCTTCAAAGGCTTCATTAAATTCCGCCATTAAATCAGAGGAAGTGCTACTTTCCGGACTACCCATTTCCATTTGTTCCTCATCCTCCTCATCTGGATTTTCAACAAGCTCATCAACATCTTCGTCACCATCACCATTTAGCTTGGCCGTCGCCCCTTTGATCGCGTCCACAAGTCCTGAATTAATTGCGTCTTGGATAGAACTCACCATATCTTTAAATTGAAGGGCTGCTTGCCCTGCTTTAGTACTTTTGAGATCATCCAACTTTTCATCCGCCTTATCCAATAATTGATCTTTTATTTCTCCAGCCTTTTCATTTAAGGCATCTTTCAAACCCCCTAAGGCTTGTCCCAACTCAGTCTTGGAAAATGCATCTAAAGCCATTCCTCCTGCAGCTTTAAAAGCATTGTTTACACTTCCATTGACATCTGAAACCATTTCGCTGAGTTGTTCATTCAATTCCAGGTATGGGTTCTTTTCTTTGCTCTCAGTTGGCTTCTTTTTAGTATCTTGAAGGGGTTTAGACTCCTCTGGCTGAGCTTTTTTGTCTTCATCTTTATCTGGTTTTGGCTTAGGGCCTTCACTAACTTCAGGAGTAATAACATCAGGCTTAGGAGGCGGAGCGCTAACCGTCTGGGTTTCTTCCAGTTTGGGCTTTTCTTTTTCAGTTTTTCCAGTACTCATAAATCTTAACCTCTGTAGTATCTACCCCTATTACGTTAAAGATAGCACATCGTAATAAACATTGCCTTTAAATAGATAGCGTAGATCGAATATTTTCAGATACACTAATCTTATCAAGATCGGTTCTTTGATGAATTGTATTTAGCCATAATTTACAATAATTTTGCAAAATAAATGCAACCTATATGGAATGATATGTTACTATGAATCTTAACGATTTTCGCTACATGCGTCGCGGCAAACAACTGTTTGATTTAAACATGGAAGATTATAAACTTCTTGAACCCATTAGACGGCGAGGCACAAAAACAGATCGAGCGTTGCTCCTTTTACATGGGTTTACTTCTTCACCCGCGGTTTATCGCTACTTAATTCCTCAATTAGATCATTATGATGCTTTAGTTTGTCCTGCCTTACCTGGACATGCAGAGAGCATCGCTGCTTTTGCACAAACCAAGGCTTCAGATTGGATTGAATGTGCTAGCCAAGAATGTGAACAATTATTTAAAGAATATCAAAAAGTGGATGTCCTGGGATTATCCCTAGGCGGAATATTGGCATGCCAGTTGAGTGCAACTTTTGCATTCAATCATATGTTTCTTTTAGCTCCTGCTTTAAAATTACAGATGAATATTTATCGTAATCTGCAGCTTCTTCGGGTACTTAATAAGCTGGGCTTTTGCGAATTACGAGGCGTAGCGGGTAATATGGCAACCAATAAATATGCTGAACTATCTTATCGCAGAATTCCCATTCCTGTACTTATTGAACTGTTCACCATGATTCGCGAATATCGATGGATTACACCAAATTGTCCAATTGATCTCTTTTTTGGTGCTCATGATATTGTTGTTGCCTCAAAGGAAGTAGAACAAATGTTCTCGCATGTACCCAATTCAACAATACACTGGCTTGCAAACTCAGCCCATGTTTTGCCATTAGATAATGATTTGGATCAGCTTGTTCAGTGTATTAATCAACGCACCTCATCTAATCTGAATGAAAAATCTTCTCTTCTGTTGATGGGAGAGAGTTAGGATAGCGTCGAACTATACCTTCATCCCCACTTACGGGCACCTTCTCCCTGGTTGGGAGAAGGGAAATTCTCGTGCTAAAGCCCCCTCTCCCGCTACGGAGAGAGGCAGAGGTGAGGGAAAATTAAACCTAGGGGAATTGCTTATTATACCGATTGAAATCTTTTAATTCGAATTGATTCCACTCACGCATATCCAACACAGAGCCATCAAACGCCATAAAGTCCGCGCGGGTGGTGGGTAGATTAAAATAATAAATGTCACTGGCATCCGTAGCTAAATTACTCTGATGTTTCGCCACTGAAATTTCTGCAACTGAGCGATCATGCGTTTTCACAAAGCTGCGTTGTGCCCGTAAATAACGACCTTTAAATCGTGCATTCCCCCAAAGTTCAACATCGAGCCTATTTACGGCGCCAGCTAATTGAATAGTGGTTTTCTGCTTCGCACGAACAGTCAAGGTATCCGTTTTAACCCAAAACAAACTCAGCCAAGCATTTCCTTGCATGACTAAATTAGCTAGATTAACAACTCCAGAAAGTTGTACCTTGGGACTCCCTTCTAAATTTAGTCGTAAACCTGGGCTGGATATTCCACCAATTTGGGTGAGGCCTTTACCTTTTATATCCAGAACGCGTAAGCCAATGGCTCCACCTAATCTTACAGTTCCAGTATTTACCAAGTACACATCCAACACGCTGGTACGTATCTGATCGCCAGTGATTATTGGTGTGCCATTAGCCATCAAGCGATTAAGAAATCGCCCCCGTATATCAGCATATATTGGCCCATTTAAATTTCCTTTCCCCGCTATAGCTAAATACAATGTGTTTTGTGAAACCTCTACTTTTACTGCTGCCAAATCGCGAGGGTCACCAGATAAAATCACCTGGGGATCTTTATAACCTGTATGCAGGCTCACATTAATTGGTCCTTGAACATTAACCTGATTAAAAGCCGCTACTCGTCTAATTTGTTTTGTCTTAAGTACTTGCGGCGGTGGAGAAAAAGCCTCACTTTTTGGCGCATGATGCACGCAAGCAGTTAATAAAAATACAAAAAGAATCAATAAGTAACACCGCTTTTGCATAGACTTCATTCCCATATCAATAATTCCTCTACATTAGAGGAAGTTCTAACAATGTGCAAGGTCAAGTTATAATGCATAAATACTTCATAAGTAGCCTGGGTAAAGCGATGCGACGGGAATTTGTTCATAGCAAACCTGGGCTTTCACCCAGGCTATTTTAAAACCAAGAACCTTTATTAAAATTTGAAAGCATTACCTTAGCAGGACAAGTATCATTAACTTGTGAGTCAGGAGCATTATCGATTAACGATTCTAAAGGTTCATCGAAAGGAATTAATGCGGGCAGCTGAATATAAATATCAACCAATATACCATTCCTACAACCTAGATAAACTTTTCCAGAATTATTTTTACCAAATGTTTGGGTTACCATGTCGCGCAAGACTGTCAAGGATACCTTTTGTCCTTGATGTTGCGTTAGATATTGTCCCAAAATAGAATTATCAACGGACTCAGTCAAACGCATCGCCAGCGAAAAATACTCATCCGCGGATAAAACTTGGCAACTACCATGCTTATTCCATTCATGGCGCTCCAAACAGCTACCATAATTGTAACTAGGCATCATTTTTTTTAAATGTTCAGAAACTTGTGGTGACAAACTAAGCGGGGGGTAAGCACAATGCTTGGATTTTTGCTCTACCCCACAATATCCATAACTTTGGCCACAGGCATTCTGATTGGGCCATAAACCATGTAGGGTAAGATGTTTTGCTTGATAGGAGTCTTTAGATAGATGCATGCATTCTGGCTTACCTGCTTCATATCCATACGTTTGACAAAAACCAGGCTGCGAGCTAAGCGCTAAAACATAAGAATCGGACATCCCTGCATGTGTATCGCAAGAATCACCGAACTCAATAGAAGCAACAACGTTGACAGAAAAAACAAGCAACAACAGGATAGTGAGCTTTTTCATTAAGACACTCCGGCCAGCTTCTTTCGAAACATTATACAGCAGAAGATAATGAAAGCCAGTCTTTTTATTTCTTATAACTATATTGAATCTTAATGAAAAAATTTTATTTAGGATGTTCATTTCGAACACCAAATAAACCTAAAAACGCGTGTATGGACTTCGTGAAAACCCACATCTAGTTTAGAAGCGATGCCATTTCCTCTAATTCTAGTGCGTCATTATTCTTTCCAGAACCTTTTTTAAAGAACTTAGAACTATTTTCTGGTTTAAAAATATCCTCACAAAACTTATTATATTCATCTGGATTAAACTTTAGCTCTTCTTTTTCTTCGGGTTTAAATAGTGCATCCACTGCATAGTTTGATGCAACTCCCAATGCCACTGCAATAAGAAGCACAGGTACTCCTATACCCAAAGGCACGAACATTAAACTGGCAAAAACAATCGCAGGAATAAACGCTTCAATTAAAATGCTACGTACTAAACTTGCTGTTTGATAGACCCTAACCCTTTTTTGGTATTCTGTTTCTGCCTGGCATTGCTTAATTTCTAAGAAAAGAAATTTTCTTTCCTTATCATCATCGTAATTTTGTTTTAATTGCAGCGTTAAACGGGCTACCTGATCCCTTTGTTCTTGAATTGTCTTTTGCGTCTTATACAGTTCAATACCACCCTTGATTGCATTATTAATAATGGTAAACACTAGACACAATACAGCACCGGCAATGGCCATAGAAGCTAAAACTGGAGCGGCTACAGGCAAAAATGGCATGGTTAAGACAAGAAAAGCCAACATCAAACCAACAGCATAGGCAATATTATTAATTAAAGATATTTTTTGAAGTCGCCAATCTCGTTCGCACCTGGCTTTTTCGTTTTTCAACGTGTGCAGTTGCATCTCTATTTGGCGCTTTTCTGCTTTTTCTTCAACAGTAAGTATTTTTTTTTCCTTTTCTACTGCTTGATATGCTTGAAGTTGTTTTTCCAATCGCTCTATGTCTTCATTATACTGCAGCATCGCCTTATTATGTTTTATTCTTTGCTCTTCAAAAGCCCATACCGATAAAATAATATCAAAGACTAAAAGAGCAAGAGTAACCGCATCTCCGGCCATACCTAATGAACCTTTGCCAGTTAGCCAGAAGAAGCAAACCAAATTCGCTGTCCCCCAAACGGAATCATTCAATAAATCAAATTTTCTTTGTTCCCATTGAGTTAGAAAACGATCCTCCCAAGGCATTTCTGCTTCATCTTTTTCCATCCATGAACCTTTTATCGTATGTCTGAGTAATATACCCAACTCCAGGAAAAATCGAGCGTAATACAAAGTCCAGCTTAGATTACCCGTATAGGGGTCTGGTGTTTTGATTGCTTCAGCTGCTTGTTTGGAATTAAAACGACCTTCGGGAACTAAACCAATTACCGTTTTTAAAAACGTTGAGCCCCATACCCAATATAATCTCTTCTCGTTCAATTTGCCCATGTACTTTTTAATCGACTTTGTAGTACCACCGGACAAATCAACAATATCTTCCGCCAACAATTGAGCTACAGGAATGCCCATATACTTTACAGGTGAATCATTAGAGCTTTCTTGTTGCACCTCACATTCTTTAATTCGTGCTTGATATACAGGATCGAGTAATTTAAGAAAATTCGAACACCTTTGAATCTTTTTGTTATATTCCTTAACATTTTCGACCTTTTTAAAGTCTATTTCATGCTTTTGTTGTGCTAACAACAACAAAAGAGTGATTTTCAGATCGAATGCCCTCTGTTCTTTTTCGAGATCATTCATGTAATCGAACATAACACTATCAGTTTTGTCCAATATATCTAAATAGAAATTCAATGAAGAAAGGAAATCATTGCTGCGATATTCGGTAAAGGCACGACCTGTGAATGTCTTGATCCATTCCAGCTCTTCTCCTCTTGCTCGTTTATAGCTTAGTGAGCACGACTTTTTTAGCTTATTGTATTGAGCCTTCTCTTTATTATATTGAACTATATTTTTATTATATAGTTCCAACTCTTTACGATACTGAACGTATTCAGCAGTGTTAATATATTCCTCATATGCAGGAGTATTTTTTTCCAAAGACTCTGGTTTTAGAAGCTTTAGGGGTTTTTGGGGTTTTGGGGGTTTTCTTGGGGGTTCAAGTAAGCGAATACTGTTACTATTTTTATCACCATAATAGAGTTTATCGTTACATAAAATGATTGCATTACTGCAAACGATTTCATTATCACGCGTTGGCAAATCTTCAATATCAGAAAATTTTTCGGGTAAAGAGTAAACCTCAATAAGACCACATTCAGCTCTGTTGTAATTAAGCAAGTCCCCATAGCTTAAATCAGCAAGCTTCTTTTTATCTTTGAGGGCATCTCTAAGAAATGATTGAAGAATTGCGCTACTCGTTGCCATACTGTCACCTCTGTGCTCATGAATTTCGGCGACTCATTCATTGGATCACAGCAAAAAAAAATTTATATGTTCTTTTTTATAACATAATATTGATTTTAAAAACAAGATGAGCATTCATTGATTTACACTATTGAAACCAAATTTTTCGTAAAAAAGGATAAATTTTGGTTAAAAATGAGATTCTTAGCAAATCTTAGGTGCAACAAGACATAAACTGGGAGTTTTTATTAAGTAAACCCGGGTAGCGCTTTACTGAACCCGGGTACAATTTTATAGGAACAAACATTAGGAGAGATCACGTGCATAGATGTCATCGAACCGTTTTATATCATCTTCTCCCAAATATGCACCACTTTGGACCTCAATAACATATAGAGGCTCAGTACCCGGGTTACTTAGACGATGAAGTGTATTTTGCGCTATATAAGTCGATTGATTTACTGATAAATAAATCGTTTGCGAGTCATTGATTACTTCTGCTTTGCCGGAAACAACAACCCAATGTTCGGCACGATGCTGATGCATTTGTAACGATAAACGAGCACCAGGTTTTACCATCAGTCGTTTTACTTTAAAAGAAGCACCTTCAGCCAGAATCTCATAATACCCCCAAGGACGCGATACGCGCTGATGATCTTGAGTTAATTGATGATGATCTTTACTTAAAGAACTGACTAAATCTTTAACTTGCTGCGAATATTGCTTATCCGCGACCAGAACCGCATCTTGAGTTGCAACAATAATTTGATCTTGTACCCCAATAGCTGTAACCAAAATATCGGTACTATGAATCAGGCAATTCGTACTCTTTTGCGCAACAACTTTTCCAGTGACGGTGTTTCCATCTGGATCGGCAGTATTAGCATCAGCTACCGCAGACCAACACCCTAAATCACTCCATTGCATGGACACGGGGATAACAGCTGCTTTATTCGTTTTTTCCATAATCGCATAATCAATGGACTCCGCCTCACAACGAGAGAACGACTCCAAATCGAGACGTAAATAATCATGATGATTCTTGGCGTTTAATACGGCTTGCTGACTGAAATAATAAATATCAGGTTGGTATTCTGCTAACTCTTGAAGATAGACATCCGCACGGCAAACAAACATGCCACTATTCCAAAAATAATTTCCATCAGCAATAAATTCTTTTGCTAGCTCGAGCTCCGGTTTTTCTCTGAAACTTAAAACGCGTTGCACCTTCTCCGCGATTGGTAATCCTGCCTCAATGTAACCATATCCAGTTTTAGGACTATCTGGATGAATACCAAAAGTCACCAAAGCATGGTGTTCTGCAGCAAATTGTGCGCCTGTTAACATTGCTTCTTGCCATGCCTCATCATCCGCTATCCAATGATCCGAAGGAAGCACCAACATTATTGCCTCGGAACCTGCTATCTCGGATAAATAATGAGCCGCACAAGCAATTGCAGGTGCTGTATTACGTGCACAAGGCTCCAGCAAGTACGTCATTGAATGGGTAAATTGATTCAATTGATCTTGGCAAAGAAAATAATGAGCATCATTACTTACAATAAGAGAATGAGTACTAGTCAAGCTCTGTGCTCTTTTTACAGTTTGTTGCAGAAGGGATAACTCACCATTTAAGGCTAGAAATTGTTTTGGATAATTTTTACGAGACAAAGGCCATAAACGAGTTCCAGAACCTCCTGCAAGAATAACGGGATAAAGAATAGTCGTCATAAAGTTCCATGTTATGGCATAATCGCCGCATTCTAACAGTATTTTTAATCTAAAAAAAGGTAACTTTTCAATCAAATCGGGAAAATACACTCCTCCACCTTCTGCAGATTGGCTCAGAAGGCAGACGCGTTTGTTGCCTAGACTTGTTGAGAGGCTATATAAAATAAGTAATTCTACGGAGCCTTACCTATTATGAAAAAAAAAGCAGTAGTCCTATTATCTGGTGGATTAGATTCAACAACTTGCCTGGCATTAGCGGCATCAAAAGGTTTTTCCTGCTATGCGATTAGTTTTTCTTACGGGCAAAGACACTCTGCTGAATTACTCGCAGCCCAACGGATTGCACAACACTATAAGGTAGCAAAACATCAGATTGTCACCTTAGATACAGAATTATTCCGGAATTCAGCGTTGACCGATTCTACTTTGGAAGTACCGGATTTCCAGGATGGTACTGATATCCCAGTTACCTATGTTCCTGCCCGCAATACCATTTTTCTAGCCATGGCTTTAGGTTTTGCTGAATCGATAGGCGCGCGAGAAATATTTATTGGTGCAAGTTCTGTTGACTATTCTCATTATCCAGATTGCCGTCCAGAATTTATTGAGGTATTTCAAAATTTAGCCAATTTAGCAACCAAAGCAGGAGTAATGGGCGATCGTTTTACGATTCATGCGCCACTACAACATTTAAGCAAGGTACAAACCATTCAACTTGGAGAAAGTCTGGGTGTAGATTACAGCTTAACGGTTTCGTGTTATCAGGCCAATGATAGTGGCGAAGCATGTGGCCAATGCGATAGTTGTACCTTTAGACGACGCGGTTTTCTTGGGGCGGGTATTGATGATCCAACCATATATTGCTCTTCCGTTGCTAGATAAATTGCCATGAGGGGTGTTAATTACTTTTAATATAAACACCTCGGGTGGTCAAAAATAAACCTTAAGGTTTTATTAACAATAAATATGCGCATTTATTAT
Organism: Legionella stuttgartensis; assembly: GCF_977063405.2. Classification (NCBI taxonomy): domain Bacteria; kingdom Pseudomonadati; phylum Pseudomonadota; class Gammaproteobacteria; order Legionellales; family Legionellaceae; genus Legionella; species Legionella stuttgartensis. The sequence continues at coordinate 143,911 of NZ_CDRUHA020000082.1, forward strand.
ACTATTCACACAAAAAAATCAAATTTTTTTACACTTTTGTTACAACAAATTGAACATTTTTGATTCACATATAGCAAAATCGTTGCTATTATTCGCCCTGATTTATAACCTTGGAGTAACATAATGACATTTAAAGAATTTATGAAGGCCGTTGCTTATTTACCAGCTAATGCTTTTACTGGTTCGGTTAAATTAGTATTAGGATACACAGATGAAGACGGTGAAGAACACCGTGGTTTACTAGGTTTAGCAACTGATGGGATTAAATTTGTTGGCCGTTCAATTTCTGACTTCTTGTCTGAACATAAAAAAGCAATTACTACTGCTGCTTGGCTTACTTTAGCTACTGCTGGTGCTGTTGCATTGACCTTATTCTTATGGCCTGCTGCTTTAACTGCAGTTGCTTCTTTCTCAGTTTACGGTTTGTCTATTGCAGGTATCGCTGGTGCTAATACTCTTGCACAAATCGGTCTTGCTTCTGCATTAGCTGGTGCTGCCGTTTCAGCTGCTACATACATAGGTGCTGCTGCTGGTAATTTCTTTTCTTGGGTGGCTAAGTGCTGCAAAAATCTTAGAAGTTCCACTTCTAAACAAGAAGATCCACAAGACGATGAAGACGACACTTATACAACAGGGAACGAGCAAGGGTTCAAGTCTACAAAGGGTAGTTCATTCGATTATGAAGAGCCAACAAGCGATGATGACTTAACTTATACTGTAACTCAACCCAAAGGCAACCCACTCAGTATCTTGTCAACCTCAGGCGCTAAAGAACCTACAATTACAACAAATGTTGTTACATTTGCTCCTCAGCAACATCAGTCTCCAATACAATCTCCTAAAGTTGTGAAGAAAGACGAAGATGCACCTTCACTAAATCAGACTTCTTCTCTGATCAATTAATCTTCACTAAATTAAGTAAATATTTAAAAAACGCGGCCTAGGCCGCGTTTTTATTTTCCATTTTGATGAATTAGTTTATAAAACACATAAAGAAATATATCTAACTCAGAAGTTTAGAAGCCTTTCCAAGTTAAATGCCATTCACCCGAACCTTAGTTACCTACAGCATTTATCATTCATATGCGTTATAATCAGTCATTTTCAATGAGCAGGTATCTACTCGATGGCGAAACAACGTAAAATGCTGGTTACCAGCGCCTTACCTTATGCAAATGGGCATTTACATCTTGGACATTTAGTGGAGCATATTCAAACGGATATTTGGGTGCGCACTCATAAGATGTCAGGAATCGAGTGCATCAGTATCTGTGGTGATGATGCCCATGGCACCCCGATTATGTTAAAAGCAGAACAAATGGGAATTACGCCCGAAAATTTAACTGCTGAAATCAAGCTAAGCCATGAACGTGACTTCAAAGCTTTCGCGATTGCTTATGATTGTTATCATACTACTCACTCTCCAGAAAACCAGACCCTAGCTGAAGCAATATACGAGGCCTTACAGGCAAACGGTTCGATTATTAAACGAACCATACGTCAAGCTTATGATCCAGTAAAGCAAATGTTTTTACCTGATCGTTACGTTAAAGGAACATGCCCCAAATGCGGTGCTAAAGATCAGTATGGCGATAACTGCGAAGTCTGCGGCGCAACCTACTCGCCAACGGATCTAGTGGATGCAGTTTCTGCTATTTCCGGAGCCAAACCTATAGAAAAAGATTCGGAGCATTACTTCTTTGACTTACCTCGTTATGAACATCTATTAAAGGAATGGACTCGAAGTGGCCATCTGCAAGCTGAAGTAGCCAACAAATTAGATGAGTGGTTTGCTGCTGGATTAAAGCAATGGGACATTTCACGTGATGCACCTTATTTCGGGTTTCCTATTCCTGGCACCACCGATAAATATTTCTATGTCTGGCTTGATGCTCCTATTGGATACATGGCGAGTTTTAAAAAATACTGCGATGAGCAGGGCGTCTCTTTTGCTGAGTTTTGGGATAAAGACACAACCACTGAGTTATACCATTTCGTTGGCAAAGACATCGTTTACTTTCATGCTCTGTTTTGGCCGGCGATGCTCGCTGCCAGTGGTCACCGTATGCCTACAGCAGTTTATACTCACGGCTTTTTGACCGTTGATGGCCAAAAGATGTCAAAGTCTCGAGGAACGTTTCTTGAAGCACGCACCTATCTGGAACATTTACATCCAGAATATCTACGCTATTATTTTGCAGCCAAGTTGAATGGTCGTGTTGATGATCTGGATTTAAATTTTGAGGACTTCACCAACAGAATCAATGCCGATCTTGTGGGCAAAATCGTCAATATTGCCAGTCGTTGCGCCGGCTTTATCAATAAGCGATTTGCGAATCAACTAAGCAGCAGTTTAAGTGCTCCACAATTGTATGCAGAGCTGCTTGAACTGCGTGCCGAAGTTATCGAATCCTTTATTTCTCGCGATTACGCTCGTGCTATTCGTCACATTATGGATGGTGCCGATAAAGTGAATCAATACATCGATACCCATAAACCCTGGGTATTAGCTAAGGAAGAAGAACGCTTACCTGAGGTACAGGCCATTTGTACTATGGGGATTAATTTATTCCGGATCCTAATCACCTACTTAAAGCCCGTATTGCCTCTGATGGCGAGCGCCGCAGAAGAGTTTTTAAATTGCGCTCCTCTTACTTGGGAAGCAATTGATGATCCTTTATTAAATCATAATATCAATACATTCCAACCCTTAATGGTTCGTGTTGAAAAAGAAAAAATACAAGCCATGCTGGAGCAATCCAAACAGGTGAACAATGGCCTCAGTTAAAGAAATTGACGCACTTTTGCCACAAACTCAATGTGGCGATTGCAATTATCCTGGCTGCTTACCCTATGCCGAGGCCCTGGCTCAAGGAACTGCTGCGATCAATAAATGCCCTCCTGGAGGAGTGGATACCGTCAAAGCGCTCGGTGCATTGCTAAATGTTGATCCCGCTCCTTATTTGGAAGAAGCCATGGCCAATACACGGGCACCATCTGTTGCAGTGATTCGTGAAGCAGAATGCATTGGTTGCACCAAATGCATTAAAGCCTGTCCGGTGGATGCAATTATTGGCAGTGGCAAATTAATGCACGCTGTAATTAACCATGAATGTACGGGTTGTGGGTTATGTGTTGCCCCATGCCCCGTAGATTGTATTGAGATGGTTAATTTACCCAATGTAAACTACGATAAGGACTTAGCACGTAAACGTTACAATACCAAACAAACCCGTTTGTTACGTGAAGAACATGAAAAACAGCAAGCGTATCGAGAAAAACGTCAACTTGCATTAAAAGCGGATAAAACTCAAGACAAGCAAGCCAAGCAGGACTATATTCAACAAGCATTGGCACGTGTAAACGCGAAAAAAAATCATGAATAAACTCCAGCGCCACGACATCTTTGTACGTTTTCATGAGCAAAATCCACATCCAACTACGGAGTTGACCTATCGCTCTTCTTTTGAATTATTAATTGCTGTCATTCTTTCAGCACAAGCAACCGATGTGGGAGTGAATAAAGCCACGGCTAAATTATTTCCAGTAGCAAACACCCCTCAAGAGATTCTTGACTTAGGACTGGATAAACTTAAAGAGTATATAAAATCGATAGGCCTTTATAACAGCAAAGCACAAAATATTATGAAAACCTGTGCGTTGCTGGTCAAAAACTATAATGGCGACGTCCCTAATAAACGTGAGGAATTAGAGTCTTTGCCTGGAGTCGGTCGCAAAACAGCTAATGTGATCCTCAATACCGCTTTTGGTGAGTCCACTGTAGCTGTAGACACTCACATATTCCGAGTAGCGAATCGTACGGGGCTCGCCAAAGGAAAAACTCCCTTAGCAGTTGAAAAAGCACTCCTAAAAAACATTGAACCTAAGTTTTTAAAGGATGCACACCATTGGCTTGTTTTACATGGACGTTATGTATGTACTGCACGACGCCCTCAATGTAAAACGTGTATCATTCAAGATCTTTGTGAATATCCTGATAAGAATCTGTCTTAAATTTAGAGATTTTTTTCATGAATTTAGGATTTTGTCATTCCTGTGAAAAGGGATATCTGGTAGCCAAATTGAAGGCTCATAAATCATCCATATTGTCTTATTCAATATAAAATTTTAATAGAATCGTTAGCAAGATGTAATGTTCCTGCACTTCATGCGAAAAAGACTGGCATTTCTGAAATTTTACTCATACAATAAAATTTCGTTGTTGCAGGGAGAGCAATACTATGAACTGGTGGACTTCAGTAGTTGATGGAACCAAGTCGCTTGGTGATGGGGCAACATGGGTTTGGAATAACGCCATAAAGCAAACCGTAGGTTATGCTGCAAATACTGCCTTTTATGTAGCCGAACAAGTCTTAGCTTTACGCGAGACAATTCCTGAAGTAGTCACTCCCCCGGTGATGAAAATCGTCAAAGGAGGAGGAAATATACTCGTTCAAGATATCCTGCCGGTTGTCGGGGCACATTATGCCAGTAATACCATTGATAATTATTTGCGCCCAGAAGACCCCACAGGAGTGTTGGCAACTTACATGGTTGTACCTACCTTAACGTTAATGAATTATGCAGTATGGGGATTTACTTATAGACAAGCATCTAAACTGGTCGTACATACTTTAACCCTTGATGCATTTGGTTCATCCGCTTTTAACGAGCATAAAGGAAAACTTAATCCACAGCCGCCAACACTCTGCGGCGAAAAAGAAGAAGATTGCAATTACAAGCGAAAATTTAAAGGTTCCATTCGCGAACCCTTAGCATTAGCTCTTAATGATCTAGTACTTCTGGCAATTAGTAAATTTGTTCCTTATGGGGAGCAAGTTGCATGGATATTAGGTATCTATTTTTATGGTGAATACATCACACGGATGGCAACACCAGAGCGCTGTGAACGACATAAGGCGATGAAATCTGAATCCATTCTGTCATTAGGGTTATCTTATACAGGAACCTCAGCCTTAATGGATTATGCACTTGAGTCTACTGTAGGTATGCCGCCATATCTATACCTCAGGACATTGCGCCATTTATTACTCTTAGCCCATATTGATATTGCATCGCATATGACTTTACCATTAGTCCGCTCAGCAAAAGATACAATCCCTATTGACCCTTTAGTGATTTATGATCGCACCAAACGATTCGCCATTGACGTCGTGTTTGCAGGATTAATGCAGCGAATACCTATTGATTTTAAACCACCTCCAGGTGCTAAACCCTTTATTCCTTTATCAACGGTTTTCAAATTCCTAACTAAGGTACTTGAAAGTGATTTAGAGCAAGTTAAACCTGTGCCGCCTGGTTTTTTTAAGAAAACGACAAAGTATCTCCTACCCAGCATGTTCCACGGCCCCAAAAATGCAGTCAATGATCCCGTGATCAAAGAGTTTTGGCCTGACATACGTAGTGATTTACTCTATATCTTAGAAATCGTGGAATCCGCAAAACCGGTTAAATCATTAACTACAGCACCAACAGCAATCGCTTCTACGGTTAAATATACACTTCCAGTCGTATTAAATTACCGTTTTGGTTTACCTATAAAATTGTCTGAATTCCTGTTATCTTTGAGTAAAAAAGAGGATTTTTGGGATTTTGTAACTGCCCTAAGATTATGGATTGAACGCAATAATGTATCTTATGAGGTCATTTTGGCTAAAGGAACTCGCAGCACAGGCTTACATGAATCGAACAGGATTATTGAGCTTCCTCAAGAGCCTAAAACCCAAGTTGTACCTTCAGCCCAGGAATTAAAAACACCTAGGACACCATCAGTGCCTGACGCCAAGCAGCTAATTCCCTCAAAAACTGGAACCGTAGTGACTGCAAATAGTTTATTTTCTAAGAAACAACGATCAAGTGCAATAAACCATCATGCTCCACAAAAAGAAGATCGTTCTTCACCGTCTCAAGAGGAATTTCCTTCATCGATTATTTACAATTAATGAATTAAGGGATCGAAAGAATGCCTTTAGCGATTTGGATTCTTTCGATCACCTTGCTTGGAATTGCTATTCGCCGAGTGACTCCTGTCTTTATTCCAATCTGGCTTATTACAACTGGAGGCGCTACTGCTGCATTATTATTAAACCAAATCTCCCCCCTCCAAGCCATTGCAGCAATTGAACCGGACGTGATGTTTTATTTGTTGGGTGTTTTTCTCATCGCACAAGCAGCAGAAGACAGTGGCTATCTAGAGCAATTAACCGATAAATTGTTTTATCATGCTCATACTGGCAAACACGCGTTATTCATTATTCTATTTGTTCTTGGCTTAAGCTCATCCTTGTTGATGAATGATACCATTGCAATCATAGGAACCCCCATTATTCTCCAATTGTGCCGATCCCATAAAAAGCTAATCAAGCCCTTGCTTTTTGGATTGGCATTTTCTATTACCATAGGCAGTGCGCTGAGTCCTATTGGCAATCCACAAAATTTATTAATTGCAGTAAAAAGTGAGATGCCCTCACCTTTTTTTCAATTTATAAAATTTCTAGCGCTACCCACAGTGATAAATCTTGGAGTGACTTATCTCTTCATCTGCTTTTTTTATGGAAAAATCTTAAATGAATCCATTGAGAAACCGATTCCTGCACCAATAAGTGACCCTCATACAGTCATGCTGGTCAAACTAAGCTTAATCACTTTATTTTTATTAATAATCCTTAAAATCATGTTTGATTGCTTCCCATCCTCCATCCACTTAAATTTCAGCCACCTAGCCCTGGTCTCATCTTTGCCGATTTTATTGAGCACTCTTCGAAAAAAACTCATCAAACGCCTGGACTGGGGTACTTTGGCTTTTTTTGCGAGTATTTTTGTATTAATGCAAAGTGTCTGGGATAGTGGTTTTTTTCAAACCAACATCAATCATTTTCATCTTTCGATTACCCAAGTTCCTGTTATTTTGATAATCAGCATTATACTTAGTCAATTTATATCTAATGTACCAATGGTGGCTTTATATTTACCACTTCTCTTGCAACATTCAGTTTCTGATACCAGTTTATTAGCTTTAGCCGCAGGAAGTACCATTGCTGGCAATCTATCCATTTTGGGGGCGGCGAGTAACATTATTATTATTCAAAATTGCGAAAAACGTGGGGTTAGAGGTTTTGATTTTTTAGAGTTTATAAAGATAGGAGCTCCGCTCACGCTTGCTAATATTTTGATTTATGCCTTTTTTCTTTAAAAAATAATAGACGTTTACTCACTGGCATCAATTTAAGCGTGTAGCCTGGAGGTAGCAAAGCGAATCAGTGTTTTGCTGCTCGTCACCCGAAAACCAGATGTTCGCCAAGTTGAATTGCGCAACTACTTGCCATATTAAATACAATGGTGTTATATTTACGCGCGAATTAGTTTATTAAAAAGCAATTGTCAGTAGAAACCAAGGCAAAGTTATGGAAATCCTAAACATATGAATCAATCCTTGCCTTCACAGCGTTCACGCTGTTTCTTGCTCCTGACAGTAAGTGTTATTACCTCTCTTATTCTACTCATCAATGTATCGTTTAAAATCGTTCTCATAGAGGGACTAATGTTCTCTGTGAACTGCTTAATTACCCCATTAATTGCCGGTTTATATTTATTGGCATTAAGAAATTGTACGATAAAAGAACAAAGACATTTGCTAAATATTTCGTTAATGACTTTATATGTATTTTGTATTGGAGTTTATGTACTCATCCATTTACCCGCAGCCGAATACATGCACGATAATCCCGTTTATCAAATTATTTTTGAAGACATTCCTAAAAAATTCTTTGCAACGACCATTTCATTTGCACTTAGCTTCTACCTACCACATCTATTGTTTTATCCTAAGTCGAGTAAAATTTTGCCTTCACCAAAACAATGTATGCTCCTTGCAATATTAGGTGGCGTTAGTTTTTTTGGACTCGATTTTTTTCTCTTATTTTCAGGAGTCCATCTTCATAGTTTCAAACATATTTTTATTGACTCCATGATGATTACTTCACTCATATTGCTTCTTATAGGCGTGTTTTATCTAACCTTTTTGCTCAAATACCAGCATTCGTCTTTCAATCCAGAACATGGCAGAGAAGGATTACCCTTATATCATTACTTTATTTGTGTTGCGATCGTCATCATGCTAATTTGTCTAGCTTGTGAATATAGAATCGTAACGATTATCAATAAATCGATGGTTCTATCAGCCAGTTCTTTATTTTTCCCCATTACGTTAATGATTAGTACCATTCTGGGTGAACTTTGGGGCTATCGTGTTAATCTAAAATTATGTCTAATCCTCATTGCAACTCAATTTACATTTGATGCTTTGCTTATAGGATTCGTTGCTTTGCCATCCCCAACCTTCTTTAATTTGAACCCTTTTTACAATTATATCATGCTAAAAAGACTACCAACGGCTTCGGTAGCGTTGTTTGTTGCTTTTATAAGCAATGCCTTGTTACTCCACTATTTAAAATACTGCAAGTGGAATTTGCATCGCCCCTTACGGATCTTGATTGCTAACTTTTGTTCGAATTCTTTATTATGCTTAATCGACTACAGCTTATTATTCGGAGGCATTTATCCTTATGATCAAGTGATTAATTTGGTAGTTAATGTTTGGCAATACAAATTATTAATGACCCTAATTTTCCTACCTTTTATTCTATGGTTTTGTAAGCACATGGAGAAAAATAAAGCGTTGACTCTGCAGTATGACTGATGGGATTAATGTAGACCGGGTAATGGCTCAACAGAACCCAGGAACACCTAACATACAACCCGGGTTCCGCTGCGCTTCACCCGGGCTACAAAAAACGGTTTATGAAAAGATTGGCGATCATTCCTTTTTCACAGGCCTTTTCCAGCCATAAACTGTTTTTTGCTTTGATTCAGTTAGCGTCAACTCATCGGGAGGAACATTCTTTCGGATGGTACTACCTGCGCCTATCGTTGCATTTGCACCTATGGTCACTGGAGCAACCAACTGAGTATCTGAGCCAATAAAGACTCCATCTTCAATAATGGTTTTGTGTTTATTAACTCCATCGTAGTTGCAAGTAATTGTACCCGCCCCTACATTAACTTTTTTCCCTAAACTCACGTCCCCTAAATAACTTAAATGGCTTGCTTTGGAGCCTTCCGCAAATACAGCTTTTTTAGTTTCAACAAAGTTACCTATTTTGCAGTTTGCTGCTAATTGAGTACCAGATCTTAAACGAGCGAAAGGTCCAATAGCACAATCATTTGCTATATCACAGCCTTCTAAAACACTGTTGGCATAAATTTGACAACCTGCACCTAAACTTACATTAGTGAGGACACAATTAGGTCCAATAGAACAACCATCTCCAATAACTACCTTGCCTTCAATCACACAATTGATGTCAATGAATACATCTTTACCACAGGTTAATTCACCACGTAGATCAAAGCGGTTTGCATCAGCTAGGGTAACACCTTGTTGTAGCAATTGTTCAGCATGCTTTACTTGCCATATTCGCTCTAATTGTTGGAGTTGCAAACGGTTATTTACCCCTTGGATTTCTGCGCTATCTTTTACACTCAGTGTTTTAATTGGGGTTTGACTGGCAACAGCTAAAGCAATAATTTCTGTTAGATAGTATTCAGATTGAGCATTATCATTGTTCAGTCTGGGCAACCACTTAGCTAGATCGTCAGACATTGCACAACAAATACCTGAATAAATTTCTTTTATATTCTTTTCTTGCTCATTTGCATCTTTTTCTTCTACAATGATGGAAACTTCACCTTGGTTGTCTCTAATAATACGTCCAAGACCGCTAGGATCTTCGAGATGAGCAACCAAAAGTGCCAAAATGGATTTATAGGTATTTGCTGTATTACTGCATTCGATTAAAGCACGCAACGTATTGGCTTGAATAAGCGGTACATCAGCAGATAAAACAAGAACTTGTGTTTGTGGCGGAATAAAAGGTAAGGCTTGCATTACTGCGTGCCCAGTACCTAATTGTTCTGCTTGGTATACCCAATGCACAGGTAAGTCAGGGAGTGAGTTCTTAAGTTGTTCACCACCATGACCGTATATAACATGAATTACATCAGGATTTAGTTGTTGTGCGGTTTCTACTACCCGAGTCAACATAGGCTTCCCAGCAATTTGGTGAAGTACTTTAGGGGTACTGGAATACATTCGTTTACCTTGTCCTGCAGCTAAGATAATAATTTGTAAGTTCATGTAGTTATGAGTTCCTAGGTTAAACACAATGACAGCTACGCAATGAAGCAATCTGCCTCAATATTTAAATTAAAGAGGTATGATAACTAAATTACAGTTCAAGGAGTAGAGCGATGACCATATTTGTTAGAACAGCCCAAGCACTTATAGACCGAGTGTTGAATAAATCTATTGAAGATTCGATTGCTGGTGATAATGGGATGATATATGGATGGTTTCGAGATACCAAAAATTCTGAGCAACAAAGAAATGTAACTCGTACTCTGCAAAAATTAGTTGCAGACTTTGAACCAGCAGATACAGATAAACAAAATTTAGTAAACTTGCAGGACCTCATCAGCAAAACAGACGGTGCCATAGAGAAATTACGCGCCCTAAAATCGTGGAACAGAGGTGGTTTGAATGACACTTTAAGTGCGCTTAATTCAAGCCTGGACCGATTCTATCGTTATCTTGGTGAGAAAAGTGAGACAAGTGAGAAAAGTGATAAAAAATTGTTTACTTTTATCGATGTCGCTGATGATGATGATCCGTTTAATCTACTTTGTGCTCATGCAGCTTATTACTTGGGCGAACATATTATTTGTCCTCCAGAGGAGGGTATGCTTGTTAAAATATATGAAAAAGTTGCCAATACCATTAGTAACGCTACAGCAATAGAAATTAGAAGCAAAAAAGAAGAATGTCTGATGAAAAATATTCTCAACTGTAAGAAAAAACTAGAAGGTTTGGATCCAGATAAACCCGATTATAAAGAGTTACGGAAGACATTTGTTATTGAAGCCATACAGGCTATTCATAGAGAAAATGCCGAAATTTGTGAAGAATCAAAACCTATTGACTCGATACCTGTGCAAGTAACTTTGATTGCTGTTGCGAGAGTCAAGGCACCCACCATAAAACCCAGCCGAGGAAGATTAAAAAATGCTATGGATAATGCGTTTGAGGAAATTGAAGCCAGAGCATTAGATAAAAAAGAAAAGGATGTAGAGAAATCAGCGTTAACACTTTAAATTTTTGGACACTAAGATAAGCTGCTTACAGTTCCATACATGCCTAGGTCCTGCTTGCAGCACCTAGGCTACAAATATTCAGACTATGAAGTCAATTCACCACAAAGATCTGTTTCCATCAACTTCTTTATTTCTTCAATTTCTAATCGTTTACTAAGCAAATACAATAACTTGCAATGTGCAGCCTCAGGAGTCATATTATGCCCGCTAATTAGGCCGGCTTCTTTTAAAGAATGTCCTGTAGCATATTGACTCATTTCGACGCCACCTTGTTGGCATTGGGTACAGTTAATAATGATCACCCCACGTGCACAAGCTTCTTTAAGCAGTTTTAAAAAACGAGGATCGTTATTTTGAGCATTACCCGCACCATAGGTCTCCAAAATCAAACCGCATAAGGGCTGATTTAAAATGTAGGCTAAAACGTCGGAAGCAAACCCTGGGAATAATCTGAAGTTGGCAATAAATTGAGGTTCAATCGTTTGTAAATGAAATGACTGCTGCGGTCGTTTGAGCAAAAGGTTCTTATGTACTTTAATGTCTATTCCAATAGCTGCCAAATGTGGATAATTCGGCGAATCGAATGCCTTAAATCCCTGGGAGCTAATTTTTTGTGTTCGATTCCCACGTAGTAAATGCTGATTAAAGTAAATGCATACTTCGGGGATGGGTTGATTGGCACAAAGCCATAATGAAGTAACCACATTATCTATTGCATCATTACGTACTTCCGATAAAGGAATCTGGGACCCTGTAATAATTACGGGTTTACCTAAATTTTCCAACATAAAAGATAACGCCGATGCCGTATAGGCCATTGTATCCGTTCCGTGGAATACTACAAAACCATCAAAATTCCCATAATCATCGGCAATATCTCGAGCGATTCGATTCCAGTCATGCACTGTCATATTAGATGAATCAAGTAAGGGATGGTATTCTTTTATCGAATACTCAGGCATGTCTTGATGCATCAGCAAAGGAATTTGTTGCAATGCAGCTTCCACATAACCCGGGGCAGGCTCATAACCATTTTTTGTTTTAATACTGCTAATCGTGCCGCCCGTATTAATAATTAAGATTCTTTTTTTCATATGAGTGTAAACTGGGGTATTTGTCCTCATTATATAACTAAATGATTTAGAATAGTGTAATTACTTCTATTGAATGTCAGATCATGTAACCTAGCTGCAAGTCCGAAATACCGGAACATGGGTATTCTGTACTCGATGAATCCCCGGATTTCGCGTTGCTACACCCAAGCCACGAATGTGATGTGTAAGAAGAGAAATAAGCTGGATTTTATTGAGTACTGACCTTTTTTCAATAATAATTACATATTTAATTGCCAAGCTCTTGCAGTTTATGGAAAAATCGAGCTATTAGCGGTTTAATCTAAACAGTGACATCATGGTGATTGATCGTGCCGGTTATCGGTTGAATGTAGGTATTATCCTTGTCAACGCACAGAATAGGGTTTTTTGGGGTAGGAGGACTGGTCATGATGCTTGGCAATTTCCGCAAGGTGGCTTGGCCGCAGGAGAAACATCATTAGAAGCGATGTTTCGGGAATTGCATGAAGAAGTAGGTTTGGATAAGGAAGATGTTGAAGTCATTGGTTCTACCAAACGTTGGCTTAAGTACAGACTTCCCAAGCAATATCTACGTCATGGCAGTGAGCCTTTAGTGATAGGGCAAAAACAGAAATGGTATTTGTTAAAGCTCGTTGCCAGTGAGCAAAAAGTCAAACTGGATCTCAGTGATTCACCAGAATTTGACAGCTGGCGTTGGGTTGATTTTCATGAGCCAGAAGGACAGGTTATCTTTTTTAAACGCCAAGTGTACATGCAAGCGTTAAAAGAGCTAGAACCTTTATTGAAAAAGAATCGTCGTACACCATTTGGCATGAAACGAAAAAAGAGATCATAGGTTAGGTGGGATAAAAAAATCTTGGTGAACGGTTGAATTTGAGCACAGGTTGAATGAAAATCGCTTCGAAAAAGAAGCATAGATTACTGGCACTATGTTAAGCAATTTCTACAGAGCCATTAGAGAATTGATATGTGAGTTTTTTCGCAGCGACGATCAAGATCTGCCAAATACAGCTGATTCTTGTTACGGGGTGACCATTTACAAAAGAGGTAATCATAGGCATAGATGCTCAAAGTACTTAAACGGATAGTTCAAGAAGTCACTGCAGCCAAGCAGCTCTCTGAAGCTCTTGGGATTCTGGTGCAACAAATTAATAAAGCCATCAATGTAGAGGCCGCTTCCGTTTACCTCATCGATACCAAACACGCCGAATACGTGCTTATTGCAACCGAAGGTTTAAACAAACAAGCTCAATCCCGAGTTCGTATTGCATTTGATAGTGGTCTTGTAGGTCTTGTCGGACGACGTGAAGAACCCATTAATTTAGAAGATGCCCCCGCTCATCCTGATTTTTATCATAATCCTTTATTGGGCGAAGAACACCTCAAGGCTTTTTTAGGTGTACCTATTATTCAACATAGAAAGCTCTATGGTGTGCTCATTGTTCAACAAACAGAACAACGTTACTTCGATGATACGGAAGAATCCTTTTTAATTACCTTAGCGGCCCAACTGGGGGGAATTATTGCTCATGCCGAAGCAACAGGCGAATTGGCTGAGTTAACCCAACCTAAGCCTCTGGGCGTTACTAAAAAAGTTGACTTAAGCTCTGCAGCCCTGGCAGGAATTGGTTCCGTGCCAGGGATCGGGATAGGAACCGCTGTGGTTGTATACCCGCAGGCAGATATTGATGCAGTTCCACAAAATCCTGTCGAGACTTTGGATGAGGAAATTAATGCCTTTTATGAGGCCCTGGAATCCACTAGAGACGACATGCATCGTTTAAGCAGGCGTATGAAATCCGTTGTTGCAGAAGATGAGCATGCCCTGTTTGATGTGTACCTACGCATTCTCGAGAAAGACAGCTTGGGCATTGAAGTAGAACATGTAATTCGTAAAGAAAAAATTGGCGCCCAGGCTGCCTTAGCGACAGTAATTAAAAAGCACATCGCCCAATTTGAAAGTATGGAAGACTCATATCTTCGTGAACGAGCGAGTGATTTTCGTGATTTAGGACGACGGGTTTTAGCCGCATTACAATGGTCGCAACAGGAAGAAATTGTTTATCCCAAACGAACGGTCCTAGTAGGTGAAGAAGTAACCGCCGCGGCCTTAGCAGAAGTTCCAGAAGGATATCTGGCGGGGGTAATATCGGCTAAGGGTTCTAATAACTCTCATGTTGCTATTTTAGCCCGCGCGCTGGGCATTCCCACCGTTATGGGTGTCCGTGGGTTAAAATTAGATTTGATTTCTCGTCGTGCTATTGTTGTTGATGGATATTATGGGCAGGTTTATATATCACCCTCGAAATCAGTACTTGCAGAATTCAAACTACTCGAGCAAGAAGAGCAGGCATTAACTCAAAGTTTGGTGAGTTTACGAGATAAACCTGCAGAAACAATTGATAATTATAAAGTATCCTTGCAAGTAAATACGGGTTTAGCAATGGATGCGGGTTTATCGATGAGTGTCGGCGCCGAAGGAGTGGGTCTATATCGTTCAGAAGTCCCGTTTATGAGCCGCGATCATTTCCCTTCAGAAGACGAACAAACGATTATTTATCGACAAACCCTGAAAGCTTTTGCCCCACGTCCCGTGACCATGCGGACTCTGGATATTGGTGGTGATAAAGTACTTCCCTACTTTCCTGTAGCAGAAGATAACCCCTATTTAGGATGGCGAGGAATTCGGGTCACCCTGGATCATCCTGATGTCTTTTTGATGCAAATTCGTGCGATGATGCGTGCAAGTGAAGAGTTGAATAATTTGCGGATCATGTTACCTATGGTCACTAATTTAAGTGAGGTTGAAGAAGCCTCTTATCTTATTGATCAAGCATTTACTGAATTATTAGAAGAAGGGTGTGTCATTGAAAAACCCAAGTTAGGTGTCATGATCGAAGTCCCTGCAGCCGCCTATTTAGCACGCGAGATTGCCAAAAGGGTTGATTTTATCTCCGTGGGTAGTAATGACTTGACGCAATATTTTCTGGCCGTAGATAGAAATAATGCTCGAGTGGCTGGCCTTTACGACTCGATGCACCCAGCCATGCTCCGTGTTTTGCTGAAGGTTGTTGAAGGAGGTCATGCAGCAGGGGTAGAGGTCAGTATCTGTGGCGAAATGGCCAGCGATCCTTTATCAGTTATTTTGTTAATCGCCATGGGCTTTGATACTTTAAGTATGAACTCCTCCAGTTTACCGCGAGTAAAATGGGTTATTCGTAATTTCGCCATTGCAAATGCCCGTAAGATTCTTGCCGAAGTACTGGAATTTGAACACCCTGCCCAAATACGTTTTCATTTACAAAAAGCCTTAGAAGACGAAGGATTGGGTGGCCTCATCAGGGCCGGAAAATCTTTATGAACAAAAACCTGATTAAACAATCACTATCTTCATCCCAAAGCTTTTCCGCGGGGTCAAGTGTATTAGCACTGTACGCATGGATTCATTCTTATGTGCATGTAGATAAAAAAGGAACTTAAATAATATGTTCACTTTTCCTTATATAAATCCTGTAGCATTTTCAATAGGCCCGTTACAAGTGCATTGGTACGGATTAATGTATTTGATTGGCTTTGTGAGTGGCTGGCTACTTGCTCACTGGCGAGCGAAGCACTATAAACTGGATTGGACCTCGGAA
Organism: Legionella stuttgartensis; assembly: GCF_977063405.2. Classification (NCBI taxonomy): domain Bacteria; kingdom Pseudomonadati; phylum Pseudomonadota; class Gammaproteobacteria; order Legionellales; family Legionellaceae; genus Legionella; species Legionella stuttgartensis. Next base: position 159,872 of record NZ_CDRUHA020000082.1, read on the forward strand.
CAAATCAGTGATGTGATCTTTTACGCAGCCCTTGGTGTCATAATTGGCGGGCGCATCGGCTATATGCTTTTTTATAATTTCGCGGAATTGGTGCATGATCCTTTGGCATTATTTAAAATCTGGCAAGGAGGCATGTCTTTTCATGGTGGCTTGCTGGGTGTTGCGATTGCCCTCTGGCTCTTTTCTCGCAAAAGCGGCAAATCCTTCCTGGAAATCGGTGATTTTATCGCTCCGCTGGTCCCCATCGGTTTAGGCGCAGGACGAATTGGTAACTTCATTAACGGTGAATTATGGGGTCGGGTTACTGACATGCCTTGGGGGATGATTTATACCCATGTTGATAATCAACCTCGCCATCCTTCAGAGTTGTATGAATTTGGTTTGGAAGGAATTGGCTTGTTCCTGCTTGTTTGGATTTATGCGCGTAAGCCTCGCCCTGTGGGCCGAGTTTCAGCCATTTTTTTAATAGGATACGCGATTTGTCGTATCATTGCTGAGTTTTTCCGACAACCTGATCCGCAACTCGGCTATCTTGCCTTCGGATGGTTGACTATGGGACAAATTTTATCTATTCCCATGTTATTACTGGGATTTTGGTTATGGTGGATTAAACGATGAAAACTTATTTAAACTTGTTAGAACATATTTTGCAGCACGGCAACCAAAAAACCGACCGCACCGGCACAGGAACTTTATCGGTTTTTGGTTATCAAATGCGATTTGATTTGCGCCAGGGGTTTCCTTTAGTCACTACCAAAAAATTACATATGCGCAGTATTGTGCATGAGTTGCTCTGGTTTTTAAAAGGGGATACGAACATCTCTTATTTAAATGAAAACGGGGTTACTATTTGGGACGAATGGGCTGATAGTAATGGTGAGTTGGGACCTATTTACGGCAAACAATGGCGAAATTGGCCAACACCTGATGGACGCACTATTGATCAACTCAGTGATGTCATCCAGCAAATAAAAACCAATCCTGATTCACGCCGCTTGTTAGTTAGTGCATGGAACGTTGGAGAACTGGATCAAATGGCTTTAATGCCTTGTCATGCTCTATTCCAATTTTATGTAGCGAATAAAACTCTTTCGTGCCAGTTGTATCAACGCTCTGCTGATGTATTTTTGGGAGTACCGTTTAATATTGCTTCTTATTCATTGCTCACTCACATGGTTGCTCAGCAATGCAATCTTAATGTAGGTGATTTTATATGGACTGGTGGTGATTGCCATTTATATCTTAATCATTTAGAACAGGCACGCACTCAATTATCCAGGGACCCGTTGCCATTACCCACCTTAAATATCAAACGCAAACCGCACTCGTTATTTGAATATGTTTATGATGATTTCGAGTTCGTAAACTATCAATCTCATCCTGCTATCAAAGCGCCTATTGCGGTTTAAATGCATTTCTAGAACGACACGGCATTACTATAGAATAGATTCCCGCCTGCGCGGGAATGACAAAAAATATTACCTTAATAGTGGCGTCTCTTTCCTCACCCTACTTGGTTTCAAAAAGTTTACGGATTTCATCCGGTAATGATATGGATTTATTTTTCGTATAATCTACCCAAACAATTTTGCAGCTGCCTTGCGCCATTATGACTTCATCCTGATACAACTCATGCTCCATCACCATACTTGAGTTTCCAAGACTGTGGATTTTAGAACACAACGTTACTGTCGCAGGATAAATTACCGGCTTTAAAAAAGTACATGCGACGTGAATCACTACCGGACCTGTTTTTTCAGTCATACTGATATTCAGCTGTCTTAACCATTCAATGCGTGCCTCTTGAAAATAATCAAAATAGCGGGCGTTATTTACATGGCCTAGTGCATCCATATCGCCCCAAGCTATGGAAAAAACTTTTCTATGTACTTCAAGGTTCAAGTCGGTCATTCTATCTCCATCATGATAAATCCATAGGATCCACATCCACATTCCAACGCACACCATTACCTAATTTATTACCTGTTAACCATTCGCGCAATTGCGTTAAAGTGTTTTTTAGGACTTTTCTGGAAGAAGACTTAAGTAATAATTGCATACGATATTGATTAGCTTTGCGAGGCATAGGAGCAGGTGCTGGTCCCATTACGGTAATGGAAGATGCTAAAATTTGCTCTTTAGCTGCATGCAAAAATTTTAAGACGCTTGCAGCTACTTTCCCCTGAGCTCTAATTACAGCCAAATAATGAAAAGGGGGCATTTGTGCTTGTTGGCGTGTAGCTAATAATGCATCTGCAAATGGATCATATCCTTGTTGAATCAGCAAATTAAGTAGTGGGTGATTGGGTAAGTGCGTTTGAATCAAAACTTGACCGGCTTGCTCCTCGCGACCTGCCCGTCCCGAAACTTGCATTAACAATTGCCCTAAATGTTCCAGAGCCCGAAAATCTTGATTATAAAGTCCCGCATCAGCATCGACCACTACAACTAAAGAAAGACGTGGAAAATGATGACCTTTTGCTAACATTTGGGTACCTACAATTAACTGTGCCTTGCCATTATGGATGTTGTCTAGATGCTCATCCAAAGAATTTTTTTTTCGAACTGCATCACGATCGATACGCACTACCTCTGTTTTTGGAAAATATGCGCTTAAAAACTCATGGATACGTTGCGTACCCGCGCCAACCGGAATTAATTCCATACTATGGCAATTACGGCAACAATCCGGAGTTTTTTGGGTTAATCCACAATGATGACAAATCATTTTTCCTAACTGTTTATGTAGAGTCAGATGACTGTCACACGCACGACAATCAACCATCCAGCCACATTGGTGACATAACAGAACAGGAGAAAAACCTCGGCGATTAATAAATACCAATACCTGGTTTTGTTTAAGTAAATGCTCTTTAATGACATGTAAGGTTGGAGTTGCCAAACCATGTTGGAGTGTTTGTGAGCGCAGATCAATCAGTTGATAATGTAACGGGGTTGTCGAACGTGCTTTATGAGTCAAGCGTAGTAAGGTGTATTTTTGTTGCATTACATTGTACATGCTTTCCAAACTAGGAGTCGCTGATCCCAAAATAATAGGTATATTCGTTAAATGAGCCCGCATTAATGCAGTATCTCGGGCAGAATAGCGCACTCCCTCAATTTGCTTTAATGATGCATCATGCTCTTCATCGATGACAATTAATCCTAAATCAGGCATCGGTGTAAAAATTGCCGCTCGAGTTCCTATCACTATTTTGGCCTTGCCTTCTTTGGCTAATTGCCAAGCAACTTGTCTTTCTGATTCGTTCAAGTCGGAGTGAATCACAGCAACAGCTTGTTTAAAACGCGAGGTAAAACGCGTCACTAATTGCGGGGTTAATCCGATCTCGGGTACCAAAATTAACACTTGTTTTTGTTGCTCAAGCACTTGGGCAATAACATGTAAATAAACTTCAGTTTTACCACTTCCTGTAACTCCTTGTAATAAAAAACACTGATATTGATACAACGCTGCAGTAATTGCCGTTACAGCTGCAGCTTGTTCAGGATTAAGTATTAATGGAGGAGATGGAGAAACATCTGTTTTTTCTGGCAGTATAATTTGCTGAGATAAAGAAAGAACCTGCGCAGCAAGCAAGCTACAGAGCTGGGTGGAATTAAATCCTTTTTGGGTCAAACAATTTTTGGGAACGGGGTCTTTTTGAGTACTCAAGAACTCAACCAGCTCCAGTTGTTTACGGGCACGAGCCGGAATAAGTTTTTTAGCTTCTTCCAGAGGCAATGCCAATTGATAAAAATCACCCCTAGGTAATTGGCTTGCCTGTCCTAATCGATATTTTTTAGGTAGCGCAAGTGGCAATACTTCAGACAAAGGCGACTGATAATAATTGGCGATCCAAGCACACAACGTTAAGGTAGCTTCATCAAGTAATGGTTGGTCATCAATAATTGTGCTGATGCTTTTTAACGAGGCAACATCGTACGAGGGTTCATTTTTACCGACTACTAAACCTAAACGTATTTGTTTGCGAAAAGGAACCCATACTCGCGCGCCAACGCAGGGAGTAAGTTCCTCCGCAATATAATCAAAACAATCTCGATGGGTATGGGGAATGCAGACTTGATAAATAGCATTCCCATTTAGCGCAGTGTATTGCGTCATAGGCACTCCAATATCATGGCGCTCCATCACTTCCAAAGATGCATCAGTAGACAGTGATGAAAAAGCGCTTTTGACAGAATGGTCATGCTCGCTTTTATTCATGCGCTCTTTGCCATTGATGATTGGCGGATTGTCCTGGAGCTGAAAAAACCTTGACCACAACCTTCTCAATACGATGTCGATCCAACTCTGCTTTATCTTTAATCAGTTCTTGCACAAACCAACGCGATAACTCCTCTACCGTAATATTAGTTACTGGTAATAAAGTCACATCTTCTTTAAGAAAGGGAATTTTCTTATGATTAAAAGTAAAGTAATAATATTCATCATCCTCAGCATACTCCAGAAAGGGAGAAAATTGCGGCATCAGAAAAGTTTGATTTAAATAACGACATAATTTGTGGATGCGTTCTTTATAATAGCGATAGTCAAAAGTCATCCCATTTTCTTCAACCCAAGTCGTGAGTGCCAAATAAACCCCATACATATGGCCATGTAATGGTTCTCTTTCTGTGGCAGAAAAAATGGTCGTATGACCAGCAGAAAATTTCATGGACTCTTTTTGTAATTCCACGGTTGTCAGGTATCTTTTTATGTTCATAAACTCACTCGTTTATCATTTAATAGAAATCCGTTTAAGGAAATTTCCACATTTTTACTTAAAGCGATCACTTTAAATAACTCTCCCATTTCACTGGGAAGAGTAAGTTGCTTTATCGCTTGTTTTGCTCTTACTTGTTCTACCTCATCATCCAAAGTATTAATTAAGCTTAGCAAACCGTTGGCCAGCAAAAAAGAGGCTTGATTGGTAAAACCTGCGATATGAAAACCAGCTTGTTGTCCCGCCTCTGCAACATGTGTAAAATCCACATGCGCGGTAATGTCTTGCTCTCCAGGATGCAACAACGGATCTGGATGACTATGATGTTGATAATGACACATTAAAGTGCCCTGATTACGATCAGGATGATAATACTCGTGGCGAGGAAATCCGTAATCAATCAAAAACACCACGCCTTGTTTTAACATCTGATAATTGCTTAAGACCCAATCATCGATAAAAAGATTCACCTCCGAAAGATAAGGAGTATTTTGCAGCGATAATCGCTTATCAATGTAATCCAGCAAACGTTGATTATGACAGGGCTTAAATAATTCTATTAATTGTTGCTGTTCATTCAAAGCAATATAGCTTTCCATAATGCCCTGTTCCGTTTTCATAAATCGATGAACCGGCATAGCATCTAGAACTTCGTTTGCCAAAACCACCCCATTAAAAGGAACTTCTGGCCACTGCTCAAGCCAGGTAACTAAATGAGCGAGATGAGGAATTTTTTGGCCGACAAGTTCCCTTTGACGATGTTGTAAATTAGCGCTGACCTCCAAAATATAATAGGCATCTGGCAACGCGTTCTGCTCCGCTAAATGCTCTAATACAGCAACACAAAGAGCGCCAGAACCTGCACCAAATTCGAATATTCTTGGCGACTCAAGTGTCATTAACACTTGCTGGCACTGATTCGCTAGCGTTTTACCAAATAAGGGAGTCAATTCAGGGGCTGTAATGAAATCACCATGCTTCCCTAATTTTTGCAACCCTGAACTATAATATCCTTCTCCAGGAGCGTACAATGCATATTGCATGAATTCTACAAAGGGAATAGCCTGGCGTTCGGTCAGTAGCGCGTGTAAGGTTTGTATTATACTCATTGTTATACTTTAAAAAATTTAGCTGGGTAAAACCGAAGCAATGCATCTTGACTCTACGTCCCGCGGCTTGTCCGTGGGATCCTGCGATAATAAGGTCTTTGGCTCCCGCAGACAAGCCGCGGGACGTAGGCAAAAGTTCGGAAGCTTCGCTTCGCCCAGAATAATCGAGAATAGGAACATACATTGAATCCGACAAACAAACAAGAAGCGAAAGTTGCTTTAGTCACGGGTGGAGCACGTCGTATCGGTGCCGCGGTAGTCAGAAAACTCCATACCGCAGGATATAAAGTAGTAATTCATTGCCATCAATCATTGTCAGAGGCTCATGTCCTTGCCGCAGAGTTAAATGAGCAACGCGCCTATAGTGCCTTTGTTTTACAAAGAGAATTAACGGAACCATGCGCAGCAGAAGAAATGATGATTACCGTTCAAGATTGGGCCGGGCGTTTGGATTTATTAGTTAATAATGCTTCTGTGTTCATCCGCACCGAATTTACTGTATTTTCTGAAACAGATTGGCAGGCTCTTTTTGACATTCATGTTAAAGCGCCTTTTTTATTGAGTCTCGCAGCACGTCCTTTGTTGGCAAAGCAATCTGGAGCCATCATTAATATAAGCGACACCCATGCAGAAAAACCATTGAAAGACTACTCTGTCTATTGCCAAAGTAAAGCCGCTTTGGAAATGCAAACAAAAAGCTTGGCACGCGAATTTGCTCCTGAAATCAGAGTCAATGCCGTTGCGCCAGGGGCCATTATTTGGCCTGAGCATTCCAATACCTTAACTCTAGAAACACAAGAACAAATTATTGCGAAAACTCCTCTAAAAAAACATGGTAATCCCGAATATATTGCCCAAGCAATTTTAGCCTTGGCCGAAAACCCCTACATTACCGGACAAATCCTCAAAGTGGATGGGGGTAGAAGCTTGATTGGCTAGTTGATTCATCCCAATTGATTAATCACTTCACTTATTGAATAATGAATAAAAATAACAAGGATGATGAATCAATTTATGAAGAACATAGCCACTTTGATACTTTGTACGCTAAGTGTTGGAATAGCCCAAGCTGGCACTATGGGGCCTGTATGCAGCCCTGATAATGTAACCGTCCCTTGTCCATGTAATGCTTGGGATTTAGGTATTAGCGCTTTATATTTACAACCAAACACCAATTCAGCATTACTTAATCCAATTATCAATCCAATCAGCAATGCATCACATACCGTTGATTCGTCATGGGACTGGGGGTTTTTACTTGAAGGAAGTTACCATTTTAATACAGGAAATGATCTTAATGTTAATTGGCTGCATTTTAATCCTGATAATTCGGATCACTTTTCATACTTTTCTGGAGATGTCTTTAATCCAGTTACTACCTTCACCGATTTAAAATTCGATACGAAATTTGATGCCGTTAATTTAGAGTTTGCACAAACCAGTCATTTCGGTAAAAAGAAAACCATTCGTTTTTATGCCGGGGGACAATATGTCAACACCCAAATCAAACGTTCTGACTATGAGTTTGAAAAACTCCCTTCTGATCCTGCACCACATATTATACAAAGATCCGTCGCATACACTAAATTCCAAGGTGCAGGCCCGCGAGTTGGTATAGATATGTCTCGTGATATGAACTACGGTTTCTCATTATTTGCCCAAAGTGCCATGGCCCTGTTAACTGGGCAGGGCAAAGCCAGCCTATCTGGAGCAAACCTAAGCGGTATCGCTTTTCCTTTTAATGCTCAGGCAAAACAAACTCGTCTTGTACCCGAACTAGAAGCAAGATTAGGTGCAAGTTATCAATGGTCGGCAAGTATGGGACAGTTTAGTGTAATGGGCGGTTGGATGTGGCAACATTATTTACACATGTTTCTTCTACCTCCTGGCGGAAACAGTAATCCGGCAACAACTGTAACCCAGCATGATTTCTCTTTGGATGGTCCTTTTATCAAAGGGAAATGGGTTTCTGGATGTTAACTCTTCATGATGTGTGATGTTCGATGAAATACAGGATGCCACTGAATTTTTTGAGTGATAAGAACAATGTTCATAAATCGGTGGGACTCCTGTTTTTTTTGTTAATGATCGCCTCTTTTCTATTTAAGGGAACAAGTGACTATTCCATTCTACTGATTAGTTATGGTGTCATAATTACCACCATTCTTGGTTCTATTGGTTATTTTTGGTCCCTAAAGTCAATTTCTAAATTAACTCTTTTACTGGGAGCTTGGCTCGTTTGGATCATTCTCCCCCCATTAGTAGGGCTGGTTCCTCGCACCGCCCTTTTTGGTATTTTTCAGTGCTCCATGTGGATATTTGGCTTCATTTTATTTAATAGAGATTCTGTTGCTGATTGGTTATGGAACAATTTACTTAAGCTGCTCTGGGTGCTAGGTCTTGTTTGTGCGGTTTATGCTCTGATTCAATTATTTGCTAGAAATGCGATGCCAACCGGTTTTTTTGCCAGCAAAAATACCGCTGCTGCTTTTTTAATGATGATTGATCTCCTATTGCTAGGTAAATTTTTTACTCTAGATTACGCTGGACTCAGGGAAATAAATCAATTTAAATCACCAAAAATCATCACCCTAATCTGCCTCTATATAATTACCTTAGCCTTATTGGCTGCTTTAAGCCGTGGCGTTATCTTGTGTTTTATTTTCTTTGCAGCCCTGGAAATCGTTTTATGCCGTCATGAGATAAAACTCAAAAGTATTTACCAATTATCAGGAATTGTAGTTTTGGCTTTGGCCACTTTGTGCCTCTTTGCTCAACCTGCCATACATCATCGTCTTGATTTACTCGCCCATGAAAAATCACGTCTTATTATTTGGGAGGGTGCTTGGCACTTATGGAAGATAACCCCATGGTATGGTTTAGGTATTTTCAATTTTAAACAGTACTACCCTGCCTTTAGCTTACCAGGTGATGGTTCTAATCTCGAATACGCTCATAATGACTTTTTACAATTATTTGTTGAAACTGGAATACCAGGTATTGTAATTCTGCTTGGAATTATAGTGACGCTGCTCAGCTATTTAAAAAGCTACTTAAACCACCCGAATCAAAACCCTGTAACACATATCCAAGGCATAGCCTGCTTTAGTGCACTAGCGGCTTTAGTATGTCATAGCTTTATTGATTTTAATTTCTATGTATTCCCTATGAATCTCCTCATGGGGTGCTGTTTGGGCTATCTGCATTATTTTCTGAGGACAAAGGGCTGGGTTAAAATTTATTCATTCTCACTAAAAAATATTTGGATCCTGCGTTGTGGAATCATTGTGTTTCTATTCCTGATAAGCTCTTATTTTATTCGCTTTTTCATCCTCGAACATTATATTGAGAATACTGAAGCAGCAATTCAAGCAAAACAATTCAATGAGGCAATTGCTGCAAGCAATCACGCGCTGAACCTATTTCCTTTTGTTGAAATTCAAAGCCTTAAAATTGACGCATATTTACAACTAATCCAACATGCAACATCGAATCGCGAGCGTCATTCTTGGATAGAAAAAACTGAATTTGCAATTAAACAAGCCATTGCAATGAACCCCTATTTTGCACGTCCTTATTTTCAAATGGCATTGTTACAAAGTTTAGAGCGAGATGATGCTCAAAAAGCAAAAGCATATTTTCGTAAGGCTTTAAAAAATGATCCTCATTTTTGTTTAGCGCGACTCACTTTTGCTCGATTTTTAATAGAGCAAAATGAACTGCACCCGGCTCAACAAGTCTTGGAAACCGGTCTTCAGTATCCTATTTCTCCAGAATATATTGAGCTTTACTTAAATTATCTTGCCAAGCTTCGTTTTGCAAATGGCAATCAGGAGGGAGCCCAAAAAGCAGCTCAGCGATTGGAGCATCTTATGATTTATAATCAAGATTATAGTGATTTGATTTAACCTTTCTTAAATAACGCGATGACAATCGCATTAAAACAACGATCGCAAAAAACAATGTATCATCTCCAAAGAATCTAATAAATAAAAACGATTTAGTGCTGATTCATCAAATAATTTGCCAAAATAATAACGAACTAAGGACTTACTTTGTAAAACGGCCTTATACTCATCCTCCAATGCAGCCAATCCATGTAAATGCGTCATAAAAAGACTAATCTTATCCGCTAAACTTATCGAAATACTCTGCTGTTCTAATAACTCTTGATAGAGCCAGGGTTTGCCACTGCCAGCACGTGATATCATATAAGCATCACAATCGCTTAACTCTATTGCCCTATGCAAACTGTGGATATTATTAATATCTCCATTAGCAATTACCGGAATAGCAATACTTTGTTTTATTTTTGCAATTTGTTTTAAGTCAGAAGCTACATCATAATCATCCATCCAACGGCGACCGTGTACGATCAGCGCATCAGCTCCTGCTTCTTCAATTTTTTTTGCCAGCAGAACATCCTTTGCATCGCCTTGAATGCGAATTTTTATAGTTAAGGGGATAGTAATCGCCGTGCGTACTTCTTTGACAATACGTATTAAGTGCTCCGGGTCTTCGAGTAAAGCACTTCCAGCACCTTTTTTACGAATTTTAGGTTTTGGACAACCACAATTGATGTCGATAATATCCGCACCATTAAGTTGTAATCGTTGCCCGGCTTGCGCCAATACAGCAGGCTCAGTACCTGCTATCTGATATGCGAGGATCTGTTCCTGTGGTGCCCGATAAATATAACGTGAATTGGTTGTATGTTTAAAAAGAATATCCGTTGCTGAACTCATCTCCGTCACACAATAAGCGGGAGCTCGATAATGATTAAATAAGGTTCTAAATGGTGCACAGCTATAACCAGCTAAAGGGCCTTGGATTAATCGATTGGATAAAGTCAAAGAGCCTATTTTCAAGGAACTGTTAATAAAAGCGTGCATCAATTTAATTCAGAGATATAATGAAGGCCAATTTTAACATACTTTAAACCCAGAAAAAGCTGTCGAACGCAGTTGTAAAAGCTAAGACCCCCAAATCAAATAGGAAAACTCCTTTATGGACAAACGTTATTTATCCCCATTGGAAATGCTCAATATTGCCACCCAACATGCCTATGCTGCCGATTATTTATTGCAGCAAATCAATGATTGGACATTTAGACAAACTGATCCACTTGCAGTATTAACTCCTGTTACTTCACTGATGTACCAAGCTTTTGTACTGACATTAAAAGCGTATTGTTTACACGAACAGCGCCCAATCAAAGAGCATAAAAAACTTATGGAATTGGTTGAAATAAATAGTCATTTGGGATTTTCACGCCAGGAGCTTGTTTTATTAAAGACACTTGCAAAAGAACAGGTTTTCCTTAAGGGAGCAGATTATGATTTATGGGAGAACCAACAACAATTCCAGGTTTTTTGTGAAGAGATTCTCTCTCTTTATCAAAACCTGCAAACGATGATGCCTTTGGAGCTCCATCCCGATTATCAACAATAATGTAGTCTGGGATGTGCCGCAGTGACCCGCCAAGGAGGACGTGGTCGTGAGTATCTACAATTCTTAGGTTACCTCTGCAGCACTTGGCAGCGAATGTAATTCACGCTAGGATAAGTTTTTTTATTTAACTCTATTCGATGTAATTTAAGATTAAGGTAGAAATTATGGAGCAAGTAGAAGACAGTATGACTGGAAATGCGATACAACGCCAATTATTACAGTTAAGTCATCACTTAAATTCACAAATTTTGGGTCAGAATGGATTAATTTCACGTTTACTTATTGCCTTACTCGCAGATGGCCATTTATTAGTTGAAGGAGCGCCAGGATTAGCAAAAACACGGGCAGTTAAAGAACTGTCTGATGGGGTTGAAGGAAATTTTCATCGCATTCAGTTTACACCTGATTTATTGCCTGGAGATTTAACCGGTACCGATGTATACCATCCACAAAATGGTTCTTTTGTGTTTCAACCAGGTCCTATATTCCATCACTTGCTTTTGGCAGATGAAATTAACCGTGCTCCAGCAAAAGTTCAATCTGCACTCCTTGAGGCAATGGCTGAGCGCCAAGTTACTATAGGAGGCAAAACCTATCCTCTGCCTGAACTATTTCTAGTCATGGCAACACAAAATCCAATTGAGCAGGAAGGAACTTATCCCTTACCTGAAGCACAACTGGATCGGTTTTTGATGTATGTAAAAATTAGTTATCCTGATGCCAAAATAGAGCATGATATTTTAGCCCTATCGCGCAAGGAAGCTTTAGGTGCCGTTATGGCCACTAAACCTGTTACCACTGAAAAACTCTCGCAAAAAACATTGTTTGAAGCACGTAAACAAGTACTGAATGTTCATACAAGCGATGCATTAGAAAATTATCTAGTACAATTAGTGGTAGCAACTCGTAATCCTGGCGTATACAGCGAAGAGCTGGGTCGTTGGTTGCGCTTTGGTGCAAGTCCACGCGCTACGATTGCTTTAGATCGTTGCTCTAAAGCTCATGCCTGGCTTTGTGGAAGAGATTATGTTACTCCAGATGACATTCATGTGATTGCCCATGATGTATTAAGGCATCGCATTTTATTAAGCTTTGAAGCGGAAGCTGAAGGAATCAATAGCGACGATTTTATTGACTCCTTATTGCGTTTAGTTGCTGTTCCGTAGAAAACTGGAGGTTTGGGCCTTGGGCCCAACAAATAGCCTTGAATCTGATGAATTCAGTCCCAATCTAAAGAGACATATGAGGTACACGAGGTTTTTATGGCTAATGGCGTTATTGCAGAATTAAACGAATTGATTGACTTAAGGCGATATGTCCAATCCATGCATTATCAACCTGAAGGTAAAGCAATACAATCAGGAAATCATTTATCCAAATTACGTGGTCGAGGTATGGATTTCGCCGAAGTAAGAAATTATCAGGCAGGTGATGAAATACGCCATATGGAATGGCGCGTTACGGCGCGTACCGGTAAACCTCACATCAAAATTTATCAGGAAGAACGAGAAAGACCAGTAGTGATTCTCACTGATTTCAATCCTTCCATGATTTTCGGTACGCGCATCGCATTTAAATCGGTCATTGCCGCCCGACTCGCAGCGCTTCTTGCTTGGACCGTAATAAAAGAAGGCGATAGAGTAGGAGGAGTATTCTTCTCAGCTACGGATCACAGCGAATTTACCCCTCGCAGTCGGGATATAGGGGTACTGCCATTATTAGCCTCTTTAAGTCGGTATACCGATCAAACTGAAGAACAACGCGAAGCCCAACCAAGACAACTTAGCGATGCATTGGTCCGCTTACATCGCGTAGTGAGACCGGGAAGCATCCTGGTTTTGATCAGTGATTTCTATTCTATGGACCGTGAGTGTGAAAAACATTTAAATCGATTACGTTATCATAATGACATCCTGGCCTATCATATTTGTGATCAAGTTGAGCTTTCTCCACCCAAACCACAGCAATATGCCATCACTAATGGGCAACAAGAGCTAATCCTTGATACCAGCTTGCGCTCTGTGAGCGCAGCCTATGAGCAGTATTGTCAACAACGAATAGAGCACTTGCAAACTCAATTGCAACGCTTACACATCCAGTATGTGCAGGTTACAGCAGATGTTGATTTAGCGCCACTCGTGCGCCAAACGTTTCCCAGGAGGTCCCGTGGTTAATACCGCTCCCCTGGCGCAGTTAAAAGACATTCACCTCCCCCCTCCAATTGGTTGGTGGCCAATGGCTCCGGGGTGGTATATTTTGACTGGGGTTATCTTATTTTTAGCAACGGTACTCGCATATGTTTTTTATAAAAAGCATCGAAATACTCTGGCTAAAAAGCAAGCCTTGCTTTTATTAAATCACTATCAGCATCAATATGAGCAAGAACAAAATGGCGCCCAGGCCAGTGCACATATTTCAGAATTATTACGCCGAGTTGCCCTTGTCTATTATCCAAGAGAGCAAGTTGCTAGTTTACATGGGGAAGAATGGCTTAAATTTTTAAATGAAACGAGCAAAAATATTGATTTCAATTTGGTAAAGGAATTACTACTTGATGCCCCGTTTAAAACACAAGAAAAGATGGATCTCAACCCCTTATTTAACGCAGCACAGCTTTGGATTAAACAAAGAGGAGTGCCATGTTCGAATTAGCTAACCCTTGGGTTTTAATTCTCATCCCTTTACCTTTGATCTTCTGGTTTTTAATGCCAAGAGCTAAAGTACAATTGCCTGCCGCGTTGAAGGTACCTTTCTTTGCTGACATGGTTCACATTGCAGATCAAGAAAAGCGTTCTGTTTCTGCCCAATATTCATTGCTCATCCCCGCCATAATATGGTTATTATTGGTGGTTGCTTTAGCAGGTCCTCGCTGGATTGGTGCTCCCAAACCCATCTCGCGTGAGGGGTTTAACATTATGATGGCTTTAGATTTATCTGGGAGTATGGAAATTCCTGATATGCTTTTCCACGGACGTCCCGTAAGTCGTTTAAGTGTTGTAAAAAGTGCTGCTGAACAATTTGTCCAAGACCGTACCGGTGACAAAATTGGTTTAATCCTCTTCGGTACTCGTGCTTATTTACAAACCCCTCTTACCTATGATCGACACAGCATTCTCTTAAGGCTTGAAGATGCTACTGCAGGACTTGCAGGTAAAACAACTTCTATTGGAGACGCCGTGGGTCTTGCTGTAAAGCGATTAAATAATGTTCCCAAAAAAGGAAGAATTCTTATTTTATTGACCGATGGGGCAAATAATTCTGGTGTACTCGCTCCGTTAAAAGCGGCTGAATTGGCTAAAGAAGAAGGAATCAAAATCTATACCATAGGTTTAGGATCTGAAGCAGATTCAAGAGCGCTTATTAGTGATTTTATGATGCAGAATGCTTCAGCAGATTTGGATGAAGAAACCTTAAGAAAAATGGCCGACATGACTGATGGTCGCTATTTCCGTGCTACAGATACTGAAACATTAAATTCAATTTATCAAACAATTAATCAGTTGGAAACTATAAATCAGGAACAAGCCACCGTTCGTCCCCAAAAGGAATATTATCCTTGGTTTGTCGGTCTTGCATTATTACTTTGTTTCTCTTGGCTACTGAGAAAAGCCGATTTGAGCTTCAGCATACGAGCTAGGATGACCGATCGGGAGGTCTTAAAGTCATGATTGCAACGTTTCATTTTTTAAGACCTTGGTGGCTGTTAGTGATCGTACCCCTACTAGGATTAATTTTGATTTTATGGCGACAGAAACCAAAACTACATGCCTGGTCGGAGGTGTGCGATCAACATTTGTTGAGTCATCTTCTGCAAAAAAAAGGGCAGGGACAACGGATGGGTTCCATGCTCTGTTTGTTTTTAAGTATTCTGTTTATGATTTTTAGTATTGCCGGTCCTGCTTGGTATAGGCTGCCTGTAGCAACCTATAAACCAATACAACCTAGAGTTCTAGTTCTGGATATGTCTGATAATATGATGGCTAATGATTTAACTCCTAATCGTCTAAGTCGTGCCAAATTTAAATTGCATGATTTATTTGCCCACAAAGATGTGGGTCAATTTGGCCTTGTGGTCTTTACTAGCGAGCCGTTTGTAGTTTCTCCGTTGACTGATGATGGGCATACTATTTCCTCATTACTTTCTTCATTAACTCCAGATATTCTGCCAGTTACAGGACAAAACCTTGATAGCGCCTTGGATGAAGCCAGTAACTTAATCAAACAAGCAGGTTATAACCAAGGACGAATTCTGGTGTTAACGGCAGACGCCCCCTCCAGCGCATCGATAGCTCTTGCGAAAAAATTGGCTGAATCAGGGATTTACTCATCTATTATCCCAGTCAAAGCAGATAAAAATTTAAATCCACTTTTTGAGCAATTTGCCGATGCAGGTAGTGGACAATTAGTCAAATACTCCCCCGATTCAAGTGATTTGGAGCAGTGGCTTAAATCCAGTAATAACAATGAATTTGCTCTAAGTGAAGAAAAAGATATCCCTCTTTGGCGTGATGAAGGTCGTTGGCTTTTAATACCTGCGTTGCTGTTACTCTTGCCGGTGTTTCGACGTGGTTGGATACAGAGGGTAGTTGTATGATACGTTTTTTTATTCTTTTATTCGTCTCATTTTTATCGTGTACTACTCATGCCTTTAGTTGGCAAGACTTATGGTCTACACCAGATCAACAAGGGCAAGAGTTGATGAAAAAAAATCAATTTAAACAAGCTAAAGAAACATTTACACGTAGCGATTGGAGCGCAGCCGCAGCATATCGTGCAGGCGATTATCAAAAAGCAGCCGAGTTATATCAAGATTTAAAAAATGAACAAGGTTATTATAACCAAGGCAATGCTTTGGCTCATATGGGACAATACGAAGAAGCAATCAAAGCCTATGATAAGGCACTGGCAATCAATTCAGCTAATCAAGATGCCATTTATAATCGTAAGTTAGTTGAAGACCTTTTGAAAAAAGATAAAGAAAAAAATCAAAACAAAGATCAGCAAAATAAAGATCAGCAAAACAAAGATCAACAAAACAAAGATCAACAAAACAACGATCAACAAAACAAAGATCAACAAAACAAAGATCAACAGAACAAAGATCAACAAAACAAAGATCAACAGAACAAAGATCAACAAAACAAAGATCAACAAAACAAAGATCAACAAAACAAAGATCAACAAAACAAAGATCAACAAAACAAAGATCAACAAAACAAAGATCAACAAAACAAAGATCAACAAAACAAAGATCAGCAAAACAAAGATCAGCAAAACAAAGATCAACAGAACAAAGATCAACAGAACAAAGATCAACAGAACAAAGATCAGCAAAACAAAGATCAACAAAATAGTGAAGCTCAATCTGAAGCAGAACGAGAAAAACAACAAGCTAAAGAACAGTGGTTGCGTTTGATTCCGGATGATCCAGGCGGATTGATGCGAGAAAAATTTTTACGTGACCATTTAAGAAGAGAACGCGGGTGGTATCAATGAAAAAAATAATAATTATTGGTTTCTTTTGTTTATTCAGTTCATTAGTTAATGCTGAAGTACAGGTACAAGTTAATCCTTCTCAAATAAGCATTGATGATTCATTCAGGTTAATTCTAACTCAAGATAATTTACAAAATGGGGGCATTCCGGATCTGACCCCACTACAAAAGAATTTTATGATTCTTGGCACTGAACGTCGTATGAATTATTCGATCATCAATGGCCAAGCCCAATCATCTAGCGAATGGACTATAACTTTAAAGCCACAAAAAGAAGGTAAAGTAACAATTCCTGCGATTAGAATAGGCAGGGACTATACTAAACCAGTGACAATAGAAGTCAGCTCAAGTACCACATCGCAAAATACACCTAGAAATGATTTCGCCAATCAGAACAATCAAAATCTTTATTTAACCACCGAAGTTATCCCCAAAAAACCTTATGTGAATCAGCAAATTATTTATAAAGTGACTTTATACTATTCAAAACATTTCTTAGATGCAGATTATAAAGGCCCCCAAGTCGAAAATGCCCTACTCGTTCCTTTAGGTGAGGAAAAACGATCTCAAATTCAAAAAAATAATATGACTTATCTTGTAGAAGAACAAAATTATGCCATTTTTCCACAAAAGAGTGGTACTTTAAAAATAAAATCACCTGTATTTACAGCAGTGATTTATGATTTTAATCCCGAACGAGTAAAAGCTCAGGACAAAACCACGAGCATCGATGTACAACCCATTCCTAAAGAGTTTTCCGGTAAAACATGGTTACCAGCCAAACAAGTTAAGTTAATGGAACAATATGAAAACTCCGAGAAAACTATTGCTCAAGGCAACACCTTAATTCGTACCGTAATTCTTGAAGGAGTAGGAATTCCAGCGCAACTCTTACCTACACTCAATTTTGCAGAAACAGATGGAGTAAATGTTTATCCAGAGAAAGGAAAAGATAAAAACCGGGTTACCTATGGTGAATTGATTGGCCGCACAGAAATCAAGGTGACCTATTTATTTAATAAAGCAGGAAAAATAACAATTCCAGAACTAAAACTCCCTTGGTTTAATACTGAAACAGGAAAAGAAGAAATAGCAACTTTACCTGCAAAAACTTTTGAAGTAACTCCTTCAAACACTGCACCAGCAACAAATACCACCCCCCAACCCACTATCTCTCAAAATCAGCCTATCACTCAACCCACCAAAGAAGGAAGCGAGCCTATTACTTCTTCAACCAAATTTAATTGGGGTTGGATAGTGGCCGCACTTTTCGCCTTGGCGTGGATCATTACTATTGCCTTATGGGGATGGCAAAAACGCAATAAAAATACGGGAAAAGGTCAATATAAAACCGCTTTAAATAATCTCCATAAAGCGTGTGCGCAAGCTAATCCACAACAAGCACGCGATGCCTTATTGAAGTGGGCAAATCTTTACTGGCCAGATGCACCCATACTAAATTTAACTGATTTAACGCGCCTAACGACCGACGTAACGTTCAAAAAACAAGTGCAAATTCTTTCGCAAGTTTTATATAAAAGCAAAGAAAAAATCTTGTGGCGAGGTGATGAATTATGGCGCAGTGTTCAGCAACTGAAAAAAAATCATCCGCGTAAAAAGGAAAATGAAAATGCTCTGCCGCCCATGAACCCCGCTTGATAAGTCAGTTGATTAAGATATCGTCAAAGTCGAGAAATAAGAACAGAGCACATCAACTTAATTGTAGCCTGGGTGTAGCGAAGCGAAACCCGGGTTTTCGGGACAAAGATTTCACGGGTTACGGCGTACGCCTCCACCCAGGCTACGCGGACACAGTACGTCCCGAACGCAGTGCTTCCAATTCACCTAAGTTTTACCTGACTTAAAGCCATACCCACGTCACGCGGCTTGTCCGCGGGATCCAGGGTTTGAGGCACTAAGCTCGCTTTTTCCTGGATGCTGCGAACAAGTCGCAGCACGTAGGCTCATTGGCGGTCAAGAAAAACTTAAGGTGAGTTGGAAGACGAAGTGAAGGATCTTCTGTAAATGGGATAACATTCTATGATTTTTTAGACTCACAATACTGCGTCGCAAACTCTTCAGATGCCAATCGGGAAACGATTAGATGCTTCTATGCTATGCTAGAATAAAAAGAAAATTGCTCTACTGCATTGATGGATGTTCATCATCTTCTTGTAGTTCCTCATCACTGTTTTTCTTTTTAGCGCCTGTAATTTTTAAACTGGGGGCTTGAGCAGTTGCTTCTGGTCGTTTGGGTGTTTCAATAATTGGAAAATCTGCGACGATTTGTTCTAATCGTTTTGCATCTTTTTTTATTTTATCCATATCATGTTTAACCTTCATAGACGAAGTCTCAAACTCTGTTTCAATCAAAACGTCTTCTACTCCTTTCTCTTCACTTTCTTTTTTAGCGGATTCTGGTTTTCTTGTAATAAGATTAGCTATTTTTCCCGCAAGAAACTTAAATAAAGGATAGGTAACACGTCCAACAACATAAACAACAGCCAATGAAGCAGCGGCTGCAAGTATTGGAAATCCTGCAGGAGGGAATACCAAACTGACTATAGCACCAATTAATGCCAGCGAAGCGAATGCAACACCTGCAGATTTATCCCAAGTAGCGATTGTACCCAGCTTTGCTAATTTTTGCTTACCAAGCTCTTGATCATCATATAGTTTTTGCAACTCGTTTAATTGTTTCTTAATTTCCTGTCGTCCCGTTTTGATGTTGTCCTCTAAGAGTTTAATGTTATCTCTTTGGCCTGCAACCTTCATCTTTTTTGCTTCGGCTTCTAATTGCTCCAAGTTATCAATTAAATGAGCTAGCTGATTTTTTTTAATATCAATATCTTTTTCTAATTGTGCTAACTTATCTTTTACCTCATAACGTTTGTAATAAAGCTTAGCGAGCGTGACGACACTTAAACCTAATGTAGCGATTGAAATAACCAAAGCAATAATAGGAGCTGAGGGAGGAAATGCTACTGCAGTTATCGTAAGACCTAAGAGCACTGCCGAATATAAAAAACGGGCATTACGTGACAAAGTAATCGGTGATTCTTGATTCGCTATATAGGCTGCAATGTAAATACCTGGAATTCGGATAAAATCAATGGCCGCATTCACGAATCTAATGATTAGAAAAGCACTACCTGCTACGTCTGAAGCATGAGTTAGATGTCCTTTGATTTGTACCATGCTGGTAATAGCACTCCCAGCTACCTCTGCAGACTCAATAAACCTGTTAAAAAACGGGAGCGTTTTCAGTATAGATTGCGTAATAGATTTTTTGGACGCTGTAGTCCCTTTCATTAGTTTTAATCTTTTTCTTAAATGCGTTATCGAAAAATCTTCGAGTTCAATTTCATTTTCATTTTCATCAAAAAACATCGCTTATCTCAAAAAAATTATCTATCTATGCATAGTATAACAATTTATTATGATTTAAATATGAACAACAGATATGAATTAATTTCGGTTTGCTTTTCCCATCCCTGCATCAGTTGTATGAGATGCAGTGAATGGTTGCAATTTTTCCACTTCCAAGTAGTTTTGTACAAAGGGTTGCTCCTCAGCCCAAGCAAAATACTCTTTTAGAGGAATAAAATTGCTAGGTACCCGTGTTCCTTCTGTATAAGGTAGAGGTCGCAAGAAATCTGCAACTTGGGTAAAATTATTAACCACACCTTTCTCATGAAGAAAACGAATCAACTGATAAAAATGCAGTGTATCCGGTTTATAGTGCCCGCTGCTGTTACTAATCATCGCCACTATCCCATCTTGGACCAACCACATTCCGGCACAACGCACCTTACGCCCATTAAAAAGTGACGAGTGATGGAAAATTCCAGCCTTATGTGGATGGACATGGAATAAATTGTCATTATATTTATCCCATACAAAAGCCACACCCCCAAATGCCATACCCTTTTTATAAGAAATATTTTTTAAGCGAATTGTATTTAGGGGAAGCAATTCTGCTGAAGTATCTTTGGGAATAATTTTCAATTTCTCATCATCTGTCTTAACGTGAACTTTGTCTCGTAACTCATAATCGACGGAAGTTATCTTCGTTTTATAAGAGTCTCGCCAATTATCACTTACCCCTTCTAATGCCGTTGTCAATGGATGCTCTTCTAACCACAAAAAAAAGGGCGGAGGATCGGTTTCTCTGACCCACTCATAGAATGCAGTATTCATCGGATATTCGGCACGATTTAAACCCTTTTCAATATCACTATAATTAAATTCGATTGTACGATGAGCAGGATCTAATCGCTCAATTAAAGTTGAACCAAAAAGACTTAATAAAGGGTTCTCTCCATGTGTTTTTTCTCGCTGCCTAATTGTTTCCAACATCGCATTTTTTGATAAGTGACGTGGTTTAACATCTTTATAATGATTTTTTAACTTCTCTAGATAGAGTATTTTATTTTCAGCTAGCTTTTGAATAACGCCTAGTGGTTCTACCGCTTTGGGTAATACCTTCATTAATTGAATGCTCATCTCATTTATCTGAGAAAGTAGTTCCATTCTTTTATCCAAGAACTCTAATTTGGTTTTTGGAATTGCATGATAGTCTTGCAAAACTTGGGTAATAGCTACAAGCAGCGTATTAACCTCAATTGCAGTTAGTCCATTCTTCCCACATAATTTTTCCCAATCTTCGAGACTAGGGACGTCGCGCCACATAAGAAAAAACCACAAAAAGTACAATTATTATGATCATAGGACATTATTTGAACAACTAACAAATTTTATGGTATTGAGTGGAAATAAAAATTGATCCACGGAAACGTACACAATGAATGAGTTTGTAAAACTTCAGAGATTATATGGGGTTGATAATGCTGAACTAATTCAGCAAATAATCGATGTGTCCCCATAGAACATCTGCATCTCATTCTTTAATATTGGGACAATGCACAAAAAAGTGTATAATTCCTCTTTTTGTTATACAAATATTGATCAGTCATGAATCTTGAAAAATTATATGATGTTATTGTAGTAGGTGGCGGACATGCAGGCACAGAAGCTGCTCTAGCAGCAGCGCGAATGGGGGCCCAGACGTTATTACTTACTCATAATATGGATTTGCTCGGTCAAATGTCATGTAATCCTGCCATAGGCGGGATAGGGAAAGGCCATTTGGTGAAAGAAATTGATGCCTTAGATGGAGCTATGGCCAAAGCTGCGGATAAGGCGGGAATTCAATTTCGTACTCTTAACGCCTCCAAAGGTCCTGCAGTCCGTGCTACGCGCGCACAAGCAGACCGAGTACTCTATCGCCAAGCCATTAGAGAACAATTACAAACACAACCCAACTTGACGCTGTTTCAACAGGCTGTTGATGATTTATTGATTGAAGGGGAACGAGTAACTGCGGTGGTTACCCAAATGGGCTTGGTCTTAAGAGCACGTGCGGTAGTACTGACTGTTGGTACCTTTTTGGGTGGAAAAATTCACGTAGGTATGAATCAATATGCCGGAGGTCGCGCAGGAGATCCACCTTCAGTAGCCCTAGCAAAAAGTTTACGTGATCTGGATTTACCCGTTGGCCGTTTAAAAACGGGAACACCTCCACGAATCGATCGTCGATCTTTAGATTATAGCCAAATGACGGTACAACCAGGTGATACACCGATACCTGTTTTTTCCTATTTAGGTCATGTGAGTGATCATCCCCAACAAGTACCTTGCCATATTACCCATACAACTGAAGCAACACACGAAATTATTCGTAATAATTTGCACCAATCACCGATGTATGCTGGCGTTATTGAAGGTGTAGGGCCACGTTATTGTCCCTCAATAGAAGATAAAATTGTTCGTTTTGCTGATAAATTATCCCACCAAATCTTTGTTGAACCGGAGGGATTAACTACTGAAGAAATCTATCCTAATGGCATTTCTACAAGCCTTCCTTTTGAGGTACAGGTGCAGTTTGTTCGCACGATTAAAGGTTTTGAAAATGCTCATATTACCCGACCAGGCTATGCCATAGAATATGATTACTTTGACCCTCGTGGACTCACTTCATTTTTACAAACCAAACCAATACCCAACTTGTTTTTTGCAGGGCAAATCAATGGCACAACAGGCTATGAAGAAGCTGCTGCACAAGGAATCATCGCCGGAATGAATGCGGCGCTGCAAGTACAAGATAAAGAACTTTGGTGTCCACGACGTGATGAAGCGTATATTGGTGTATTAATTGATGATCTGATTACATGCGGCACTCAAGAACCTTATCGAATGTTCACTTCGCGTGCGGAGTATCGCTTACTTTTACGTGAAGATAATGCAGATTTACGCTTAACCGCTAAAGGTAGAGAATTAGGCTTAGTTGGTGACGAGCGTTGGCAACATTTTGCTACAAAAAGTGAAGCAATAGAGTCCACGCAAGCATTGCTGCACCAAACTTGGGTTCGTGTAGGACATAATGAGATCTTAAAGGATGTATTACTCAATCCAATGCAGCATGATAATAGAGCCTCAGAATTCTTGAAACGTCCAGAGATTAATTATCAACACTTATTAATGCTCGAGGATTTAAATTTACCTGAACTAGTACCAGAAGTTAGCGAACAAATAGAAATTCAAAATAAATATGCAGGTTATATCGATAGACAACAACAAGATATAGAAAAAATGCGTAAACAAGAAAACACGGCTCTCCCCGAATCTCTCGATTATAGCGATGTCACAGGATTATCTAATGAAGTGATTCAAAAGTTAACGAAGATAAGGCCATCTACTTTAGCCCAGGCTGGCCGTATTTCGGGTGTTACTCCTGCCGCCTTGTCCCTACTTTTGGTGCATTTGAAAAAACAGCGAATTGAGGTATGAAGGAACAAATAACGCGAATACAATCGCAGCTTAAAGAAGGTTTGCACCAATTTGATCTGGATGCGCTTAGTGCTTCTTTGGCGGATTATTTATTCTTACTTAACAAGTGGAACTTAGCTTATAATCTCACGGCAATCCGTGACCTTGAGTCAATGGTTGGTAAACATATTTTAGATAGCCTGGCTATTTTACCTTGGCTTAAAGGCAAACAAATTATAGATGTAGGAACAGGGGCCGGCTTACCGGGAATCCCTCTCGCTATAGCTAGGCCTGATTTTAACTTTGTACTATTAGATTCTAATGGTAAAAAAACTCGATTCTTGAATGAGGTAAAGCGACAGCTCAGTTTAAAAAATGTAGAAATTGTACAATTTAGGGCCGAAAACTACCACCCAACTCAAGGTTTTGATACAGTAGTAAGTCGCGCTTTTAGTAGCCTGGAACAAATGGTTCAGTGGACGCAACATCTTATTGCCGATGATGGAATTTGGTTGGCAATGAAGGGACGTTATCCTGATACCGAATTAAATGAGATAAAGCAGGACTGCTCGATTGAGCGTTATACTGTCGCAGGTATTGAAGGCGAGCGTTGTTGCGTCATTATTGAAAATCAACCGAGAAAAAGTAGTTAACAAGAGCTGTTTAATTTCTCTGACTTGAGCGAAAATTAGAATAGTTTAGCCAATATAGTGAAATTTAATCAGTATTTACTGCTTATTCGGGTTTAACCAAGGAATAAATCATGGCAAAAGTTATAGCCATTGCCAATCAAAAAGGTGGAGTAGGCAAAACCACTACCGCGATTAATTTAGCTGCTTCTTTAGCAGCAAATCGACAACAGGTTTTACTGATTGACTTGGATCCTCAAGGCAATGCCACTATGGGTAGCGGTGTCGATAAAAGCCAATTGGTTCATACAACCAATGATGTGTTACTGCATGATTGTCTTGCAGGACAAGCATGCCTCGCCACAACCAGTGGTTATGATTTAATTCCAGGCAATGATGATTTAACCGTGGCTGAAGTAAGTTTAATGGAGCGTAATCACCGTGAAACCTTTTTGTTTAAAGCACTGCAGCCTATTCAAAATAATTATGATTTTATCTTGATTGATTGCCCACCCGCTTTGAATACGCTGACTATTAATGCTTTTGTTGCTGCTGATTCTGTGTTGATTCCTATGCAATGTGAATATTATGCACTGGAAGGGTTAGCTGCTCTTCTTTCAACAATTGAGCAAGTTAAAGCCTCTGTAAATCCTCGTTTACATCTTGAGGGTCTGTTACGAACCATGTACGATGCTCGTAACCGATTGTGTTCTGAGGTATCAAAGCAACTCATAGAACACTTTCCAAGTAAGGTCTACAGAACCGTAATACCGCGTAATGTCAGACTTGCTGAAGCACCAAGCCATGGATTGCCAGCTTTACATTATGATAAAACATCACCAGGTGCAGCAGCCTATATGGTACTCGCTTCCGAGTTGATAAATAAACAGACTGTAGCAGGATAAATGGGGTAATTTATGACAACAAAACGTAGTAGTTTAGGGCGTAACTTATCCGCGTTATTAAGCCAATCAAGCAGCACGCTTTTAAATGAGAAACCGCAAGTCGAAAGTCTCAAGCTCGCGGTCGACTGTCTGCAGCCTGGAAAATATCAACCCCGTGGTGAAATGGAAGAAGCGCCGCTAATGGAGCTTGCTCAATCAATTAAAAAACAGGGCTTGCTACAACCTCTTTTGGTCCGCGAACTAAGTGATGGCCGCTATGAAATCATTGCCGGTGAACGTCGTTGGCGTGCCAGCCAATTAGCTGGCCTGACAGAAGTTCCAGTGATTTTGAAGCAAGTTGATGATGAAACAGCGATGGCTATGGCATTAGTTGAAAATTTACAACGTGAAGATCTGAATGCTATGGATCAAGCACGTGCCATGCATAGGCTCACGAACGAGTTTTCTTTGACACATCAGCAGGTGGCCGATCTTTTATGTAAATCAAGAGCCGCTGTAAGCAATTTCTTGCGATTATTGGCTCTATCAGCTGGAGTCAAAAAGCTTTTAGAACATGGTGATTTGGACATGGGACATGCTCGCGCTTTACTCATGTTAGAAGAAGAACAACAAAATCAAGTGGCTCAGCTTATCATTGCCAAAAACTTATCTGTACGTGAAACTGAGAAATTGGTTGAGCGCATTAAATTAGGTAAAACAAAAGAACAACAACCTCATAGCGATCTTTCGCTCGTTTATCATGATCAATTAAAAAATATCTCCCAACATTTACAAGCTGCAATTAAACTTAAACCTGGAAAAGCGGGTAAAGGTTCATTAGTTATTCACTATGATAATGAACACAGTTTACAAAACATCATTGAACAGTTAATCGGTGCATCTTAATCATTTTACCTCAATTTGACGTTATGCCCCGGATGTAGCGAAGTAAATTTCCGGGGCAACAAGAACAATTCGATTGTGATGAGTATTTCTATAGCAACCAATTAAGTTATCCGGATCTCGCTTTCAATTCTTATTTTAAATTTAATCTATTGCTTTTTTTGATTTAACCAATAAGAATACACTGTACTTTCGATCACTACAGGAACTAATGATGAAATTAGAAAAAAAGGATTTTCCAAAAGAACTGCAAAAAAATAAATTTTTTACAGCTATTCCAGAAGATAAGGTAGCAAAGTCTATTCCTACTATGAGAGCGGTCATTATTGCTGATATCGAGGACCTAGAAGAAGTTGAATCAATCACTAACCGTTGCCCCTAATTTTGGAACATATTTCGATTTCGAAGGATATAGATTGGAGCGCTTTATCTGCTATTCCAGAGGATGGTGTAGCAGAAAAATTACAACAAGCGTATCAAAACCGATTTATTAATAACTTTCTTGCAGTTATTGACTATGCAGAGCAAGTGCTTGCTGAAGAGTATAACGACACTAAACAGCAATTTTTTTCACTCAAAAAAGAACCGCCTCGATTCATATCCCCGAAACTGTATATGTCCTATTTTAAATTACGTCAAGCAATGGAACAGGATGATGTATATACAGTAAAAACCATCATTTCTTCATTAAATGGGATAAACGCTCGAATTTCAACGTGCGCAATTGAAGCCGGACTTACCAATAAATTGGAGCTTGAGCTTTTTAATGAAGAAGTTCTGGTGTCCTTCGGACTGGATAAGTTTAAGGCATCAACTCCAAATACGCTAAGTCTTAATACGTTTAAAAATAGTGTATTACAAGCTCTTACTTTAATTAAAAACGCCGATCCTATATTTACTCAAGAAATTCAAGCATTAGTTGCGAACATTTATTTGGTAGAGAGTAATACAAATGTCGGGGCAACCTCACCCAAATTTTTTGGTGCTATTTATGCAACATTACCCCCTGACAAATTCCTGACCAATCGAATCCTATTACTCACTGACAATATCGTTCATGAAACGTCCCATTTATACTTAAATGCCATAATGATTCATGACCCTTTGATATTAAATGACCCCGATGAGCTTTATACCTCACCATTACGAAAAACCTTACGCCCAATGATTGGTATCTATCACGCAGCATTTGTGCTAAGCCGAGTCATTCGAGTTTTAAAAAGAATCTTGCATTTGAATTTGCACTCAGAGCAATTTTTTAATCAAACAATAATAGATGAAACCCTGAGGGTTTATGAAGATTCTTACCGTATTATTGATAACCATGCACAATTTACTGAGCTTGGAAAACGTATCCACGAATCCACTCGTGCTTGCCTATCCATAGTTTAGCGTCCCATAGATTTACAATGAATTCCTCATTAAACAAAGAATACGTAGTTGTTTTGGTACTCTCTTATCAGGAACTAACGAAATGTACTAGCGTATGAATTATCTTAAAAGTCCTACATTAAATTTTGAAAGATGTCCAATATTTATACTACAATTAAATTATAAGCTGGTTATGTTGCTTGGAGAACGCAATGTTAATTCAGCCCGTTCAACCAGTACATGTTCTAATGAAGATTGGCGAGATTGAATATATAGGCCAACTACTTAGTTTATCCGAAGAAAGCCTGGAATTAAGGTGTGAGGAATATATTGAAAAGGAAATTGAAGTTTCCTTTTTTGCCAAACATTTTCGCGGTCAAGCAGTTATCGAAGAAATTCAATTCGCTGACTCATTTTTTACCTATCAATTAACGATTCAAGAAATTCAATTTCAACCTGGTTTATTGATTAATACACGTTTGTGAAGTTCTACGCGAACAATCCTAGCGAAGTGCAGTGAACTTGAAATTGGGTTAACTATGAAGAAATCCCGGGTTCGCTTTGCTACACCCGGGTTACATTTTATATCGATTGATTTATAACCAATAAACAAAGACAAACAAGAACAACCAGACCACGTCTACAAAGTGCCAATACCAAGCAACACCTTCAAAAGCAAAATGCCGCTCTGGAGTAAAATGACCAAGCTTGCAACGAACTGCGATAACAATTAGCATAATTGTACCCAGGGTCACGTGCAAACCGTGGAATCCGGTTAACATAAAAAATGTCGTTCCATAAATACCAGAAGATAAAGTTAAATTCATCTCTGTATAGGCCTCATGATATTCATAGGTTTGTAAGGCTAAGAACAACAATCCCAATGAAATGGTTAAAACCATACCGATAAGGAGCTGCTTTTGCTTTCTTAGTTTTAAAGCCCAGTGTGCCCAGGTTATAGTGACTCCAGACGTCAATAAAATAAGCGTGTTCACTGCGGCTAACCCCCAGGCTCCCATTCCTTCATGGGCCCCAGCAAAAGCTTTGTTATTTGGGTTAACTAAGACAGGCCAATTTGCACTAAAATCAGGCCATAATGTAAAGTGGGTAATTGGGTGTACTTCACCGCCCAAAAGAGGAACTGACCACAGTCTGGTATAGAACAAAGCACCAAAAAAGGCACCGAAAAAACAAACTTCAGAAAAAATAAACCAGCACATTCCCCAACGAAATGATCTATCAACTTGTTCGTCATAGACTCCTTTCGAGTTTTCATAAATCACTTGGCCAAACCAACCAAATAACATAAAAATCATGATTCCCAGACCAATAGTGAATATGTAGGGTCCGTACCAATCATTATGAAGCCAAGAAGCAGCTCCTACAAGAGTAGTAGTTAACCCACATGATGCGACCAAAGGCCAATGGCTTGGCTTAGGGATATAATAAGTACCATGTGCTCCCATTATATTTTTATCTCCTGTAATTAATAGGGCCTATTTAGAATTCGCTAGATTGAGCCTTAAGGCTTTGTTCTTGAGCATCAAAGCAAAAAAATCAAACCCTTACGATCAAGGTAGTAGAATTGAAACAGGCATTAATCTGTTTTGACACGCCTCTGATAATCGGAAGCGTGTAACCTACTAAAATTGCCAACTTACATGACTACCCTACGACTATCGCCCAGTTGCCTTCAATCAGGATCGCCAGGTTTAAGCTAACCTTTATCCGTTACATCAAATAAAGTATAAGACAAAGTAACTGTATGCACTTTTTCGGGTAAATCAGCATCCAAATGAAATAATAGAGGCATATTCATTGCCTCGTGTCCATTTAAAGTTTGTCGTGTAAAGCAAAAACATTCAGTTTTTTTCAGATACTTAGCAGCAATTCCAGGTGTAACACTAGGTATTGCCTGTACTGTCATCGGATGATCCGTTTTATTTTCAGCATAAAATGCAAGTTTTGCTATTTCGCCCGGATGTACCGTTATTTTCCGAGTTTTGGGATAAAATGCCCAAGGTACTCCACTGTTATTTGTCGCAACAAACTCAACCGTGATTTCTCTCTTATTATCGACTTTCGCTTTAGCTGCATCATAGGCTACCGCTTCAGGATTTGTTTTTCCATTAATACCCAATGACTTACATAAACTATTATAAATAGGCACTAATGCAAATCCGAAAGCAAACATACCCAGCACAAGACCGGATAAGATAAGAAGTAGTCTGTGATGCCCTTTTTGTTTATTCATACAACAAACCTATAAATCGAGTTTGGGAGGAGTGGTAAAAGTATGATATGGAGGTGGTGAAGGCAACGTCCACTCTAAACCATATGCTCCTTCCCATGCTCTTCCAGCAGCAGTATCTTTTTTAGTACCTCTTTTTCTAACCGTGGCAATCACGTTATATAAGAATAAAAGTTGCGTAAAACCAAAGATAAATGCACCAATTGAAGAAATCATATTAAAATTAGTAAATTGCAATGCATAATCAGGGATCCTTCGTGGCATACCTGCCAACCCTAAAAAGTGCATTGGGAAAAACGCCACATTTACAGAAATAACAGATAACCAAAAATGCCATTTCCCTAATAGTTCATTATACATATGTCCAGTCCACTTAGGCAGCCAATAATAGGTGGCTGAAAATAGAGCAAAAATCACACCTGGGACTAGAACATAATGGAAATGTGCTACCACAAAGTAACTATCCTGGTACTGGAAATCTGCGGGCACCAATGCCAGCATAAGACCGGTAAACCCACCTATGGTAAATAGAAATACAAAAGCTAACGCAAATAACATGGGGGTCTCAAAAGTCATAGAACCTCGAAACATAGTACTTACCCAGTTAAATACTTTAATGCCCGTTGGAACGGCAATGAGCATGGTGGTGTACATAAAAAATAATTCTGCACCCAACGGGATGCCGGTAGTAAACATATGGTGCGCCCATACAATAAATGACAATATCGCAATACTGACCGTTGCATACACCATAAAGTAATAGCCGAATAATGGCTTACGACTAAAAGTGGGAATAACTTCGGATATCACACCAAAAGCAGGCAATACAAGAACATATACCTCAGGATGTCCAAAAAACCAGAATACGTGTTGGAAAAGGATCGGATCACCACCACCTGCAGCATCGAAGAAGCTGGTGCCAAAATGACGGTCAGCCAACATCATGGTTACGGCTCCAGCCAATACGGGCATGATAGCGATTAACAAAAAGGCAGTAATTAACCAAGTCCATACGAACATCGGCATTTTCATTAAGGTCATGCCTGGTGCACGTAAATTTAAAATCGTCGCGATAATATTAATCGATCCCATAATGGATGAAATACCCATCATATGAATCGAGAAAATCATAAAATCGGTACTGGGAGGAGCATATTTGGTAGATAAAGGAGCATACATGGTCCAACCGAAGTTAGGGCCACCTCCAGCATGAAATGTTGTTGAAATTAATAAAGTAAACGCAAAGGGTAATAGCCAAAAGCTCCAGTTGTTTAATCGGGGTAAAGCCATATCTGGAGCACCAATCATCATTGGAATTTGCCAGTTTGCCATTCCGGTAAACGCAGGCATTACCACACCAAATAGCATGATTAATCCATGCAATGTTGTCATTTGGTTAAAGAAATTAGGATCAACAAAACGATGACCAGGCTGAAATAACTCTGCTCGAATAACTAGAGCCATACCACCTGCCAAAAAGAAGCTAATCATTGCAAGCCACAAATAAAGCGTGCCGATATCTTTATGGTTTGTAGTAAACAACCAGCGTTTTATAAAGCCTAAGATGCCTTTACCCTGTTCTGGACCATGATCATCATGTTTTTCATCGTGCGCTAATGTATAACTACTCATTGCAAACCTCCAGCTTGAACTTTATTAACCATGGTTGGTTGTTGATTAGCTTTCTGACGTTGTGAAGCAACTTCCGCGGCTTGAACCACATCATTAGTATTGTTATTCCAGGCATTACGTTCATAAGTCGCAATCGCAGCTATTTCTTCATCGGTAAGCTGATCTTTATAAGGTTGCATTGCAGAACCAGTAATACCATTAAGTATTATATCCAGGTGCCGTGAAACAGGATGCCCTGTTGCCACTGAACTAGCCTTGAGCGCCGGATACATTGGTGGAATACCTTTTCCATCAGGTTGATGACACGGAGCACAGAATTGGTCGTATTTTTGTTTTCCAAATGCTAGTAACTCATCTCGGGTCATCGTTTTCTGACTAGGAGCATTCGCTTCTTGATTCGCATACTGATCTTCTTTTTTTGTTTGCGCTGCGACCCATTTATCAAACTCATCCTGACTGACCGCCTCAACTACTATGGGCATAAAACCATGATTCACTCCACAGAGTTCCGCACATTGACCTCTATATGTTCCTGGTTTGTCTATTGTCGCCCATGCTTCATACATAAATCCGGGTATCGCATCACGTTTAATACCTAACTCTGGAACCCACCAAGAGTGAACCACATCATTTGAAGTCACTAGAAAGCGAATTTTTTTATTAACAGGTACAACCATTGGCTTATCTACTTCGAGTAAATACCACTCATTCTTTTTTTGTTTATTTTGAATTTGTGCAAAAGGTGTAGACAGGGTACTGAAAAAACTAATTCCCTGATCAAGATATTCATACTGCCAGCGCCATTGGTAACCTACTATTTTTATTGTTACTTCGGATTGATTTGTATCATCCATGCGGATTAAAACCCGTGTAGCAGGTACTGCAAGTCCAACAAGAATTAAGAAAGGAATGATCGACCATACAATTTCTAATCGAGGATTATCATGAAATTTGGCTGCCTTATATCCTTTAGATTTTCTATGATGGATCATGGAATAAATCATCACACCAAAGACAACGACTCCGATAATGGCACAAACAGCCATACATACCATATGCAGGTAGTATACGTCTTTGCTGATCGGAGTAACCCCTCTGTGCATATTTAACTGCCAAAAATCCGCAGCAGCGAATAGTGGTCGGCTCGCAACCCAGGCCCCTAGCATCGTTAATAATCTACAGATCTTTAACCTGTTTAACATCCCCATTCCTCGTCTTGTCAAGAAAGCCAGTTTAAGCTGGCTCCAATTTAGTTTTATATATTTTTAATTTGGTCTCCCCTACTCGATGTAGGGGTTCTTGTTCAGCAATACGACACTACCACAATGAGTAATTTCCTTCAGTTTTAGATTTACTAACCATGTATTTAACTGCCTCGATTACTTCATTCGTGGTGCATTGATTACAGCCACCGTTTTTCGGATGATCTTTCCCATGTACAGTGTTTTCAATCAATACATCCATATTTTTTGCAATCAGTGATTTCCATGCCTCTTGATCGCCAATTTTAGGTGCACCATCTTTTCCATCATTATGGCAAGCTGAGCAATGCTCGTTATAAACGGTCTCCCCACTTGCAGGAAATTTTGCAGCGCCACCTGACTTGAGATTTATTAATTCGGTACGAGTTAATGACTCATTTAATATGTAATCCACAGCTGAAATGATGTCGTTATCAGAGCAAGTGACGCAGGCACCTTTTATAGGCATCGAATTATATCCATCAATGGCATGGCGATATAATCCCGTTAAACCGCTATTCTTTAATCGCTCGTACCAGCTCGGTGAACTCCCCAGCAATGGAGCACTCATCACGCCGTCTTGATGGCAAATGACACAAGCAGTGAAATAAACTTGCTTTCCGCGATCCAACGATGGTGGATCATTAGAAGCAGGTAACCCTAGGGGTTCTTCACTTACTACTGTTTTAAGGTATGTAGCTACAGCC
The DNA here is from genome assembly GCF_977063405.2 of Legionella stuttgartensis. Taxonomy (NCBI): domain Bacteria; kingdom Pseudomonadati; phylum Pseudomonadota; class Gammaproteobacteria; order Legionellales; family Legionellaceae; genus Legionella; species Legionella stuttgartensis. The sequence continues at coordinate 193,097 of NZ_CDRUHA020000082.1, forward strand.
ATTCTATCTGCATCAGTTAAATACATCATGCTGTTATGATTTACTTCAGCCATAGGCCCTGCTACAGGACCTGCATTATTGAGAAGCTTATTTAATTTGAATACATCAGCGACTTCCTGATGAGTTCCTGACTCCAATCCATACTTTGTAATGTTTGGCGCCCAATATCCATCAATAAATCCACCCGTCAAATAATATTTATTTTTTGGTGCACCGAATACATTTAACGGTGTATGACACATACTGCAATGGCCTAAACCATCAACAATATATTTCCCACGATTCCACTCAGGAGATCTGCCTTTTTCATATTGAAATCCATGTCCTTCAGGGAAAAAGAATAATAAATTCCAGCCCCAAAGTGTAAAACGAGAACCTGGAACATTAAATGGGAAAGGCAATGATTTGTTCGCTAATTTAACCGGAGGCAGACTCATAAAATAAGCATACAGGGCACGTGCATCATCATCCGATATTTTAGAAAAATAAATATATGGAAATACCGGGAAGTAGTTTCTACCTTTTGGATCTCGACCTTCTTTAAGGGCGCGAATAAAGTCTTTTTCAGTCCAGTTACCAATACCAGTTTCTTTATCTGGAGTAATATTGGGACTATAAAATGTTCCAAAAGGAGTATCTATTGGTAATCCACCTGCATACGCAGGGGTGCGTGCATTAACATTGGTATGACAGGAAATACAATCTCCCATCTTTGCCAAATACTCTCCACGCTGAATTAAATTCTGTTGTTCACCGCTCGCTGGAGCAGTCGGTGGATAAGCAGGATAATATCCATTAATAATTGATAATTTCTCTTGAGCAGGTTCATTTTCTGCATGTAATAATTGACCTGCTAGGCCAAGCACCGCCACAGTTGCAGTGACGATTAGCTTTCTTAGTAACAAAGAGCCCACGCTCCCTCCTATTTGTTCTTATTTTGTACGCTTCTCTTGCGGAGACAGAATAATCGACGCATTTTATACTCCACAATGCATAAGTTGCAATGTTATAATCGCTATCTTTGATTATTTTTATATTGTGATTATGTTTGTTTATCTTAATGGCTTACTTTTAGGCTTATCTTTGATTATTGCCTTAGGGCCGCAAAACATTTTTTTGATTAAACAAGGTGCGCAAAAAAATCACGCGATGCTCTCCGCTGTTATCTGTTTTATCTGTGATTTTATTTTAATTTGTTCCAGTATTACAGGCTTACATGAATTGCTCCAACTTCGCCCTGTTCTGCAAATCTGGATGATGGTGTTAGGTACTGCTTTTTTACTTTTTTATTCCGCAAAAGCGCTAGCTAGTGCGCTTTCCAAATCATCCGATGCTGAAGAAAGTACATCTCACCAACCCCGTAACAGGACTCAAATCATTCTCCTAGCCTTAGGATTTAGCATTCTTAATCCACATGCCATTATTGATTCTCTAGTCATTATTGGTGGTGGCAGTAGTGGATATCCCGATCAAGAACATATTTTTCTGCTAGGAGTACTCACATCAAGCTTGATTTGGTTTAGTTCATTAACATTCACTGCGCGATATTTTTCTGATGTTCTGACCAAAGCAAACGTATGGAAAGGAATCGAATTACTCAGTGGTTTATTGATGGCTTTTATAGGTATTAAACTCGGAACAGACAGTTTGAGTTTAATTTCAGAATTAATTGGAAAGTCGATGTGATAGAAAGGGCCAATCAGTGTGTCGCCAATTGACCCAGTGGAATGACACATAGCAAGTCCAACCTCGCAAAACGAATATCTCATAACCATTTATCCATGTCAACCAAAGATAATGTAACAAAAACCGTTCCCATTGTTGTTCGAACATACTTCAGTTAAACTCAAACTTTTATAAATATTGAGCAGTACATGTTTTACGGCGATACCATTCAAGATACGAGACAAATGTTTTTTTCCAGTTGGGAAAAATACCAGCACAAAAAACTATTATCACCTTTAGAAAATCAGATTGTTCAAGTGATATTGGCTCATCCCGAATATCACAAGATGCTTGAAAACCAAAATAAATTTCAACAGCAATCTTATTTTGCTGAAGCTGGAGCCCCTAATCCCTTCCTGCACATGGGACTACATCTTGCGATTAGAGAACAGATAGCCACCGATCGCCCGGCGGGCATTAGTACAATCTTTCAGAATTTAATCAACAAATACCATGATCCATTAACAGTAGAGCATTTAATGATGGAGCAATTAGCTGAATGCTTGTGGCTTTCGCAAAAAAATAATCGGCCTCCTGATGAAACTAATTATCTACAAATATTAGAGGGTCTTTAACGTAGCTTTATACCCTCATCCCTACATGGGAGAGGGGTAATTTTTCCCAAAAGGAGAGACAGAGGATGTTTTCCTAATATCCCATCTCCCCGGTAGGGAGAAGGTGTCCATCAGGGCGGATGAGGGCGTTTCAGCTTAACATTTAATCTAATCCACTCTCCCCATCAACAATTCAGAGGAACGTTCTCTGTGCATTAAGTCCTCCTGCTGTTCCATTTGATATTCAAGGATATCTCCAGGCTGACACTTTAGATAAGAACAAATTGCTTCCAATGTCGCAAAGCGTATCGCCTTCGCCTTGCCATTTTTTAAAATAGACAAATTCGCCTCAGTAATCCCTATTGCCTCTGCTAACTCCTTAAGCCTGCATTTGCGTTTTGCCATCATGACATCTAAATTAACAATAATCGACACGTGCATATTCCTTAAATTGTTAATTGGGTTTCTGATTTCAGCTGATGCGCTTCTTGAACAATCCAGGAAGCAACCAAAATAATAAACGCTGTAATTAAAGTAGATAAATTCGCTGAGTTCAAGGTAATGCTGGCTATACGTTCGCCTTTAGGATTATTAAAAGTAAGCGCGGCCGTCATTAAAGGTTGATAAAATAGTTGTACCAACTCACCAAAAATCATAAAAATACTTACCTGTTTAATTAATTTGATGTTTTCTTCTTCAAATAAATCCCCTTTTTCAAAAAGCCCAAATAGCCTAGCTAATTTATTGCAGATTAAAATAGTAATCGTCATCGGCATCCATTCAATCACCAATAAGATGCTTCGATGCAGCCAAGAAAAATGTGATGGATCACGAATTTGTTCTGCAGAAATCAAAGAAGACCAAGCGCCAATATAACACATCCAATCAAACTTAAATAAAATCAAAACAGAGGTAGTTAATGGAATAAACCAACAAAGACTACGGAAAAGCAGATAAAGTATATGACTTGTATTTTTTATTTTTTGCATGATAAATATCCTTTAGTGTGTGTTCGGCAAGATTAAACCAATTATTATTGTTTTACAATAAATAAATATTAATTTTTAGATATTATTTGTTGATTAAGGATCAAATCAAACTAAGTTGCCAAACCCAACCAAACACCGGTGACTAATCCTTAATTGAAAAGTATCTATGCAGGGCTGGGTATCTTGGCAAAGATCAGTTAATATGGGGCATTCAATAATAAATCCGTGCCCCCTGATGACCGATCAAGAAAAAAAAACCCATTTTGGTTACTCTACTGTTGGTTGGGATGAGAAAGAAAAGAAAGTAGCTGAAGTTTTTCATTCCGTAGCAAAAAACTATGATTTGATGAATGATTTAATGTCTTTGGGCATTCATCATCTGTGGAAGCGTTACACAGTGGGACATAGTCAAGTACGTGCCGGACAGATTGTCTTAGATTTAGCAGGAGGCAGTGGCGACTTAACTCGGTTATTATGTAAAAAAGTCGGCGAAAAAGGCCGAGTTGTTCTCGCAGACATTAATTCAGCCATGCTCAATGTAGGACGTGACCGATTATTAGATGAAGGTTTATATAAGAATATTGATTACGTACAGGGTAATGCTCAATGTCTTCCTTTTGCTGATAATAGTTTTCATTGTATTACTATGGCGTTTGGCTTAAGAAACGTGACGGATAAGGAAGAAGCACTGCGTTCGATGTATCGTGTGTGCAAGCCGGGCGGAAAAGTGATGATTCTTGAATTCTCAACCCCCACATTTCCTGGTTTAAAACCTATTTATGACTGGTATTCGTTTAATATTTTACCTAAAATAGGGGGGCTTATTGCGCAAGACAAAGCCAGTTACCAATACCTTGCTGAATCCATACGCATGCATCCCAATCAAACCAAACTAAAAGAAATGATTGAGAATGCAGGATTCGAAGACTGTCACTATGATAATCTCAGTGGTGGTATCGTTGCCTTGCACATTGCCTACAAATATTGAGTGCATTATGTTAAAAAAATACTCCTTAAAGGCTCTCCAAATAGCCATTAACAAAGCGGCCAAACTGGATGAGCAAATGCCAGCCAAGCTCAAAGCGCTTGATAATAAAACCCTTGAAATAATTATAAGTCCTTTAAACGTTAATTTTTTCATTCATTTTAAAGATGGCGAAATTGTCTTACTTGATTGCTACGACAGCGAAGCAGACACAGTAATTCATAGTAATCCTTTAGGGTTGATCCGTTTGAGTTTATTACCCGCCTCTAAAGCGCGCTCTTTATTTAATGATAAAATTCGCATGACTGGAGATACGGAATTAGGACAACATGTAAAAAAATTATTTGACGAAATGGATATTGATTGGGAAGGGCATCTGGCTCATTTTACTGGTGATGTAGTTGCTCATCAAATTGGTTCTTTTGTGCGTAAAGGAATGGCATTCAAAAAGAAAGTGGATGATTCCTTTCACCAAAATGTGACGGAATATCTACAAGAAGAATTACGCGTTATGCCAACGAAATATGAACTGGAAGATTTTTTTGTTGAAGTCGACGAGTTGTCTTTAAGTGTCGAACGCTTGCAAGCTCATGTAAATCAACTAATAAGCCGCTATGAAATCCATTAAAAAACTCATTCGTCTTATTCATATTAATTATGTTCTAGCTAAAAACGGGCTAGACAATGTAGTCGTGTCCTTGAGATTATTTGCCCCACTACGCTTCATTGTTTATTTAAATCCATGGAATTGGTTTCGCAAAGAGCAGTTAACTCATGGAGAAGCACTTCGTAAATCATTGGAAGTATTAGGCCCTATTTTTATTAAATTCGGTCAAGCGCTTTCAACTCGCCCTGATATTCTGCCCCAGGATATAGCGATTGAACTCAGCAAATTACAAGATAAAGTCCCTCCCTTCCCTAGTGACCAAGCAATGGCCATTATTGAAAAGGCTTATGGCATGTCTCCATATGAAGTGTTTGCTGAATTTGATCCCATCCCCCTGGCATCAGCCTCTATGGCGCAAGTGCATGCAGCCACTTTGAAAACTGGCGAAGAAGTGATTGTCAAAGTGCTTAGACCCAACATGCGGCGCATCATTGAGCAAGATTTGAGTATTATGCATACTATTGCAAAATGGGCAGATCGCTATTGGCCAGAGATTAGACGCTTAAAACCAAAAGAAATTGTAACCGAATTTGAACATACCTTAATCGATGAGCTCGACTTATTAAGAGAGGCAGCTAATGCAGCGCAATTAAGACGTAATTTTGAGGGCTCCCCCATCCTGTATATTCCAGAAATCTATTGGGATTATTCACGCTCTAATGTGATGGTGCTCGAACGAATTCATGGCATCCCGGTGTCCGATCTCGCAAGCTTGCAAGCCCATGGAGTTGATATAAAAAAACTGGCGGAGCGTGGCGTAGAAATCTTCTTCACCCAAGTATTTCGTGATTGTTTTTTTCATGCAGACATGCATCCAGGAAATATTTTTGTTTCTTATAAAAATCCCAAAGACCCACAATATATTTGCATTGATTTTGGCATTATGGGGACATTAAATGACAATGACAAACGTTATTTAGCAGAGAACCTCTTGGCCTTTTTTAATCGAGATTACCGACGAGTAGCTGAGTTACATGTCGAATCCGGTTGGGTTGCTCGTAATACCCGTGTGGATGAATTTGAAAGCGGGATTCGTACGGTATGTGAACCTATTTTTGAAAAACCTTTAAAAGATATTTCCTTTGCGCAAGTAGTACTACGCCTTTTTCAGGTTGCTCGCCGTTTTCATATGGAAGTACAACCTCAACTGGTTTTATTACAAAAAACCCTACTTGCTGTAGAAGGCTTAGGACGTCAACTCTATCCCGACTTGGATTTATGGGCCACGGCCAAACCTTTTCTTGAAAAATGGGTCAGAGATCAAATTGGTCCTAAAGCTTTTTTCACCCAATTTAAACGAAATTTACCTTTTCTTGCGGAACAATTGCCGCATATGCCCAAACTGCTCTTTGATTTTCTAGAGCTTAAAAAAGAAGAATTAATAATAAATAAAGAGCGTGCGAATGCTCAGCCTGAAAATGAAAAACCAGCAGTCCATTGGAGTAGTATTGCAATCGGAGCAGGACTTTCTTTGCTTTTAGTAAGCCTGCTTGACTATGCGCATCTTATCCATCACAAACAGCTCACGCCTCTTGCCCTCACTGGAGCTATTTTGGCAGGACTGTTCGTGCTTATTAACCATAACACGAGGAACTAAACATGGGACTCAGTGGAATCAGCCCTCTTTCTTTATTGTTAATTTTAGTCATTATTATTGCTCTGTTTGGTACTTCCAAATTGAAAACTATAGGTACAGATCTTGGAGAAGCCATTAGAAATTTTCGCAACGCCTTAAATGAAAATCAATCTAATGAGCCCCCAAAAGAGGATAACAAGCACTCATGAGCAGTGGCGAACTTCTGGTTATATTTATTGTTGCCCTCATTGTGTTTGGCCCCAAAAAACTCCCTATGTTAGCAACTCATTTAGGGTTATTGGTAAGATCATTGAACAAACTGAAAGCACAAGCCACTGTACTTTGGCAACAACAACTTAATGCCCTACAATTGGAAGAAAATCAACGTAAGGCAAAAGAGGCAGACGAGCAATATAAAAAAGAACAACCTTCTTAAATTGTAACAATTCAGCCTTACTGTAACTTAGCGCCCATACTCTCTTTAGGTTCATCTTTTGCCGGTAGTGTAAAGCCATCTAAGTCAGGAAGATCCTTCATCGCTTCTTTACTTGGTATCAAAGGTCCCCCCTCGTAAGCTTTAGGTCCATCTTTACTCGTTTGATAAAGCTTGCCATCACCATTTGAATAGGCAATAACTTTATTGGTTTCCGCATCGACCATAATAAAACTTTGTCCTGCTTTTGCCTGCTTTTCAAAAAACGACGCCATATCCTCTTCTGACTTAAAGGATAAGGTTAACCTACCATCCTTGTCCTTCTCAGGCGGATGATCTTTAACCCATTTCGCCCCACAATGTTCTTTATAGGCCGCAAGGAGTGCTTCGGCTTGTTCGCTTTGAATACGAACGCTCTTCTTTTTGCTCTGCAGCTCCTCTTCTTCAGCTTGTATTAAACCGTCCATTTGCGTAGTACTTTGTACCGTTTGTTTCGGAGGAACTAATGGAATTTCTTCTTCACCTTTTGATTGAGACATAATACATTTCCTCTAAAATGTAGGTATTTTGAAAAATACTCATATGTATAAGTATAATTCAACTTTTACGCTTTAACTGTATCCCATACAGAATTTGTTATTTGCTTCAAACCATTAAAGTTGATGAGCCAATTTCCTCTATGAGTATCGTGAGTAGAGGCTAGTGACCCTCCTGTTTTACTGTTCAAATGTTACCATATTCTTATTATTTAAATCCTGCCACAGTTTTTCTGCGACTGGTCCTCTGGCTGGTTTTTGTAAGCGAATCGCGCCTAAAGTAATTAATCGTCTATCGAAATGATTTCCTTGTAAACACTGTAACCTGCCGTCTGCTAACTCTTGGGTTATCATATGCAAAGGTAGTCTACCCCAGCCAAGTCCCGCAACAATGATATCTTTCTTGGCCATGACATCGCTTACGGTCCATCGACGTCCATGTTCAATGACACCAAATGAAAAATCAGATTGTGAGGAGTCACGTAAAATCACTTGCATACATTCAGAAAGCGTATCCAAATCACCTAATTGTGTACTGTAATATTGGATGAATTCGGGAGATGCAACTGCGACCAGAAACTCCGAGCGAAGCGGGATCACTTCGACGGCCTTGTTAGTAATTAAATTTTCACTAATAATCAAGTCAGCTTGATTTCGCAATAGTCGCTCACAAGCCCCGCCAATTGATTCCGAGAAAAAATGAAATTGGGTATTAGGGAACGTATAAATCCAATGTCTTAAAAGATTTTTCAAACTCGATAAAGGAAAAAAAACATCGATGGCAATCGTAATATCGCTCTCGGCTTCGGATTGTAGCTGTTCAGCAAATTGACTAATATTCTTCCAATGACCAATTAAAGACTGAGCCCTTCTATATAGCTTTTCTCCTTCTGCTGTGAGGATCGGTCGATAATGACTGCGATCAAACAATACCAAGTTTAACTGTTCTTCTAATTTTTTTATTGATGAGGTGATTGCAGGCTGGCTTTTAAATAAAGCCCGTGTTGCAGAATTGAATCCCCCGCAATCGACTACCGCAACAAAAACTCGTAGCGCATTAAAATCAATGTCCATAATTTTTTTTTATCAAGTTCATTAAAACTTAATATTATCAATTTATATAGAGTTTACCTAATCTGTTTATTCCAATGGAGATGTAGAAATGTCACCTGGGCGTACTGAGACGAAACTTAATGAACATCGCTGGTTTGCTCCTGCGCCCGGACTTTTTAAAAGAAAAACTATTTGGAGGGTAAAGTATGTCCATAAATACGGTACAAAAAACAACAACGGCTCTATTAGACGTATTGCTCAATCAAAGACGAGTTAGCGAGTTAGCCGAGACAATGTGTAACGGAATTTTATGCCCAGAATGCATTCGTCATCCGCAAGAAAAAATTCAACAGGCAATCAGCGAACAACGAATGCTAACGCTGATTCTTCCTGCCTTCCCTGCAAAATCAGCCAATAGGCGGAAAACGCTATCAGAAAAGCCTGATCGAGGTGAAATCATTGGCTTGAGCAATTTGAATCTGCTTTGTCAAACCATGCAAGAAATTTATCCTGTGGGTATTAAGTTAATCATTTGCTCGGATGGTCGTGTATTTAATGATTTGGTTTTGGTGAGTGATCTTCATGTAGATGTGTACCAAAAAGGAATTCAACAAATCATCGAAGATTATCAATTAACTCATCTATCAACATTTTCGCTTGATGAAGTATATCCCTGTCATAACTATCTGGTCATGAGAGAGTTATTAATGATCGAGTTTGGCCAAACTTTAGATGAATTAAAACAACATATTGCAACCGATCCTATCGCTCGCTATCAATTTAATGGTATTCACCGTTTTATTGTTGAGGATCAACTCGCTTTAAAACCGGAGCAAACAAAAAACAAAACACGCCAGGAAGCCAAACAAATTGCTTATGAAGTAATCCGTCGCTCGAATGCATGGTCGCGATTGTTAGCGAATTATTTTCCACAGTCGGTACGGTTGTCGATTCACCCCCAACCTTGTGGCTCAGAGAAAATAGGGATCCACTTTCTTCCTACATCAAACCGTTGGAGCACGCCTTGGCACAATGTTTTACTTAAGAGCGCCGAAGGGTGGCAACTCATAAAAAGACAAGAGGCTGAACAATTGGGAGCCCGATTAAACCATGATCATTATGTATTGGAGGCCTGTTGATGAAGAACGCAACACAATTTAGTCCTTATCTTATCCAAGCCGATCATCATCGAAATCTGACAGACTTATCGTTGGAAATGCTTTTAAACGAAACGACGCAGCATAAAATTGTCCTTTTACGTGGTTTTAACCTTCTGGAACGTGATGATTTGCTCCATTATTGTCAAAAGCAAGCTCAATTACTTTCTTGGGATTTTGGTCCGGTAATGGAAATGAAAGTTGATCAACAACCCCAAAACTATCTCTTTACCGAAGGAGATGTCCCATTGCATTGGGATGGGGCATTTCATCAAGAACCTCGTTTTTTGCTTTTTCATTGTTTGCACGCACCACAGGCAGGAAGTGGTGGTGAAACCGTATTTGCGAACACCGAACGGGTTTGGCAAGCTGCTAGTGATGCACAAAGAAAAGAGTGGGATGATTACGCGCTTACCTTTCATACCGAAAAATTGGCACATTATGGAGGAACCATTACGCGTAATCTAATCAATAATCATCCAGATACTCAACAGGTTATCTTACGATTTGCTGAACCGGTAGGCGAAGACTATTTAAATCCAGTACACGTCAAAATAATTGATAAAAATGAGGATGAGTCCCATGCTATTTTATCCTCTTTAAGCCAGAGTATGCGGATGCCCGAACATCTGTATGAACACCAATGGCAACAAGGCGACTTTTTGCTTGCCGATAATTTTTCACTCTTACACGGTCGCAACGCCTTTCATCGCCATAGTCCAAGACATTTAAGAAGGATCCAAATATTATGAAGCCCTATACTATAATGCAGTTAAAACAAACAACTACCCCGGAACAATTTAGCCATCATTTACGAGAAATGGGTGAATTATTTTGGTGGGAAGCCGGGAAGTTCTTCGTGATTACTTCCTATAAATTAGCCAAGCAGATACTCACAAGTGAGGATTTTACTTGTGATCGCTCCCCGTTTTTTATTTCGCGCATGCCCGAAATGAACCTGTCATTAATTACTGAGTTTTTTAAGGTGGTTAGCAAGATGATGGTGATGAGTGATGCTCCAGAACATACTGATCGAAGACGAATTTGTTATCATGGCTTTAGCAACAACTGTCTGGAGCAATTAAAACCCTTAATTCAGCAGACTATTACAAAATGTCTGTCTGAATTTACTGCAGACAAGCCTTTTGATTTTGTTGCTCAACTTGCCCAACACATCCCATCGGTGACGCTTGCAGAACTGTTCGCAATTCCAGATAGTGAACGCCTTGATTTTTATCATTGGTCCAATAATATGACTCAATTTTTTGGTGGATCAACAAGTTATCAAGATGAAGATGGCATTAAGGTAAATCATAGTGCCAAACAACTCTATAGTTATTTTTCGAGTTTAATTGTCCAGCGTCGAAAAAAACCAGGAACTGATTTTTTAAGTATCTTATTGGCGCACCAAACCCATTTTGGATTAACGGATGATGAAATTATTTCCCAAGCCATTATGATGCTGGTTGCAGGTCAAGTAACAACAACCGATCAACTGTGTAATAATTTATTTATTTTGTTAAATCAACCAGGACTTTGGCAACAAGTACGAAATAATCTTCCCCGACTTGATGGATATATTGAGGAGTGCAACCGTCTTGATCCTGCAGTAACTTTTATTTTCCGAGTCACAAAAAATGAAACGATGCTTGGCAATCAATTGATTGAAAAAGGTAAGGTGATTTTCATATCGACACACGCCATTAATCGAGATCCCCATTATTTTAACGCTCCAGATGTCATCACCCTTGAGGATAAACAAACCCAACATTTCAGTTATGGTTATGGCAGTCATTTTTGCCTTGGTGCAAAATTGGCACGCATTGAAATGCACAGTATTTTTAAAGCATTGTTAGAGCAATTCCCTTCTTTATGTCTTGATGTCAGCAAACCGCCACAAAGAAAACATCATAGTTTGTCTTTTTCAGGATTTGAACATATGTATTTAAATACTCATTAAGATGTTTATAATAGATTTACCCTTCTCATCTCCGCAAAGGCGGAGATTCATTTTTAAAGTGGCTCGGTGCTGCATGTAGAAATAGATTCCCATCTTCGCGGAAATGACGAAAATCATTATCTTAATGGCAGCGCAGCCATATCTTTCACTTTATTCTTATCACGATGGCTTTATCCGCGCCCCCAAGACTTAGAAGTACATCATGATATCCTTGAAATTAGGGGCATGAGTATGAAACACCGGTTTGGACTATCTTGGTTTTTGGGTAGTGTATTAATGGGCGTACTCTATGATACGTTCATTCTCGCTTTAGTTATTTTTTCCAGTGCCATCCAATTGCTCGCATTTCCTTTCTTGGGAATCGTCATGAAAAAACTGAAATAAAGCCTCTATTTTTGTGCGGCTAATTTCTGCAAATGTTCGTCCGCTAAGCGAAATTGCAACAAATCCGTACGCGGATGAGCCCCTATAAATTCGAAAAATTCAATGCCTTTTTTATTCCAGGTAAACGCATGTCCTTCCATACGACAACATTCTTTCTCAAGTGCGAGCTGCGCAAGATTAGATAACAATGATGTACCCAAGCCATGATTACGATAAAGCTCATCTACAAATAGCTCTTCAATATAAAGAACGGGGGCTCCTGCGGGGACGGAATAAGTGAAAAAAAATAAAGCAAACCCGGCGGGTTTTTTCTGATATTCAGCTAATAATACATAAAAAAACTTATTTCGCCCAAAACCATGAGATTCAATTTTGTCCAGGGTCAAATGAATCTCTTCCGGTTTCTTTTTTTCATATTCAGCGTGTTTCTTGATTAAATTAAAAATCTCTTCTTTATCTTTTTTCTTAGCAATTCGAAAAGTAAATTCCATATTTGGACCTCCACAACCTAAGCCTAATCAAAACGATTTACGGGTTGATGACAATAAGGGGCTTTATGATGTTTGGCATAATAATCCTGGTGGTATTCTTCTGCCGGCCAAAATGTTTGTACAGGAAAAAGGCGAGTCGCAACCTGAAAGCCTTTTTTTTGCAACATTTGGATTAAAATTTCTGCTTCGGCTAATTGTTCCTGATCATAATAAAATACGGCACTTTGATACTGCTGCCCTATGTCAGGACCTTGTCCCGATTTTTGTGTGGGATCATGAATTTCAAAAAACCGTTTTAAAACGTGGTGATAATCAGTCTTGGCTTTATCATAAATAACACGTACTGCTTCATAATGCCCGGTGTTACCCTGACAGACTTGGTCATAGCTTGGTTCTAAAGTAATGCCCCCAGTATAGCCCACTTCAACACGCAGAACACCGGGTATTTGTTTTAAAAAATGATCGACCCCCCAAAAACATCCGCCAGCCATTATCGCTTCTTCAGTATCCAATACCTGACTGTCTGCAACAAAATCAATAGAGGCGGAATTGACGCAATGGCGTAAATTGTTTTGGGTAAAATACTCGCCGGTAAAGACATGCCCTAAATGAGCATCGCATCGCGAACAGAGGATTTCCATACGTTGACCATCAGGATCGGGAAGCTGCTTTACAGCGTGAACAATATTATCATCAAAACTTGGCCAGCCACACCCCGAGCTGAATTGGCTTGAGCCGCGAAATAAGGCTAAGCCACAACGCCTGCATAAATAAGTGCCATTGGTCATGACAAAATTATATGCCCCAGTGTGAGGATATTCTGTGGCTTTCTCACAGATTATCCTTTTAGCTAAAGGGGTTAAACTGGCTGTTTTATCAAGATAATCATCCATAATGCTACCTTTGTTGCCCTTGGCAAATTTTATCCGCTAAGTAACCTATAGCTCCCGCATAATATATTGAATTATTATAGTGTAAAATCATCTTATAGTTGGGGAACGTTAAGAAGGTCGGACCACCTAATGGCTGAACAATACTGGCTTGCAGATTTTGATAAGGCAATGCCTCACCATTTTCGGTACGCACACCCAGCGCACTCCATTCACTCACAGGCTTCACATTGTTTTTGCCTGCCATAGCCATATCAAATTTATGAGGTAGTTTGACTTGGATAGCCCAAGGCTCACCTGTTTGCCATCCATTTTGCTTCATGTAATTTGCAATTGAAGCAAAGACATCGGGCTTACTTCTCCAGATATCTTTTCGACCATCACCATCATAATCAACCGCATATTTCACCCAGCTTGAAGGTAAGAATTGGGGTTGGCCTGAGGCACCTGCCCACTCACCCTTGAAATCGGCTAAACTAACATGTCCTTCATCCAAGATATGCAAAGCAATAAATAATTCTTTTCGGAAAAATTCTTTCCGATTGGAATCATACGCTAAGGTGGCTAAAGCTTTCACTACCGGGAAATTACCCATATAAGTACCATAACTGGTTTCCATTCCCCAGAATGAAACAATGAAACAAGGATTTACCCCATATTTTTTGGCCACAGCCTCCAAAACCTCTTGGTTTTTCTTAAATTCTTTGCGTCCTATAGCAATTCTGTAACTATCAACGCGCGTGTTACGGTATTTGATGAATGTAAGTCGATGTTCTGGTTGCGAACGTAAAAACCCCTTAATTTGATGGCTTGGCTCATGGATACCTGCAAACGCCTCATCAAAAGTTTCAGAGGAAATCCCTTGTTGCAAAGCTTCTGCTCTAACCCCAGCGACCCACTCATTCCAATTCTGTTGTGCGAAGGCAACATGATGTACCAGAACGTATGCGATTATCGCAAGTCCCCATTTTTTCATAGCCTTTCCCCCTGATTTTTTTTGTTACCTGCTTGCCATCTCAAATTTAAGATAGACCATTTATCAAAACAAGTAGCCTGGTTGAACAGCGAATCCCTGAGTGTCTTGCTTATCTTGGAACTCAAGTTGCAACTGTGCTTCACTACCACTTACTTAAGAGTTGTTTGTCATTCCCGCGAAGGCGGGAATCTATTCTTGCAGTAGCATTGTGCCTGATTAGAAGTAGGTTCCCGTCTTCGCGGGAACAACAAAAACCTAAACCGTGGTAGTACAGGCCACCAACGTAAAAGGATTATACAGTGAGTATTAAAGCGCTTCCATAAATGCTGTTAAATCCGCTTTTTCTTCTTGGGTTAACTGTAATTGCAACACCAGGTTAAAAAACTCTACGGTATCGGCCAAAGTTAACAAGCGACCATCATGCAAATAGGGTGGAGAATCTTTAATTCCTCGTAAAGGAAATGTTTTTATAGATCCATCACCAACTGCTTTCATGCCATTAATCATTTGTGGTTGATAGAATCGTTCCGTCTGTAAATTATGCATGGTGTTGTCAGTATAGTAAGGAGGAGTGTGACAACTAGAACATTTTCCCTTACCAAAAAACACTTCTTGTCCGCGTAGCTCTGCTGGAGTTGCTTTGGCAGGATCAAGCTTTCCTTCCCACGTCAATTTAGGTGCTGGTGGAAAATCCAAAATTTCTTGGAATTCGGCCATAAAATGAACTTGGCTGCCACGCTCCAGAATGTTAACGCCTTTTTTAGTTGCAATAACCGGATCTCCATCAAAATATGCTGCTCTTTGTTCAAACTCAGTGAAGTCTTCTACTGTTTTTAGTGCACGTTGCGATCCAAATAATCTTTGGATATTTAAACCGCGTAAGGTTGGAGTATTGATGCGATGACGAAATTCTTGGGGTCTTATATCACCGACCAAATGCGTTGCCTTGTTGGTGTGACCATTCGCATGACAATCAAAACAAGCGACTCCCCGACTGGGTTTGACAGTACGTCGGTCTTCAGTTTGATTAAATTGTTGTTGAGGGAATGGGGTAACTAACAGGCGTAACCCTTCCAGCTGTTTAGGGTTTAATAAACCATTAAACAATTCATAATAATTCTCAATGGTAACCAATTTACCTTGAGAAACATCCCCAAGATCAGGCCGAGTAGTTAAAAAAATAGGCGCAGGAAAAGGGGGTAAAAAATGATCTGGGATATCAAAATCCAAATCAAACCGAGTCAAATCTCTGTCTTCTTGCTTCTTGATTTCATCAATAGCAAATTTCGGAAATAACATTCCCCCTTCTGGATGATTGGGGTGAGGTAACGGTAGGAAACCCTGTGGAAAAAGGCCTTGCTTCTTGACATCGTCAGGACTCATTTTGGCCAATTGCTCCCAAGTCACTCCCTCAGGAAGTTTCACGCGAACACCTTCTTGTATGGGTTTTCCATTAGACATTTTTGCCGTTTTAGAAGGATTATTACTCAAATCATAACGTTTTTTTAACAGCTCTTGTTGTCGATCATTAATTGCCTGTTTTTCACCGCTCATGCGTTGCAAAATACTTTGAAACGTCTCATTAATCACTACTGGCATGTAACTTGAAGGTACTGATGTATTCGCAGGAGTAGGTTGGGGCTGAGGAGTATCAGCAAAAGCAAAAGAAACAATGCCTGCTAGAGCCATCATCCCTAAAGATTTTTTTAACATATATAAGTCCGTTTAGATAAAAAGAATTTTTTCATCATAAAGTACTTATATATTCAGTGCAATAGAGACTGAATTCTAGGCATCTAACAGGGTAGCCTGAGTGCGGCAACGCGGAACCCGTGTTTCGCTTCGCTGCACTCAGGCTACATACTACTCACTACGCAGAGAAACTACGGGCTCTAACTTTGCAGCACGTCGTGCAGGATAAAAGCCAAAGAAAATTCCAGTGGCAGCAGATACCAAAAAGCCTGCAGCAGGGGGCAAAAGAAAGATTGAAAAATTCCAATCACTGAAATAGGCTAAAATACGGGTACAAACTAATCCTAAAATAACCCCAAGTATGCCGCCTAATAAAGAAAGCATGACCGACTCGACTAAAAATAAAGCTTGAATTTCACTATTTTTTGCCCCGACCGCTTTACGAATACCAATTTCTTTTCTCCGTTCACTCACAGAGACCAACATGACGTTCATTACGCCAATTCCACCCACCAAAAGTGAAATTCCTCCAATTACAGCCAGTAATAAGGTAAAGATTTGTCCCTGGTTTTCCATGCTGGCAATAATCTGCTTGGCGCTTCGTGAAAAAACACTTAATTTGGGCGCGATTGAACCAATAATTTGTTTTATTTCCTCAATTACCTCATCGATGGGACTATCTGGTTTCAATTCCAAGACCACATTATTTACCTTGGCTTCTTTGCTAATCATACTAATTCCTGCCAAAGGAACAATCGCCGCCTGGTTGATGTCTTCATTGAAAAACCCGTTTTCCTTCCAAGGTTCAGCTACACCGATGATGGTGTATAAAGATTTTCCTATACGTAATTGCTTTCCTATGGGGTCATCAAAACTGATCTCTTTGATTTGGCGTGCTAAGCCATCACCAATAACACAATAATGTTCATAGGACTCAACAAAAGAAACAAAATGTCCTGCAGCTAATTTAATATGAACAATTTTGGGCAAATGTTCATTGGCCCCGATAACGGCTCCTTGCATTAACTTTCCTTGGAAACTCAAGGGTTGATAGGCCGTACTATAGGGCGCCATATCGATAATATAAGGTATACGATCAGCCATTTGTTCCCATTGCGCGACGGAGATTGACTCCATACTGCCAGATTTTTCTGAAGTTTTTGGATAAACCGCAATTGCTAATAAGTCCGTGCCTAAAGCCTTAAATTGAGATAATGCTTTTTCTGTTGCCAACTGCCCACAGCTAATTAAAGCAACAACCGCAGCCGTACCCACTAAAATACCTAAAACGGCCAAAAAGGAACGCAACTTGGCGGCAGTCAAATTTACTAAAGCTTGCTGACAATGTCCGGAAAACTTCATGCGCCAGTCTCCGTCACAACAACCCCATCTACAAGAGTGATTTTTCGCTGACACAACGCAGCGATCTGTTCATCATGAGTAATCATAATGATACTACGCCCTTGGGCATGCAAACTTAAAAATAAATTCATTACTTCATTACCAGTACGTGAATCGAGCGCACCTGTTGGTTCATCGGCCAAAATTACTTGTGGCTCGGTTACTAATGCACGAGCAATGGCAACACGCTGTTGCTGTCCTCCAGATAATTGTGTAGGTCGATGCTGTGCATATTGACGCATTCCCACACGTTCAAGAGCAGCAAGTACCCTTTCCTTAATTTCAGCAGCTCCAACACCACGATAAATTAAGGGTAATGCCACATTTTGCATGGCACTAAATCTTGGTAATAAATTGAACTGCTGAAAAACAAAACCGATATTTTGATTACGTAATTCTGCTGCTTCATCATCTGTCAAAGCAGCAACATTCCTATTTTTCAATAGATAAGTTCCTGTGTCTGCTTTATCCAGTAGCCCTAGAATATTCATCAAAGTAGATTTACCAGAACCCGAAGCACCTACAATAGCGAGTAAATCTCCCTCATAAACGGTCAGCGATACTTCTTTTAATATAGTGGTGCTAATTCCTTCGAGATGATACGTCTTTACAATATCAGTAAGCTTCATAAGCGGTTGTTGTGTCTTTTTCGCAGGACTACGTTGCGATGTTATTGCGGGACTTAAGAGTCGCTCAAGAATATTTGGATCCTCTGTCACCTCATGAGAGGAGGTATTGCTTTTACTGGAATCAATGACAAGATCACTCATACACCACCACATCACCAGCTTTTAAACCGGTCTCGACGACCACTGAATCTGCCTGGGCGGCTCCTGTTGTAATGACTCGCTTCTCTAGAGCGCCTGACTTAGTTTGTAAACTAACAATACTTTGTCCTTTTTCGCGTTTAATTGCAGCAATAGGAATAATGAGCTGCTTGCCGTTATCCACACTTAACTCAATGGATGCACTCATACCCACTTTGATCCATTTCTGCTCCTCAGGGGTTAACTTTTTCACCTCAACTACCGCTGTAAAAAAGGGTAATCCATTATTATTCGAGGCTTGTGCATTCACTGCTACCAATTGTCCTTTTAATTGATATTTACCAAAGGCAACACCACTCACGATGGCATTCATACCTGCTTGGATTTGGGTTATATCGATTTCTGGAACATCAATTTCAATACTGATCCCGGATAAATCACCAATCAAGCCAATAACCTGACCTGATTTAACTGTCGAGCCTACGGTAGCACGCACACTTTTATCTTCTCCGGCTTTAGGAGGATAGAGTAGGACTCCATCTCGCGGTGATTTTAAATGAATCATATTATGATTAGATGCTAAAATTTTTTTAATTTTATCGAAATCAGCCAAACTTAATGCAGATAAATTTTTGGGGCTATTTTCATCCAGTTTTTCCAACATTTCCGTTAGTTTACGAGTAGATTGCATTAAAGTAACCCGCGCCGTGTCCACATTCGATTTCTCACTCATGTAATTATTTTTGGATAATAAACCTGCATCCCATAAATCTTGAGTCCCAACAAATTTAGCTTTAGCGATGGTGTAACTGTCTTTGGCTTTTAGATATTCCGTTAAGGTGTCATTAAATTGTCTCTGCAACTCGGTTGAGTTTAAAGTTAAAATCACATCGCCTTTGTTAATCAATTGCCCATAATGAAAATTCATTGTTTCGACCACCGCTTCCATTGGACTGGCTATCGTATTTTCATGTAAAGGCTGCACTGTTCCGGTAAAATGGAGCGTCTTATGCATGGTCTGTTCTTCGACTTTATGCTGATGTAACGCCACTTTTTTTTGCTCCTCATGATGCCCGCATGAAGACAAAAGCAACCCGATTAATAATAAAATGATGACTTTTGACGTGATTAAATACCTATTCATCCACCATACCTTAATTTAATTTGCCAATGATTCAGTGTGGTTCCCAAGATTCTTTGCAGGTTGGATATCTGATTTAGATATGCAATTTTTGCATTGATTAATCCAGATTGAGCCTGAATCAGCTGATTTTGAGTGTTATTTACATCCAACGCACTGGATATTCCCGCTTGTTGTTTTTTCTTCTCCAATGCATAAGATTGCTCCGCTAATTTCACTTGTTTTAGCGCTAATTGATAACGTTTTGCCAAACTTCTTATATTATTAATGGTATTGGTTACATTAGTTATTAATGCTCGTTTGGTAGCAAGTAAATTTAACCGGTCTTTTTCCAAGCGCACTTTAGCATTAATTAATTGACTGCGACGACTGATGTCATGCAAGGGAACGGTTAGGGTCACACGAGCTGCCTCGGTGATGTTATTTCCATTATAAATGCCATTAAATCCTCCATTTACACCCGTCACATCATTTACAACCCCACTTTGAATATTACCTGACACATCCAACTGCCATAATTGTTGATTTTTAGCCACTTTATAAGCACGCTCATCGGCGCGTAATGTCATCTTTTGTGCTAAATAAACTGTGTTATGATTCAACGCTTGCTCAATCGACTGTTGCAAATTAGGAACAGCAAGCTTTTCTAATGCAACGTCACTAGGAACGGATATATGCATCTCGGGATCCAAGCCAATAGTTTGCAAAAGATCTTGAGCTGACGTTTCAAAATCGTTTTCCGCTTGTTCCACCATCAAACTTAAGGATTCTATTTGGTAAGACTGCTGAATATTACCGGTGGGTTCTAGTTGACCTGCCTTTATTTTTTTCTCATTAATTTCATACGATTTTTTGGCTTCTTTTAATTGCAAACGCTGATTCTGCAAATTGTTTCCACTTAAAATAAGCATCCGATAAGCCACAATAACTTGGGTGACTTGATCCGCCACCGATTGCTGCAAGTTCAATTTGTTCAGCCATTCGTTGTCCTTAGCATCTAAAAGCGCAGCTTCATTTACTGCCTTTCCAAAACCGCGTAATAATGGCTGGGTCAAAGAAAAATTCAATACGGGATTGTAATTGTTATTTTCATTGACGTTATTATTTATTGATAAATTAGCTTCCGTGCCTAACTTTGTTTTCAAATTAAACTCAGGACTACCTAGGAGCGTACGCGTTGTATCACTACCCACGCCATTAAACCTACTTTTTTGGATTACTCCAGAAGCACCCAAAGCGTATTGCAATTCAAACTGATTATTTGCCAAGCGCAATTGATAACGTTGTACAATTCGATCCAATTCAGCATTTTGAATATTGGAGTTATATCGTAAAGCCAACAAAATTGCTTCTCTTAAACTCAAGTGATGGATGGTTTTACTTCGCGATGCAGGAGAGGTTGGCAGCTCTATCCAATTGTGCAACATAAACTCTGGATTCTCTATTGCTTTTTGTAGCCGTTCCTCTGCTTGTTTTACGTTTACATCTTCTGTAGTAGAGAGACACCAAGCTTTAGATCCAAACAGGCAACAGAGGAAGAACAACATAACTGCTCTCCCCAAAACATGCATATAGGATAAACGTATGGAGCTAAATTTATTTAGTAACATCATTTTTTGTTCCACACTGCAAATCGTTGCATATCCTGCAAGCGCAATGCAGTTAATTGGCCGCCCCACAGACATCCGGTATCTATTGCATGAATTTTAGGATGAGGACATTCCCCCATTAAAGCAGCCCAATGCCCAAATACAATATCCGCATCAATTTCTTTACGATGAGGTACTTCATACCAAGGATAAAGATTTGCTGGCGCTTGAGCAATAGTTCCTTTATAACTCAACTCGAGTTTTCCTTGGGCATCACAAAAACGCATGCGTGTATAATAGTTAGTAATTAACCGTAGCCTGTCCATGCCTTGTAAATCACCAGACCACCTATCCGGCTGATTACCATATAAAAGCGATAAAAAATCGCGATAGCTATCCCCCGCAAGCACTTCTTCAAGTTCTTGGGCACATTGTATTGCTTGTGATAAATCCCATAAAGGACAAATTCCAGCATGACACATCACCACATTAAGTTCTGGTGAGTAATACAAAATGGATTGCATTCTCAACCAATGACCTAGAGCTTCTCCATCACTAGCCTGCATCACTTCGTGCAAGGTATCATCATGACCTTTCCATGGCCTATCACCAAATAATGTAGCTAATAAATGTAAATCATGATTGCCTAAAGTCACTCTTGGCGTAACAGGTAAGGAACTAACAAAACGTAAGACCGCTAAAGAATCAGGACCACGATTCACCAAGTCACCAACGAACCATAAACGATCCGCTTTATCATCAAAATCGATTAACTCCAACAGTCGTTGTAATGGCTCGTAACAACCCTGCACATCACCAATTGCATAATCAGGCACCGTTTTTTGCTCCCGGCCTTAATGCACTCCCTTCGTTTTCAATCGCATGCCATTTTCCAGTGGCATCTAATTTGTGCAACGAGTTGGTCAAACCAATATTTTGTTGCTGGGTAAGTTGACTGCTAAATTGTGCTTTATGAATCAATTCTGTTGCAGACATGGACTCTACTTTTCCTGTATTCGGATTAGCCACTTTTACTGATTCAGGCAAAGCGAGCGCATACTTGGAAAATACAACGCCCCCCTCCATTTTTCCTTTAATATCAAATCGACTTAATACACCACCATCAGCAGCACGATTATGCAAGCCCAAAGATAAAAATCCATTTTGAGCCGCTTGCCAATTTTTATATTCAGGATGTTCGCGTACGAATAATTGAAACATTTCCGCACACATCAATAGACCTCCGGGAACCATAAATAATGGGGCTTTATTGATCATAATCCGGCCTGCGTCCAGAGCCTTAATCATCCATTGAATAAACTCCATGCCTACAGCCTGTTCTTTCTCTAACAAGGTTTCTGGCTGGCCACCAGAAAATGTACCCGCGCGGTAACGCCCGCCCCCATAAGCAGCGGCAAGGCCTCGCGTCATAAATTCAAGTAAATAACGCTGAATCGCAATAGCTTCCGCGCGAATTAATATGGCTCCCAAAGTACCCGCAGAGCGCTCGTCTTCATTTAATAAGGCCAGCCACACTTCAAGAACGTCAGAGTTAGAGGCGATCCAAGCAAAACCACTACCTGGCATTATTGCTCTTGCTAACAATAAATTCAGACGACGTCGAAATTCAATTTCAGGTTCTTTTTGAAACTCATAAAAGTAATAAATCCCCGTGCTGGTCATACTTTCAAGCAAGGGATTCCATTCCTTTAAAAATTGACCATTTGTATCATAGAAGCTAACACGGAAATCAACAAATAACTTGCCTATGCCTTGAAGTAGTGCAGCTGAAAAAAGAGCATATTGCCAAAGTTTTTGCTCCTCGGATAATAATTCTGGCTGATCTTGTACCATAAATTCTTGAAAAAGACTCAACGCCGCTTCCGTACGGTTCAGTGCATGATCCACTAAGCCGCCCTGCTGCGAATAATAACTGTTCGCTGTCTCAGGTAAATTTTGGCAATAGTGAACTAAATTATCGATAAGAATGCCGCATAAGCTATCATATCGTGCCGTTTCCAGACCCGATAACATCCGCATCTTTTTTAATAAGATCTGTCTCTTGTCTTCCGACAAAAGAAGATTCGAATTGACGATGCGTGTTAAATCTTTTAAAGATTTACCTTGTGAAGACAAAGAACCTTTACGCTGACGTTGACGATGAAACAAAGCCATCTCCATAATAATTTAATAACTCCAAGTTGAAAAAATTATATCCATGATGATTAATTTTACACTAATTGGAAATAAATTTCGCTAGTTGAACGTATTCCGAAATGGAAATTTGTTCTGGACGTTTACTTCCATCAACACCTAAAGTGCATAATTGCTCAGCCGTGATGATTCCCTTTAAGTTGTTATTCAACGTTTTACGACGCATGGAAAATGCATTAGCCACCAAACGCTCTAACTGCGCCATAGAAACCTTTTCAAAGGGTGAAACGCGATGGGGTACAAGACGAACCACCGCGGAATCTACTTTAGGCTGTGGATCAAAAGACTCAGGGGGAACGTCAAACAAATGCTCCACAGCACAATGATATTGCAACATTACCGTTAGTCGTCCATAAGCCTTACTACCCGGTTCTGCTGCCATTCGTTCTACTACTTCTTTTTGCAACATAAAATGCATGTCGTCGATACATGAGGCAAACTGCAATAAATGAATGAGCAAAGGAGTGGAAATATTATACGGTAAATTACCTACCACCCGTAAGCGAGGACCAAATTGGCTGTAATCAAGAGTCAACGCATCTGCACCAATCAAATGCAATTTCCCCTGAGCAATAGCTAGTTCCGAAAGATATTTTTGTAAATCGGTATCGATTTCAACTGCAGTTAGATGATTTAAACGGCGCAACAACGGCTCAGTTAAAGCACCAAGGCCAGGGCCAATTTCCAGTATATTATCTTCTGTTTGCGGATTAATAGCACGTACAATGCCATCAATAATATGTCGACTTTGTAGAAAATTCTGGCCAAAGCGCTTACGCGGGCTATGCCTCACCATTTATCCCCATAAAGTAAAAGCCAATTATAACGTGCATCCTCAATAAAAAGTAGCCTCCAGAAAGGAAAGGAACTCTCCCGGTTTACCACTACTAGACGCAATATACGTGGAATCCAAGTAATCAAATTTATATAGCATAATCTTCAAAAATTGGTGTAAAATTCGCCCACTATGAACAAGGCTGGAATCACTATGGCTTATAGAAAAATGTTAAAATCCAAAATCCATCGTGCTTGTGTCACGGAAGCTGATTTGGATTATGAGGGAAGTATTACTATTTCCCCTGAACTGCTTAAGGCAGCAAACATATTACCTTACGAAGCAGTCAATGTCTGGAACATCACGGCAGGAACGCGATTTGAAACTTATGCGATTACCGGCAGACCAGGGTCTACTGAAATTTGTGTTAATGGGGCAGCAGCACATTTAGTAACTCCAGGAGATTTAATTATTATTGCTTCCTTTACTCAAGTACTAGAAGAAGAATGTGAAAGCCTAGTTCCTACGGTTGTTTTTGTCGATCAATTTAATCGTTTAAGAGAAATTCGACCCGAAAAAATCGGAATTAAAAACAAAGGAATTAAAGAGCTTGCCGAGGCTTAAAAAACGTCCCTCTCTCAATTTGGGAGAGGGTGAAGAACAGTTTCTATATTCATAAAGACCCCATGTTAAATCATCTTTTAGAACTACGACGTCGTGGATTGCAAACTCTCATTTGGTTTGGCAGCTTATTTTTTATTTTCTTCTTTCTTGCTAATGATTTATACCAAACCCTAGTTAACCCACTACTGCGTACTCTTTCGGCTCAAGAAAGTTTAATTGCTACCCATATAACATCCCCTATATTTACGCCACTAAAACTTGCTGCTGATGCAGCCATGTTACTTAGCGCCCCCTTTGCTTTATTTCAACTTTGGCGTTTTATAAGTCCCGGCCTTTATCAAAGAGAACAAACCACTCTACGTATCACCCTAATCTTTAGTCTTTTGTTGTTTCTTGCCGGAGTCTTGTTTTGCTTTTATCTGGTTTTGCCATTCATGTTTCATTTTTTCGCACATGCCTTACCTAAAGGAGTGCGTTATATGCCTGACATGGCCTATGCTCTTGATTTTATCACTAGGATGCTCATGATCTTCGGATTTTGCTTTCAGGTACCCTTGCTTTGTTTTGTGCTTGTGCGCTTAAAAATTATTGAGGTAATCACCTTAAAAAAAATCAGACCTTATGTCATTGTTGGCGCTTTTATTGTAGGCATGCTACTTACTCCTCCCGATGTTTTTTCTCAAATAATGTTGGCGGTCCCCCTTTGCCTTCTTTATGAGATAGGCATTATTTTAGCTGTTTACTTTATTTAACTCTTTATGAGTTTATTTTAAACATAATAACTGTTTCTTAATAATCAGTTAATAAATGCGCTCTATAATGCGCACGATTTTATCATTTAGATGTGAGTATAAGAAATGATCAGTAAAGAAGAATTAATCCTCCAGCATCAAAATAAACAAAAACAAATTGAAGAACGAAAAGAAATAATCGTGGGGTTACAGCAGCAAATAGCTGAAAAACAAAAGACATTACAAACACTGAATCAAAAAAACATTACACTTATAGAACAAGACGTTCCCTCCGCTTTAACTCTAGCAAAAACCCTTTTGAACCCATCAGTACGATTAAATACAGACGTGAAACAAGACGTCTTGGATTATATCCAAGAACTAGTAACCACGCTAAGCAAGGAAAAACAACACAATCAAGAACTCCTAGAAAAATCAAGAAAGTTAAATACGTTATTAGAACAAGTCAATGAACATCTAAAAAGCGGCTATAACAAAAACACACTTGTAGATCTTACCGATAAAGCAGAGATTAAAAGTGCACAACATCCGAAAAACACTGGATTTGCCTTATTACTGGAAATACTGGAAGAGAATCCTAGCAAATACAAATGGACTTGGGACAAAACAGATAGAGAGAACTTATTGCAAGTTGTGCCCCAAAAACTTTACCAAGTTGCTTATATGCTTGAAGTGGACCAAGAAACTGCAAAAGACATAACTTTGGGTTTAGAAAAATTAGAACAAATTAAAACAAAATTAGTTAAAAACTATGAGGAACTCGATACAATCCCCGAGGAAATTGTTCAACTTAATAATGAAAGTAGGATACAAACAGAAGCCGTTGAAGAACTTAATGCACAACTTGAAGTACTGGAACGACAAATTAAAGAACTCGAAGAGCGAGAAAGACAGGAACAACAAGAGAAACTAAAACTGGAACAACAAAGACAAGAACCTGAGAACGAAAGGCGAAAACAAGAAAGACCGATTCACGTAAGGAAAGACCATCCGAGTCACATAAAACGGCAAAAACCAAAAGTAGACGAGGTAAAAAAAGAGCGAGAAGCACTAGTCCTTGAGCTTAAAAAGGAACTCACCACGTACGTCAATGGCCGAAATCAACATTATTATCCTAAGGATTTTTTCCTTCCTAGAGATAAAAAGACTCGCGATCAATTTATAGAACTTCTAGTTAATGAAAAAAAGGGGTTATTTAACAAATACATTGCATCCGGCAATAGTCAGGAATTGCTCAAAATAATTACTACTAAAATTGATAAATTTCATGGCATCAAAATGCAAGCCGCCCTTAACCGAATTGTGGTGAAACTTATAGAAGCAGACCTAAAACCGCCAATAATCAACGATCCCGCTGCAAAACCAGAAAATGTGATTTCCTTCTTTAAGAAAAAAGGGGGCAAATATGCACAATATGCTGCAAAAATGGTAGAACTATATACAAATATTGACGGCATGAGGGTTTATGCAAAAACTTTACCTCCCGAAGAACAGAAAGTAATTTCCCAGCTTATTGATGCGCTTAAAAACGATGTCGATCAATTTATCAGTCACAACCCGGAACAACTTCCAAGCAATGTATCCTATCAAAAATTTAAAATGACAGTTAAAGCAAGATTACATAGTCATGATGACCTCATGAGTGGGCACCGCTCATGGCAAGATACCATCCTTAATGTTTTGCTTAGTGTCATTACCATTGGGAAATTACTCTACTCAAAAGCAATAACAAAGAGAGCCTCTTTATTCTTTGATAAGGCTGAAGACCAAAAAGGAATAGAAGCTCCAGTTGATGGGACCCTTGAAGATCTCGGCACCATTTTAACGGCGGGCTAATGGAGCCTAAACTTATATTGTTTTAAGTAATTTATTATCTTAACCCGGGACTCGCTGCCTACCTCGAATTGGGCAACCCGGGTTAACTACACTCTATACCAATTAAAATTTACTGATTCCATTTTTTGATCTTAAGCTTCTTTTATTTTTACCGATATATTATTCAAGACGCCCAACAAAGAGGCTTATATGAATAAAATTGCACAATTCAACATCGGAGATTTAGTGATTCACAAACACAGTCGCTACAGAGCAATTGTAGTGGATGTGGATCCCTTATTTCAGGCATCAGGACGCTATAATCCACAAGCACCAAAACGTGAATTTGCCACTCGAAACCCTTGGTATCGTTTATTAGTTGATGACAGCAGTCAAATTACATATGTTGAAGAGTGCATGCTAATCGCAGACACAAGCAAAATGCCAATTAATAATCCCCATATTGGATATTATTTAAAAGAAAAGGAAGGACATTATAAAAATGCAAATCCTCCCCATTAGTACTAATTGTAACCTTGGTGACGTAAAGCAGGTCAGTGTCACTAGGATACGTCATCTCAAACGTAGTGCTTCCAAATTCACCCTATGTTTTCCTTGATAGCCACTATGCCCTACGTGCTGCGACTTGTTCGCAGCATCCAGGAAAAAGAAAGCTTAGTGCCTCAATCCCTAGATCCCGCGGACAAGCGGCGGGACGTGGGTATTGTTATAGGTCAAGTAAAACTTAAGGTGAATTAGAAGACGTAGTAAGGGATCTTCAGTTGGGTGTGTTAAGAGTACCAAAGCGAAACCAGTTATCTTCTGTACACCCGAGTTCCGCTTTTAGCTCATGTTTCTAGGTGTTTCTTAAAATTAAAACTAAGAGCGCTATGAAACCAATTAAAACAAGCGCCAAAACCCCCATGGTATAAAAACTTTTATTTAGATTTTCCTTACTAAATTGCTCAGGCCTTCCTTTGACTGTGCGGTACAAAATAAAAATGATCATTCCGGCACCAATAAGACCTAGAATTTGATATAAAGTCTCCATAAAAATCTTCCTTATTTTGCTTCAAAACTAAATGCATCTGAAAATAAATATGTAGGTGAAACGCCACTATTTACTAATGCATCACGCGTGCTATACACCATATCAAAAGGCCCGCTAATGACGATTTGCCATTCGCCAAGATCATGCGGATGTTTTGCAAGCACAAGCGAAACAAGAGGCACCGTATTGTCTTCTGAGACTGAAGAAACATAAGTAAACCGACTAACATGTGCCTGCCAGCTCGTTACCTTCTCATCCATATATAAATCATTTTGCAAACGAGCCCCCCAAAATAACTCAAAAGGTCGAGTATCGGAAGTAGATAATAACTGCTCGATCATCGCTTTTACCGGTGCAAAACCAGTGCCACCCGCGATAAATAATATAGGAGGTTGCGGATGTAAATGTTCAATGGAACACTCACCAAAAGGTAAACGAATAGTTACAGAACCATACTCCTTTATATGAGCAAATAGTCGCTGGTTATAAGGGTTGTCCAAACTATGACGAATGTGCAATTCATACTTATGCGATCCTAATGGAGCATTCGCAATGGAATAGCTAAATGCTTCCTCACCAAAAAGAATTTGCAGATATTGACCCGCTTGGTAGGGTATGTATCGTTCAGGTGCTAAAATCAAACGCATTATGCTGTCAGTAAGCGGGGAAATATCCTCTACATGAGCTTTAATTGTTTTTTCCTTCATTCATCTAACCCCAGAGAAGACCAATATCCATTAACCTTTTTTAGAATCTCTTCATCCATCACAATAGGCTCACCCCATTCTCTTTGTGTTTCGCCTGGCCATTTATTAGTTGCATCCATTCCTATTTTTGAACCCAAACCAGAAACAGGTGAAGCAAAATCCAAATAATCAATTGGTGTATTTTCCATCATTACGGTATCTCGTGCAGGATCCATACGCGTAGTCATTGCCCAAATCACATCCTGCCAATTGCGTGCATTAATATCATCATCACAGACGATTACAAATTTGGTATACATAAATTGTCTTAAAAAAGACCAAACCGCCATCATAATTCGCTTCGCATGACCAGGATACTGCTTCTTCATTGTGACTACTGCCAAACGATAAGAACATCCTTCTGGTGGCAAATAGAAATCAACAATCTCTGGGAATTGTTTTTGTAACAAAGGAATAAATACTTCATTTAATGCAACACCTAAAATTGCTGGCTCATCAGGTGGTCGACCAGTATAGGTACTATGATAAATGGGATTATCTCGATGAGTAATACGTTCTACAGTAAACACAGGAAACGATTGGACTTCATTATAATAACCTGTGTGATCTCCGTACGGTCCTTCAGGAGCTTCTACCCCAGGCTCTAAATAACCTTCTAAAACAATTTCCGCACTCGCTGGAACATGGAGGTCATTCCCAATGCACCGCGTTAATCGAGTCCGTTGGCCGCGCAATAAGCCAGCAAAGGCATACTCAGACAAAGTATCAGGTACCGGCGTCACAGCAGCAAGTATCGTTGCAGGATCGGCCCCTAAAGTCACGGAAACTGGAAAACGTTCACCCGGATAAGCCTGTTGCCATGCGAAGTAGTCCAATGCTCCCCCACGATGGGATAACCAACGCATAATCAATTGATTCTTATTCAACAATTGTTGTCGATAAATCCCCATGTTTTCACGGGTTTGATGAGGTCCTTTGGTAGTTACAAGCCCCCAAGTTATTAGGGGTGCTGCATCTTTAGGCCAGCACGTTTGAATAGGTAAAGAAGTAAGATCTACTTCATCTTTTTCCCAAACATGAGTTTGGCATTCTGCACCGCTTACATATTTTGGTGCCATATTTAATGCTTGTTTTAACAACGGAAGTTTATTAAACGCGTCTTTAAAGCCTTTGGGGGGATCGGGTTCTTTTAGAGCAGCCAATAATTTGCCTACTTCCCTTAATGCACTAATACTGTCCTCCCCCATTCCCATTGCTACACGTTCAACGGTACCAAACAAATTGGTTAAAACCGGCATTTTATGATGCGGAAGATTGGTAAAGAGAAGCGCTGGGCCGCCAGAACGTAGAACCCGATCACTCACTGCGGTCATTTCAAGATACGGCGATACAGGGTAGGTTATGCGTTTTAATAAATTACGTGATTCCAATTGTGCAATAAAATCTCTTAGATCAGAGTATTTCATTAATTATCCCCTAGAGTAGCCTGGGTAAAGGCGCAGCTGCATTCCATTTAAGTTAGTAGCTTTTGACTTATCCCTGCGGCGTGTCCTCGGGATATAAAACATTTAGTCCTTGAACTTGATGGTCGTAAGGACAGCCATAACCTGGAGAAAGTTTATAGCAAAACTAAAAAATAAACCTTCTTTCAAAGCTCAAAACTGCTTTGTGAATTCAGTTTTTATCTTACTTATTTTTCAAATGACAGTTCTAAAAAGAATGAAACCATTCCCGGGCTAGGCTACGCCTTCACCCAGGCTACAATTTTTATAACAGATGCTATTCTTGACGTTTCATTGCATCAAAGAATTCAGCATTGGTTTTATGGTTCTTCATGCGCTCAAGCAAGAACTCAATCGCATCGCACTCATCCATAGATTGCAGAATTTTACGCAATATCCAAGTACGTTGTAGATCTTCTGGACTTAATAATAGATCTTCACGACGTGTACCTGAGCGATTAATATTAATCGCAGGGAACACACGACGTTCAGCAATATTACGACTCAAGTGAATTTCCATGTTACCGGTTCCCTTGAATTCTTCGTAAATCACTTCATCCATTTTTGAGCCAGTATCCACTAGAGCCGTAGCAATAATAGTCAGGCTGCCACCCTCTTCTATATTACGTGCAGCACCATATAGACGCTTAGGTCTTTGCAATGCATTCGCATCGACACCACCAGTCAATACCTTACCAGAAGAAGGAATCACGGTGTTGTACGCACGGGCTAAACGAGTAATTGAGTCAAGTAAAATAACCACATCACGTTTGTGTTCAACTAAGCGCTTGGCTTTTTCAATCACCATTTCAGCAACTTGAACGTGGCGGTTAGCGGGCTCATCAAAGGTACTGGCAACTACCTCACCTTTTACAGAACGCTGCATTTCGGTTACTTCTTCAGGACGCTCATCAATCAGTAATACAATGAGGTAACATTCTGGGTAATTCTTTTCTATAGAACGTGCAATATTTTGCAACATTAATGTTTTACCCGCTTTGGGTGGAGAAACAATCAGACCACGTTGTCCTCGACCAAATGGAGCACATAAATCAACAACTCGTGCGGTCAAATCTTCAGTGCTGCCATTTCCTTGTTCCATCACCAGGCGCTCTGTAGCAAACAGAGGGGTAAGGTTTTCAAATAAAATTTTCCTTTTGGCACTATCAGGTGAATCATAGTTGATTTCATCAACTTTCAACAAAGCAAAATAACGTTCGCTGTCTTTGGGAGGACGAATTTTACCGGAAATAGTATCTCCAGAACGCAAACCAAAACGTCTGATTTGGCTAGGTGATACATAAATGTCATCAGGGCCTGCCAAATAAGAACCATCGGCAGAACGCAAGAAACCAAAACCATCCGTCAGGACTTCTAAAACACCATCACCGTGGATGTCTTCACCCTTTAAGGCATGAGCTTTAAGAATGGCAAAAATAATTTCTTGTTTGCGCATACGGGAAGGATTCTCGACACCAATCTCTTGTGCGATGTTAAAAAGATCGGCAATAGGCAATTGCTTAAGTTCACTAAGATTCATACTTCTCACTTGATTTGTTGATTAATCGAATTGGGTATCCGGGAAAAATATTATTAAGAATAGCAGCTAAGGATTCTGCTGCCTATGTGATATATTCAAAATTATATCACATATTGCAGACAGGCTATCACAGCTTTAGTAAAAGATACAACATTTTTTATATAGAAAAATAAAAAATTAAACGTGACTCTCAACAAAAGCACTTAATTGAGATTTTGAAAGCAAACCCATTTTAACTGCTTCAACTTGACCATTTTTAAATAAAATCAATGTAGGAATACTCATCACCCCAAACTTTGCAGGAGTTTGTGGATGTTCATCAATATTGATTTTGGCAAAAGTTACTTGCTCTCCATGAGTAGCAGCTACTTCTTCCAATATAGGGGTCAATGCACGGCATGGACCACACCACTCAGCCCAAAAATCAACTAATACAGGCTTATTTGCATTGATTACATCGTTTTCGAAGCTTGCATCTGTTATCGTTTTAATAAGATCACTCATGTTCAACCTCTGTTGTTTAAAATTCGTTAATTGCCAACCCTCACTGCATCATGGGTAATGGCATAGTTTGAATGAAAAATTTTCTGAATCGATCACATCATCTTAACTATAGTCAAAAGATTTGTCATTCAAACTGCGCCTAAACTCACCATTTTTCACGGTTTTTGCTGCAAGAGAAACTGGCCCACAAATTCTATTATAGATCACCACCTACGGCTTGCAACACACTTAACGCAGTAATCGCAGCAGTTTCCGTTCGTAAAATTCTTGGGCCTAAGGATAGAGGCTGAAACCTGTGCTTACAAGCAAATTGGACTTCATGCTCACTTAGCCCTCCTTCAGGACCAATAAGCAAATCAATCGCAGACGAACCAATCGCATAATCGCGCCAATTTTTATTTTCACCTGGATGTAAGATAAACCGTAACTCTGCTTGCGCCGCATGCATATAATCATCTAGGGACATTGGGGTATGTACTAGGGGAACTGTATTACGCCCGGATTGTTCACAAGCAGCAATGACAATCGCTTGCCATTGGTGCAGTTTTTTTGCCATGCGCTCCTTATCTAGCTTGACGACACAACGCTCAGTAATAATAGGAGTAATGCTCGCTACGCCCAATTCGACCGCCTTTTGCATTACAAACTCCATACGCTCCCCCTTGGAAATGGCTTGCGCTAAATGAATGGCTAAGGGCGACTCTCGGCTTACCTGTTTGCTCGGGCCAATACGTACAATAACCTGTTTCTTCTTAACTGATTCTATGGTAGCAGCAAATTCGTAATCATCACCACAAAATAAAGTAAGCGGCTCACCAGGCTGCATGCGCAAAACAACGCCAACATGCTGACTGGCTTCGGGAGATAATTCTAAATGCTGACCTGGATGATAGTTTCCAGACTGATAAATGCGTACTGCTCTCATGTGTTTATTGATTCTCTTACGTACCCTGGGTTGCGCTTGTTGCATCCAAAGTGCGTATCTGTAATTGCCAATACTATAACAAAAATTACTTATTTTTGCCCCATGTGATAGAATTTTTTATTTCATCAAACGCATTAAGGAAATTAAAAACCATGAGCAAAACACGCATAGAATCTGACAGCATGGGTGAAATTGCTGTTCCTGCCAATAAGTATTGGGGAGCACAAACCGAACGATCATTACATCATTTTAATATAGGCAAGGACATTATGCCGCGCGAAGTCACTCATGCCTTTGGAATCTTAAAAAAGGCTGCTGCATTAACAAACTTAGACTTAGGAAAATTACCTAAAGATAAAGCTGATTTAATTATTCAAGCTGCCGATGAAGTCAGCAAAGGGATGTTAGATGATCATTTTCCTTTGCATGTATGGCAAACTGGAAGCGGCACCCAATCCAATATGAATGCGAATGAGGTCATCTCGAATCGTGCTATTGAATTGGCTGGCGGAACCATGGGAAGTAAATCACCTGTTCATCCTAACGATCATGTGAATATGTCTCAATCTTCAAATGATACATTCCCAACCGCCATGCATATTGCAGCGGCTATTGCGTTCAATAAGAAACTAATCCCCGCAGTAAAAAACTTACGTGATGCCTTTGCTGTCAAAATGGCTGCATTTAAAGATATAGTCAAAATAGGCCGGACTCATTTACAAGATGCAGTTCCTATCACGTTAGGCCAGGAATTTTCGGGGTACGTTGCCCAGCTTGATGCCTGCCTCCATCGCCTTGAAGGGGTATTGCCCGAATTATATGAATTGGCTGCGGGTGGAACGGCAGTAGGAACAGGGTTAAACACCCATCCTCAATTCGCAACCAAAGTAGCCCAACATATTGCGCAAATAACCCAATTACCCTTTGTAACCGCAGATAATAAGTTTGCAGCACTAGCATCCCATGAACCTCTGGTGAATGCGCACGGCGCGATGAAAACACTGGCTTGTGCCTTAATGAAAATTGCAAATGACATTCGATGGTTAGCCTCCGGTCCACGTTGTGGTATTGGTGAATTAGTTATTCCAGAAAATGAACCAGGCTCTTCTATTATGCCAGGAAAAGTCAATCCTACTCAATGTGAAGCCATGACTATGGTTTGTGCGCAGGTTCTGGGAAATGATACCACTGTGGGTATAGCCGACAGCCAGGGTAATTTTGAACTGAATGTATTTAAACCTGTGATCATTTTTAATGTACTTCACTCGCTTAATTTGCTCGCCGATACTTGCCATTCATTCCAAGAGTTTTGCGCTGAGGGGATTGAGGCCAATCACAAGGTCATTGATTATTACTTACATCATTCCTTAATGCTCGTCACAGCGCTCAATCAACACATAGGCTATGATAAAGCAGCGAAAATTGCTAAAACTGCGCATCATGACAATTCTTCCTTACAAGAGGCAGCAGTCAAGCTGGGGATCTTAACGGCAGAACAGTTTGCGGAATGGGTCAGACCAGAAAAAATGATTGCCCCCGAATAATTCTTTTAGATAATCGCTTGAAAAAACTATGTGAATCTATTACATAGTTGCTCTGCTAATTTGGGGTATGTCTCCTTTATGAAGAAAACAGGCATACTCCTTGATAATCATTGGCTTATTCGAAGCAAAAATGGATTTTTTTGCTTCTAAAAATGCAAGGAGGGCTTATTAAAATATATAGGAAAATAAGGTTCAATAATGAAAGAAAAAAGTATTATTCATGCGCAAACTGTACTGCGGGATCATAAAAACGCAAGAACATCTCATCGCGGTCTTGAAAAAGATGGAAAGAAAATGAGTTTCTTTGGAGATTATGCTTCTCGACAATTTGTGCGAGATGAGATGATTAAAGATGGACTGGATTCAATGGAAATACAGAGAGAACTGGAAGAGGAACGTTTAGCCAGGGATGAAGGCTATAGTTTTAAATAGGAAAATTGCTTTCCCGCTTAGCAGCGGGAAAGTTAGATGCGCAACATTATTGTATTACAGGTATTTGTGGTGCAGCATTACGTTTTGGACCTGGAGTTGCTTTTTGAGTAGGATCTTTTGAAGCGTAGGTCTTTTGCGCTTTAGGTTTATTCGCCGTTTGTTGCTTGTTCTGAGTATTCATTTGTTCATAGCCTTGAGAATTCATTTGCTCTGAACGTTGCATATCCATACATGCACATAATCCCAAAGATAAAGCAATACCCAAACACCACTTAAGTGACTTTAAATTAAACATATTTTGCTCCCTGCTTTTGTTGTTCGAAAAATAAATATAAATTAAAAAATTTAAAATCACCACCTAAATCCAACAAGAATTTTTTTTTTTGATTAAAAATCATATAATCAGAATCAAACCACTTTCAATAAAGGACTAAATATGATTTATCCCAACATACTCGCCACCATTGGACAGACCCCTGTGGTAAAAATTAATCGTCTAGGTCGTGATCTCAATTGCGGACTGTATGCAAAATGTGAGTTTTTTAATCCAGGCGGTTCTGTTAAAGATCGTATTGGGTATGAAATGGTTGTTCATGCTGAGCGCGAGGGCCATATCAAGCCTGGTGACACGCTCATTGAGCCTACCTCTGGAAATACAGGAATAGGCATTGCGTTAGCAGGCGCTGTACTCGGCTATAAAATAATCATCACCATGCCCGAGAAAATGAGTCAGGAAAAACAGTCTGTACTTGAGCGCTTGGGAGCCAAAATTTATCGTACCCCAACAGAAGCCGCTTATGACGATCCGGAAAGCCATATTTCTTTAGCGAAACGCTTGCAAGCAGAAATTCCTAATTCTCATATCCTTGATCAGTATGCCAATCCCAATAATCCCAATGCCCATTATTATGGTACTGCTCAAGAAATTATTGAGGATTTTGGCAAAGACTTACATATGGTTGTTGCAGGGGTAGGTACTGGGGGTACAATTACGGGTATTGCCAGACGTCTTAAGGAATATAATCCCGAGATTAAGATTATTGGTGTGGATCCCGAAGGTTCCATTCTTGGTGGGGGTACTGAAATTAAATCCTATGACGTGGAAGGGATAGGTTATGACTTCTTCCCACAAGTTCTAGATAATAGTTTGATTGATAAATACATTAAAACGAATGATCTGGATTCATTTCGCACTGCAAGAGATTTAATTCGTGAAGAAGGTTTACTGGTAG
The DNA here is from genome assembly GCF_977063405.2 of Legionella stuttgartensis. Lineage (NCBI taxonomy): Bacteria > Pseudomonadati > Pseudomonadota > Gammaproteobacteria > Legionellales > Legionellaceae > Legionella > Legionella stuttgartensis. The sequence continues at coordinate 229,680 of NZ_CDRUHA020000082.1, forward strand.
GGGGCTCTTCTGGTGCGGCAATGTGGGCAGCGCTCCACGCGGCAAAATCCCTAAACAGTGATCAAAAATGTCTGGTTATTTTGCCTGACTCAATTCGGAATTACATGTCGAAATTTGCTAATGATGAATGGATGAAAGAGCACGGATTTCTGTAATTTCACAAATCTAGAAGGTAACCGTTCAGGGAATTGCTTGCATCTTGGGGAACGGTTGGATTTGAGTGAGTTGCGCGAAAATAATGTGAGATTTGCGAAGTGTTATTGTCGCGCAAGATATACCGCTCAGTGGATAGGGTGAACGCATACCTTAGGAGCAGAAAAGGGAATGTAGCGTATAAACCAGATTCTGCTTCGCTATACTTAAAAGTTTATCTCAATGTAACAGTAGATTGATTTTCTATTTGATCGAATAAACTATCAGGTTCAACTTGTTTTGTACTGATCCAACTCGCTAACGCATTTACTAGCAGTTCAATCGTTTGTTGTTCTCGTTCTTGTGGAATACCAGCAATAACAGGTTTTCTGTTTGATTGCTCAAGGGCAAACGATATAGTATTGTTCGTTTGCGCAGGTAAAAAGGTAATATAGAGTCCCATTAGTTGTTCCAGGGTTAATTCACCGGCAACAACCATGCTTAAAATAGTCTTACGCCATTGCTCATAAGACTGTAATAGCTGTTTATTGTCTTCTGCAATCAGCGTCATAATATCGCTTAAAGTTTCTCCCTGCTCTTTTGTATTTTCAATAGGTTTAGGAGCATTAATGGCTAATTGACCAACATATGCAAAATCTGCTTTATGTTTTACAGCGGGGAAATACTGATCCCCTTGAACTTGAATTACTAAATTAATTTTATTAGACATCATGCTTCTCCATCATATACATCTCTTCTTCTCAGTTCCTTTCCAAGTTCTTTAAAAGATAGCGTTACACTAATTCCCAGCACCTGAGCTAAGGCCTTTAAAGCACTTGATGGTAGTTCGACCTCTGGATCACGCAAATAACTTTTTGGTGTGTCAGCACTTAACCCATCAAATACTTCACGATACATTAATGGATGAGTATAGATCTCATCCACTGCAAGCTGGCGTAGCACATAAGCCATGCACTCCACTAACTCTGACTTTCGAGAAGTATTGAGCAACATACCCATACGTTCTGAAAGTGTTAAATAAGGTTGGTTACTTATATATTTGGGGAAATGAAGATAAAAGCGCTCCAAAATTTTTTTCAAGGTAGCATCATTACCTCGTTGGGAAATGCTTTGTAACGAATCAATCATTGCGACAGCAACGGCATGAAATTGCTCATTACCAACGTTGATAAAATTGTATTCTGCGCGTGGCCTAGCTTCATGATGTACATAAGCTCGGTTACTAAAAAAACCAGCCATAATGCTCTCCTACCCCTCAATATAACTTCATTCTAATGAATCAAAATTAAGGAAATATTAACTATAAACATCATAAGACATAATTTACAGTTACTCCCGATTTCTAGAAACAAAAACGTTAAACAAAAATAATACTTAACACTATAATTCTATACTACATGCGGAAATTTTACTCGATTATAATGCAATAAGACAGACTATTTATGCTTTATGATTATATGGGGTTAATGAGAAGAAATGCATTATAAGTTCGAAATAATAAGCATAGCCTTCTTTAAACTAATTAAATTGGAACAAAAAAGGATAAAACGAAACCATTTGGATACTTTGGAACAGGTAGCATCTCAACATGAGAATAAGATATACTAATTAGACTCTTATTTTTCTAAGGTTCTAGAGCAACAGCTAAAATCAGCTGCATATTTGAGAAGGATTTTACTCTTGGGCCATTCCATACTTTATTTTATTTGTTTGCTCCTTGTACTCTTAGCCTTACTTCTTCATTTAAGGTGCAAAAGCAAACAGCTCAGTGTTAGCCGGTGGCAAAAATCTTTAAATCTGCTAGAACACGCCCAAGTATTTCACCAAATTTACACGGATTCTAACGGCTTTATTCTTTCTCGAAATGCGCGCCAGAAGCATGATGCAATGGAATATGCTTATGGAGAAATTGAGTTCTTATCATTTATCGCACTGTTGTCCTTAACCAACCCAGATGAAAACACGGTATTTTATGACTTGGGCTCAGGGATAGGGAAAGCGGTTTTAGCCTGCAGCATGGTTTTTCCCGTCCGCAAAAGTGTTGGAATCGAATTATTCCCCGAACTGTACTTTGATGCATGCCTACGGGTCAAGCAATTGGCAGCATTGAAGAACTATACTGAGCACGCTAAAAAGATTCAGTTTATTTTAGGTGATTTTCTTGAAGCGAATCTAACAGAGGCAACGCTTGTTTTTATTAATTCCACTGCGTTTATTGGTCCCATATGGGAAAACCTCTGCGCCAAACTGGATAAGCTTCCACAACTGAGTACCGTAATTACAACCAGCAAAACATTATCCTGTACTCATTTTACTGTAACAGCGCATACTAAAGTTGAAATGAGTTGGGGCGTGGTTTTTGCCTATATTCATACTCGAAAAACAACTTTTGACTAACTGTCTTGAAAATATTGAATAATTTTTTTCCCAGTCTATACTTATAAAACAAGGGACCATTGTCAGCACCTAATCTGTATTGGTAGCAGACTTTGAAACACGCGACAACACGAGGTGGGTATGATCAAATCGGAACTCATTGAACACATCGCTGCTCGAATGACGCATCTTACTGAAAAGCAAGTGGCTGATGGCATAAATAGAATATTGGAATTAATGAGTGATGCACTCATTAAAAATCAAAGAATAGAAATCCGGGGATTCGGCAGTTTTTCTCTTCATTATAGACCGCCACGTAATGCCCATAATCCCAAAACAGGTGAAAAAGTAGTGACTAAAGCAAAATACAGTCCGCACTTTAAGCCGGGGAAAGAATTACGTGAACGCGTTGATGCATCGCGTGATAAGTACAAATTACCTGATGAAGAGTAAGGTGTATTTGTTTTTATATCCTATATTAGCCTGAGCAGGAGCCCCAGGAACTTCATGTCCAAAACCCAGGGCTGGCTCAAGTAAATAATTTGTGTCATTCCCGCGCAAGCGGGAACGAAGCCCTTTCTTAGCCTAATGGCAATAGTTGCCAACCCACCGGGTTACAAAATTTTATTTATTCGCTAAATTTAAGTGCGAGGTAACGTAACGCCTGTTTGCCCCTGATATTTCCCACCGCGGTCACGATATGAAACAGCACAAACTTCAGAAGCCTCCAAAAATAGCATTTGCGCCACACCCTCATGCGCATAAATTTTAGCGGGTAATGTAGTAGTATTTGAAAACTCCAGCGTCACATGACCTTCCCACTCTGGTTCCAAAGGTGTCACATTTACGATAATCCCACAACGCGCATATGTCGACTTGCCAAGACAAATAGTTAGGATATTTCGGGGAATGCGAAAATACTCTACTGTTCTTGCTAAAGCAAAGGAGTTGGGAGGAATAATACACACATCGGACTGCACATCGACAAAACTGTTTTCATCAAAAGCTTTAGGATCCACAATCGCAGAATTTATATTAGTAAAAATTTTAAATTCATTCGCACAACGAACATCATATCCATAGCTGGACACACCATATGAAATAATTCGACCATTGTTATTTTCACGAACTTGTCCGGGTTGAAATGGAGATATCATTCCATGTTCAAGCGCCATTTTTTCTATCCATCTATCTGATTTAATCGACACAATAAAAACCTCATGAATTCTTCAAAAGGAGTGTTCTATCATAAAAGTCGGATAAACGAAAGATTGTATTGATATTGCGCCAAATGATTCATGACTTTCTCTTACAGAAAATCGTTTATACTTATAATATGAGTTGCATAATTACGCGAATCAAATGGATGAAGAAACCCCAAGGTATAGCCATGCGGCAAGACAAATCGGTTTCGTAATGAGGCATCATTACTTAGATCGCTCAGAAATCAAATTAATTAAAAAGCTGATTCAAGACAGTTATAATACTTTTGGCCAATTACATCATAATAAAGTATTTCTGAACTTAGGTTTATGGGATAAAAAAATCCATGAAGAATACAAAGAATTGAATTTTGATTTTTCTAAAATATCTGAGGTACAAGATATTTATTCACAATTACTTCTTTACTCCCTAATAAGACCATTAATAAAAACTCAATTTTTTAATAAGCGACTGCTTGAGATAGGCAGTGGTAATGGCCTTGGTCTTAAAGCAAGTTCTGAGTTACTAAAAACTAATTATGCATTAGGGATTGATTTGGTTAATCGATTAGTAATCAACTCCCATCGTCATTTCTACAAACAAGATAAAGTGAATTACATTCAATCTGACGCGGAAACTCTACCTCTAGGAAACGAATGCTTTGATATTGTCATCAATCTTGAAAGTTCTCATCTTTATCCTCGAATTGAGGACTTTTTTTCAGAAGTGGAGCGTGTCTTATCTTTAGGTGGATTTTTTTGTTATGCAGATCATTATTTTAAAAATAAAGATCAATCAAATAAATTAGAACAATTTATTAAGAGCAGCGATAAATTAAAAATAATTCAAAAAGTGAATATTACCAAGCAAGTACAAGCCTCTCTTTATCAACGATTAATCGTAAATGAAGAAGGATTTTACCGGCAAGCCTTGGCTATTGCTGGAGATGATCTAAGTCAATTCATATCCGAACTTCCAACTATTGCAGCGGTCTGTGGATTAATATTTCTTCCATGGTGGAAGATTAGATTTAAAAATCCTGCGCTTCATTACGTTGCCAAATATGCCCGCAAAGAAAAATTTTGGGGAAGAAAATATTATTTTTATTATCTTATTCAAAAGGTTAATAAATGAAAATAAAAAAAATACAAGAAATTGAGTATGAATACGGTCAAGAAGAATATATTAAACGTCTTATTTATCGCTCAAAAGAACCTATTTTGATAAAAATAAAAAATTTTACCGACAAGTTTTCTATCGATTATTTTGAAAATCTTCTTGAAGGAGTAATCACCTATGATACTTATGAAAATGATAGGTGGAAATCATATGATCGGGGTAATTTTTCAACCGTCATGTCCCAAATTAAAAATAATAAGCCGTATAGAATTTTTGGTCAGACCTTTCCAAAGCATTCCGGAGCAATAGAACGGCATGTGCCACTTTGGCAAAAAATTCCCTTTCGCCCTAGGTACTTTAATAAAAATTTAAAAGTTATTTATTTTTTTGGAGGCAAGGGAGCGCATACAGAAATCCACTTTGATAGAGAACATTGCTGTAATCTTCATCTATGCTTAAGTGGAAAAAAGCAAGTGTTATTATTTACTCAAAAACAAAGCCAATATATTTATAAACTTCCTTTTGTTGGCGACAGTTTAGTGGAATTTGGCCAACCATTGGATTTATTATCACAACAATTTCCAAGATTAAACCAGGCTGAAGGTTATAACATTACTCTCGAACGAGGAGATATGCTCTTTTTGCCTAAAAATTGTTGGCATTATACGAGCTACCTAGAAGCCTCCGCTGCCGCAACCTATGTTTTTTATCCGCGAAAAATACTTCAATTTTATGGGTATTTTACGGGTTACTTTTTTATGGGGTATAAATCACCGAATGGTTTTAAAATTTGCGATTGGCCACTATTTGAAAAATTTAGTCGAAATTACGCCCTGGCAGAAGGAAAAAGAAAGTATTTATTTAAAGCAATTGAACTAGTTTCTTATATCGTTTTGCTCCCAACAATAAGTATCCTTAGTAAAATCTCCTTTAGATTAAAGCCACGCAGAGTTTTTTAATTCCAAACGAAAGAACACACTGATTTAAAATTGACACAACCGCTGGAATTTGCTGATTTTATGAACACCCGGGTTACGGCATTGCCTTCACCCAGGCGATTGTCTCAGCTCAGCTATTTTTTCCTTGACGCTATATTAGATAAAATATCACCCAATTCCATCGGCATGGGGAACACAATGGTAGAATTATTAGTTCCGGCTATCGCCGCCAAGGTTTGTAAATAACGTAACTGCATTGCCTGGGGTTGTTGTGCCAACACTTGAGATGCTTGCAGTAATTTATCTGAGGCTTGTAACTCTCCCTCAGCATGGATCACTTTCGCACGTCGTTCGCGCTCAGCTTCAGCCTGTCTTGCAATTGCACGAATCATGCTTTCATCCAAATCAACACGTTTTATTTCAACATTAGACACCTTAATGCCCCAGTTATCAGTTTGTGAATCCAGTATTTTCTGTACGTCACTATTTAAACGTTCTCGCTCAGAAAGCATTTCATCGAGCTCATGTTGTCCTAATACGGAACGAAGTGTTGTTTGTGCCAATTGACTGGTTGCTTCATAGTAATTTTCTACTTGGATAATAGCATTTTCTGGAACCACCACCCGAAAATATAAAACCGCATTAACTCGTACTGAAACGTTATCTTTAGAAATCACATCTTGGCTTGGTACATCCATCACTATGGTACGTAAATCGACTCGTACTACTTGTTGAATCACTGGAATAATAAGTACTAAACCGGGCCCTTTAACTTTCCAGAAACGACCTAACATGAATACAACGCCCCGCTCATATTCCCTAAACACTTTAACTGCTGAGATCAAAAGCAGTAAAATTGCAACGATTATCACCGTTAAAAATGGTCCCATGTTATCCTCCTCGATTACTCAAATCCTCTTCAATTTCCATTTTCAGTCCTGAAATCCCTATTACTTTTATCGGCGTGTTTGCGGCTATAGGCAGTTTAGAGTGTACGCTCCAAATCTCTCCACGAATCATTGCCTGTCCTTCAAGATTAATATTGCCAAGCGTATGACCTTTGGCACCTATCAAAACGATTAAACCATGTTTTACACTTTGGCTCCTTGCTTTTACCACCATCCCGAGCAGGAAGACAAAAAAGATAATATTTACAACAGCCATTGCTCCGATTACTGACCAAGCGATTTGGTACATTTGATTATCGGTTTCTACTAACATAATGGAACCAATAATGAATGCGATGGTACCGCCAATCCCTAGAGAACCATAAGCCGGCACAAATGCTTCTCCCACAATAAATGCGATTCCCAAGAGAATAAGAAAAAACCCAGCGTAGTTTATTGGTAATAATTGAAGCGCATACAGCGCAATACACATTGAGATGGCTCCAATAACGCCTGGAAATAAATGCCCAGGGTTTACCAACTCAAAGAAAATACCATATATACCCAGCAAAAGAAGAAGATACGCAACTGTTGGATCGGTAATTATCGATAAAAATTGCGTACGCCAATCAGGCTTAATTAATTCAATCTGTGCATTACTGGTATTGAGTATTATTTTTTGATTGTTCTGTACTACTGACACGCCATCTAACTGCGCCAGTAAGTCTTTCTCATCATTTGCAATATAATTAATAACACGCTCCTTTAAAGCCTCGGGAGCAGTCATTGTTTCTGCATTTAAGACTGCTTTTTGTGCAAAATCTGGGTTGCGACCTCGCAATTGAGCCAATGATCGTATTGTGGCTACAGCATCATTAGTGATTTTTTTCTCCATAGTAGTCTGTTTATCTTGGGAGGCTGTATCGCTAAACCCTGTAGCTAAATTGACTGGACTCGCAGCGCCCAGTTGAGTTCCAGGCGCCATGGCAGCCAAGGTACTGGCATAGAGTAAAAAAGTCCCCGCGCTTGCTGCCCGGGCACCATTTGGACTTACAAAAGTCACGATAGGAATATTAGATGATAAAAAACTTTGAACGATAATTCGAGTGGATTCATCAAGCCCGCCCGGAGTATCAAGTGTAACTATGATTAAATCTGCATGCTGTGCATTATCAATGGTACGAATAACATAATCGGCTGTGGCAGGCCCAATTGCTCCTTTAATATTTAATTCAACTACTTTAGTTGCATAGGAACATGAAGTGTAAACAAGTATTAGAATCAACAGAATACTGGATCGCAATAAAAATATTATTCGACCTGTTGGCGTTTCTATGGACCTTGGCATGCTGTAGGATGTACACATGCTCCCTTCCCTAATCAAATACGCTATATGTTAAAAGATAGCACAGTTTGCATTCTTTATTGACGAGTGGGAATGAAAATCAATTGGATTGGCGTTGTGAATAATAATTGATTAGGTTAATGATGCGATACATATCTTAACAATTTTTTAGACAATAAACACCTGGGTTACAGCCTCGCTTTCACCCAGGTTAAAAAATATTATTTTAGAAATAAACCCCAATTTGCGCAGAAACAGTATCCGCTGTACCTCCGGTACCTAGTGTGGGCGCATTAACAAATCCAGGCGCTGAAGCACCATTGGCAAAATCGTTGGATCCGTAATCTATTTCATGTCGGTACTCAATACTTTCTACAGTATCTTTCCAGATAGAAATATTAAATACGCCAATAAAACGGTGTTCTGGTAGATTTAACGCAAGAGCCTCTTTAGTCCGTTGATAACCAATCCCAATCGATGCAGGTCTGTGAAAGGCTCTGAACGTCATATCAATTTCTGTTTGTAATGCCTGTGGTTTTGCACCATGTCCATTAAAACTTAAATCCTGAGTTCTAAATGATTCAATTGTACCAACCCATTCAGCAGCAAAGTTAAATCGGTCATAACCCATGTTACCATAAACATCCACAGCTTCTGTCTTGCGTACCAATTCATTGCCATTAAGTAACGAACCAAAACCGCCAAAAGTTCCGGGGTTACCACCTGTATTTTGCATTCCAGCGGCATCATCGATGGAGCTGATGTAACTTGCTCCTATTTCTCCAGTGGCTTCCGCAAATGCAAAAACATAACCGAGATTCGCACCGCCCACTCCAGCACGTCCTAAGGTAGTATCACTCCGATAGATGTATGTTGCGGCAAAAGGCCCAGTATCTTCTTGTGATTTATAACCTATAATAAAAGGTCTTGTTTTAGTTCGAGCTAAATTTAAAGTCAGCGGCGCACTGATCATGGAACTTGAATAACGTCCGAAAGGCACATACAACTGCCCAGCAGTGAAGTAAAATGGCGTTTTATCCAAGTTTCCTATATTCACAAAACCCATATTGAGGTTAAATGCTGAGTTGTTAATTCTTGGACCAACATCAGGAGGACTCTCATCATAGGCTAGTGCGATATACGCTTCGACATTTTGATTTAACGCCGCAGCAACGTCTACCTCACTCGAGCCTAAGGTTAAATCAACATTTGTTCCTCCAACATAATCACTATTGATCATGCCAACAGGCTCTGCTTTACCACTAAGTGCAATGATTGGCCTTTCGGGAATTGGGTACCCCATATTTCTATAGGCTCTATATAATTTTCGACGTTGTTGCATCAAGCGGATGTCACGGTTAATACTTGAAATATTAACAATATAGTCTGATCCATCAAAAGCAGGTCTGTCGCCCAAATATGGAGAAGTTACAACAGGTGTTCCTGCAATATAAGTAACAACTCGATTTTCTGCCACTAAAGCAGTTGGATAAAATCCAATTGATTCTGGATGCTCCTCAGGGGTATGTACTGAGAGCCTTGACGAATGGTATTTAACCATTTTTTCATGCGGTTCATGTTGTTCACGCTTATCTTTTTTTGCATGTTTTTTATGAACAATAGGCCCTGGCTTTTTAGATTCCTCTTTAGTTGGCTTGCTCGAATGACTCACTTTCTGAGCAACCATTTCTTTCTGTAAAGTATCTAGTTGAGTTTGTAATTGTTGTGCTTGTTTTTGTAAACGAGCTATTTGACGTTGCAACTGCTGATCATGTTCCGCATAGAGTGGCGATGACAAACAGACTAGGGCCAATATGATTTTTTTATATTGCATGCGGTACTCCTGTTCATTATTTTTACTTCCACATCGGAAAGGCAGAAAATTATAGCTTGGTAAACAAGGAGTGGCTAGCTTCTTTTTCACAAATTTGCTTAAAATTTGTTACTTTATTAGAATCTATAAAAAAAAACCCATAGTCTACTTATGGGTTTTAATTGAGTAATAAGTGTGTAGTACGTATTCAGTTTAAATTATGCATTACCAATTAACTTTAGACCAAAATAGGGACCAAATAGTCCATAATCGACTGGACGAATTGGACCAAATAAATTCGGGAAGGGTTGCTCTTCCAAAACGTGAAAGTAATTCACTACTTGGTAACCGGCTTGAATATTTGCAAGACCTATAGGTGTAGGACGGGCATAATTTATACCAAGTTTTGCTTCCAGGCTTGGAACAATACCTCTTTTACGGAAGAATACTTGCTCAACAATTGCTTGCTGAGGTGATACAACAAAACCTGCGTGATAGCGATTCGTTCCATAAAGCACTGATCCGCCCCCATTTGCAGTTACGCTTAGAGAGTCTGTCAGGTAGTAAGCATAGTCAATTCCAACTACTGGTCCAAAACCTTTATAGTCAGTATTGTCGAATTTGCTAAATGGATTTGTCACCAGGGCAGGAATAAAGTCGGTTATGTAATAATTTCTTGCAGTAGATTGGATATTTGCATATTGCATACCACCGTAAAAACGCATTTTCTTCCGCATACTGATGTCAGTATGTTGTCCCATCACTACATTAACTTGGTCTATCCTATTGCGACTAATAAAATCAAATGGAGCAGGGATAGGTGGTAAACCCGTTACAGGTATATTTAGAGTTCCGAAAAATCCAGTGGGATCGGTTGAAGTACTGAAGTGCATCCAATTGACACTAATATCATTTCCGGTATTAAAATGATAAGACCCCTCTAAAAAATACCCCCAGTTCCAATCATTCTTTATTTCTTTGTTTATTGGTAATGTGCCGAATTGGATCGATTTTTCACTACCATAGATGGATCTTAGATAGAGCGCTTGAGCGCTGAAGTCCCAGAGGTTTGTTCCACATGGAACTGTAACATTACTTGGGGTACAAACTGGGCCCATACCGCCAGCAGTTGCTATACTTGCAGCCAATCCCAATACAGCTATAGTTGCTTTCTTAAACATGAATACTCCATTAGAAAAAAAAAGCCCATCATTAATGACGGGCTTTTATAAGATCTTAATCAATTAAGAAATTAAACATTTCCAACATACTTCAGACCGAAGTAAGGACCAGCAGCAGCGAAGTCAGTTGCTGTAACTGGTAATACGGTTGTGTTTAACGCATGGATGTAGTTGAACCACATGTACCCAGCATCCAGAGTTAAGTCACCTTGAGCCATTGCATAAGTATAGTTAGCACCTAACTTAGCTTCTAACTCAGGAACAATCGCTGTTCTAGTTCCGCTAACATCAACAGTGAACACTGTAGGAAGACCAGGAACAGAACCATCTGGGTCAACAAAGTCAACATCATAGCTGTGTTTTTGTGAACCAACTAACAATGCAGCAGCTGCTTTAGCATAAACACCAAAACCGTTGCCGAATACGTAGTTCATGTCGATACCAGTACGTGGACCAAATCCGTTGTATTGAGTGTTACCTTCAAATCCAACAGTGAAATCTGGAACACCTGCATCAAAGTCTGTTGCAAATGCATGAACGCTTCTCTTGATGCTTGCAAATTGGAAACCGCCATGGAAACGGATTTTCTTGTTAGCGCTGAAGTCAACATATTGACCGAATTCACCGTTAACAGCATCCCATCTGTTTTTATGACCAAAACCAATTAATGTATCTGGGTCAAAAGCAGGAGTAAACTCATGGTTGTTCCAACCAGTATCTAAATGATACCAAGTTAAAGTGATGTCGTTTCCAGTATTGAAATGGTATGAACCTTCAATTTGGAAGCCCCAGTTCCATTGAGCGTCTAATTCAGTATTGATAGAAACGCCTGTTGGAGTTACATCGATATCTAAAGAAACATCGTTATCGGTCATTGTTTGCAATACTAGTGCTTGGCCACCGATGTTCCATCCAGTACTTGGGCAAGGAACAGTAACGTTACCTGGGGTACAAACTGGGCCCATGGTACCAGCGAATACTGCACTGCTACCTAAAGCAAGAACAGCTAACGCTGTTTTTTTCAAATTTAACATGCTTATCTCCACTTTTTATTATTATTTCCGTTCGTTACCAATTTAAATTGTTAGCAACGGTACGCATTTTCGCTCTATACCGAGAGCGTACCTTGCTCAATTATCTAACCGGACCTTCATAAAGTCAACAGTATCGATTAAATTTATTAAAATGATAGCGAATTAAATGTTTCCTATATATTTCAAGCCAAAGTAAGGGCCAGCAGCAGCGAAATCAGTTGCTGTAACTGGTAATACAGTGGTGTTTAACGCATGGATATAGTTAAACCACATGTATCCAGCATCCAGAACCAAATCACCTTGTGCCATTGCATAATCATAACTAGCACCTAACTTAGCTTCTAATTCTGGAACGATCGCTGTTCTAGAACCGCTAACATCAACAGTGAACACTGTAGGAAGACCAGGAACAGAACCATCTGGGTCAACAAAGTCAACGTCATAGCTGTGTTTTTGTGAGCCAACTAACAATGCAGCAGCTGCTTTAGCATAAATACCAAAACCATTGCCGAATACGTAGTTCATGTCGATACCAGTACGTGGACCAAATCCGTTGTATTGAGTGTTACCTTCAAATCCAACAGTGAAATCTGGAACACCTGCATCAAAGTCTGTCGCAAATGCATGAACGCTTCTCTTAATGCTTGCAAATTGGAAACCGCCATGGAAACGAATTTTCTTGTTAGCGCTGAAGTCAACAAATTGACCGAACTCACCGTTAACAGCATCCCATCTGTTCTTATGACCAAAACCAATTAATGTATCTGGGTCAAAAGCAGGAGTAAACTCATGGTTGTTCCAACCAGTATCTAAATGATACCAAGTTAAAGTGATGTCGTTTCCAGTATTGAAATGGTATGAACCTTCAATTTGGAAGCCCCAGTTCCATTGAGCTTCTAATTCAGTATTGATAGAAACGCCTGTTGGAGTTACATCGATATCCAAAGAAACGTCGTTATCGGTCATTGTTTGCAATACTAATGCTTGGCCGCCAACGTTCCATCCAGTACTTGGGCAAGGAACAGTAACGTTACCTGGGGTACAAACTGGACCCATGGTACCTGCAAATAGTGTACTGCTGCCTAAAGCTAAAATTGCTAAAGTAGTTTTCTTTAAACTTAACATGCTTATGTCTCCGCATAAATTATTATTGTTTCCTATTTCATTGATAACTCTCTACTAGGAGTTGTCATTAGCATGCCTTCGTCGCTTCAGGTCGATGCATGCAACAGTGTGAGTATTAGCAGCGGAATAGAATAAGTCAAGAAGATTTACAAAAAAAAATTAATATTTTTCAAGTAGATATGCTTTTTTTATGCATTGAATATTTTTTTTGAGCATCATGATGATTCTTTGGTTTTTTGTATTAAAAATTGAAGCCGATGCACCATCTGTAAGAAAAGCAAGAATTACGTGTTCAGGATAACTAATATAGTGTATCCCTTACAACTTGCAACCTTTTTCTAAGATTTTACGACAGTGCTATCTAGTTAATTAGTTTGCCCTAATAACAGCCAGTCCACTTTATTTTTTTATGAGCGTAATCACAACTCTGCGATTCGCTGCGCGACCTACATCAGTATCATTTCTGGCAACAGGATATAGCTCTCCCACCCAGGTCACATGAAGCATTTCTTTAGGTACACCAAGTTGTAACAGATATTTTTGCACAATTCGTGCCCTATTTTCAGATACTGCATTGTTATAACCTTTACGCCCATTAGCATCAGCATAACCAATAATTCTTATTTCATTAATTTGAGCATCCGCCTCTACATATCGCGCAATACGTCGCAATTGATCCTTATCTTTATCGCTCAACTCGCAGCCATCTTCTTTATAATGGAACATACTCTCTCGTACTTGCTCATAGTCAAAGGGTAACAAACTTCCAATACATTCTTGATATCGCGAGTAGGGCTTTTGAAAACCAACAGGTGACAAAGCAACCGTTGTATTAAACCCAGTTTCACCTCGATATACGAAGTTAGGTTCGTAGCCTTGTGAGAGGAACGTAAGTAACTTTAAACTCGCATCGCGTCTTAGATAGATGCCATACTCCCCTGGTTTAACTACTAATTCGCCAGCAAGAGCTGAAGGGCGATCTGGTTTCCAATTGGGAGATTTTATGATGATTTTGGCAGGTAAATACTGTTGTACCTCATCCCAAGTTCGTAAAATAAAATGAGGTGGTTGGGCCGCATATTGTTCAAAATATGCAATACCATAATTAGGAATAGTCAGTGATAATCCACAACGCATTGGGTTACGGCTGACACGCCACCCCTTTGCTCCTAAAGGATTTGCAAAATCAACTTGCGTCATTGCGTGTGCTGTATCTATTGTAAGCAGTGTGCTTAATGCAATACATGCTAGAAATTGTCCTTTTTGATCCACAAATGCCATCTTTTACTCATTCTCGTGACTTGTTTCATGTTATCCTTAATTATCGGCAAGAACGCAGGAATCTTTACTATGCAAACGCTAATAATTAATCGCCCAGACGATTGGCATGTTCATCTTAGGGATAGTGAGATGCTACAACACACCGTGCCTGATAGTGCCCAGCATTTTGCTCGCGCTTTAATCATGCCAAATCTCAAACCGGCTTTAACCTCAGTATCATCACTTAGTGAATATCGAAATAGAATTCTAACCGCACTGCCTAAAGGAACTACTTTTGAACCGTATATGACTTTTTATCTGAATGACTCCGTACGTGCCGAAGAATTACAGCAAGCTACGAAAAACCCTTATATTCTCGGTGCAAAACTGTATCCCGCAGGTGCGACAACCAATTCAGAAGCAGGTGCAAAGTCATTAACCGATCTTTACCCTCTTTTTGAAGTGTTACAAAGCAGTAACCTAGTACTGCAAATTCATGGAGAAGTAACTCATAGTGATATTTTTGAACGTGAGTCCTTATTTATTGATGAGTATTTAAAACCGATCGTACGAAATTTTCCTAAACTAAGAATAGTGTTTGAACACATATCAACCCGTGCTGCCGTCGAATATGTGACTGATGCTCCATCAACAGTTGCAGCAACGATTACCCCCCATCATTTGTTATATAACCGCAATAAATTGCTCGCAGGGGGATTGAGACCACATTATTATTGTTTACCTATTTTAAAGCATGAGCACGATCAAAAAGCATTACAAGAGGCTGCCTGTAGCGGTAACCCCAAATTTTTTGCGGGAACGGATAGTGCCCCTCATATTGTAAGCACCAAAGAAAGTGCCTGTGGTTGTGCAGGAATTTATTCTGCACCATTTGCTCTCGCTCTATATACACAAGTATTTGATGAAATGAACCAGTTAAAACAACTCAATCATTTTCTCAGTCGGTTTGGTGCTGAGTTCTATCAACTGCCGATCAATCAACAACACATTGAATTAGTTAAATCCCCACAAACCATCCCCGCCTTTCTGCCTTTAGGCTCTAATCAAGTTGTTCCGATCGCAGCAGGTGAAACCATTCAATGGAGTATTCATGCGCCCACGCGATAGTGTATTTTATATGAATTTAAAAGAACGATTTCGTGGTTTTTTACCTGTAGTTGTTGATGTAGAAACAGCCGGGGTCGATCCGTGCAAAAATGCATTATTAGAAATGTGCATCGTATTAATTTCTATGGATGAACAAGGTAATTTTTATCGTGGAGCAAGTCATTTTGAACATATTTTGCCTTTTCCAGGTGCGGAATTGGATCAAAAATCTCTAGAATTCAATCAAATAGATCCTTACCAACCCTTGCGTTTTGCCCTAGATGAAAAAATCGCTTTAGAAAATCTGTTTAAACCCATTTTTGTCGCGCTGAAAAAAACTCAATGTCAACGCGCTGTCTTGGTGGGACATAATGCATGGTTTGATTTATTGTTTATAAAGGAAGCCATCAAAAGAACTGGAGTTAAATCACCCTTTCATGCCTTTACTTGCTTCGATACAGCCACACTAGGTGGATTCATGTATGGACAAACCGTATTAGCCAAAGCAGCTCAAGCTGCAGGAATCCCTTTCAATCCTCAGGAAGCTCATTCAGCTATTTATGATGCAGAAAAAACCGCCGATTTATTTTGCCATATGGTGAACATCTGGAAAAGTGCCCAGCAAAATACATAATTAGAATGTTGCGAAGAGTAAACCATACTGCCCGGGACACATTTTTGCACCCCGGGCAACTATTACAATGAATCAGAATGCTCTGATAAATAAGCAGCAACACCTTCTGTTGATGCTTTCATACCTGCTTTACCTTTTTCCCAGCCAGCAGGACATACTTCACCATTTTCTTCAAAGTGTTGAACTGCATCAATGATTCTTAAAATTTCGTCCATATTACGACCGATAGGCAAATCATTCACGATTTGTGAACGAACTACGCCATTGGTATCAATAATAAATGCACCACGGAACGCAACACCTGCAGCAGGATGCTCAACTCCATAGGATTGGCAAATGCTATGAGTCATATCAGCAGCCATAACATATCGCACTGGACCAATACCACCCTTGTTAATTGGTGTATTTCTGTACGCATTGTGAGTGAAGTGTGAATCAATTGAAACGCTAACCACTTCAACATTGCGGCTTTTGAACTCATCAATACGATGATCTAAAGCAATCAACTCAGAAGGACATACAAAAGTAAAATCCAGAGGATAAAAAAACACGAGTCCATACTTACCTTTTAAATGCTCGTGTAAATTAAATTTATCCATAATCTCACCGTTAGGCATAACAGCTGCTACGGTAAAATCAGGAGCTTTTCGTCCCACTAATACACTCATTCTATGATCTCCATCATTATCGTTATTATTATGGTATTAACTCATTATATTAGGCAGCGATTGCATCACGCAGCATGGTTTCTAATTCACCTTGTTGAAATAATTCAGCAATGATATCAGAACCACCGATTAACTCACCCTTCACATAAAGTTGTGGAAAAGTGGGCCAATCAGCATACTGTGGCAATGTTTGGCGAATATCAGGATTAGCAAGCACATCAACATAGGCAAAGTCTACCCCGCAAGATTCAATGCATTGTACTGCACGAGCAGAAAATCCACATTGTGGCATCTTCGGCGTGCCTTTCATATAAAGCAGAATGGCATTTTCCGCAATTTGCTTCCTAATTTTTTCTAAAGTATCCACGCACACACCTTTATAATAAGTTAATTATTGCTCATTATCGCGAAAACGTATAAAACCCGCAACCAATAAATTTTTAGTACAATAGATTAACAGATCTTAGTTTAAAAGCCAACTAATGTTCCATTTGAGCTAATAATAACCAAGTGTACACACTAATGGCACTAAGTTAAGAATATTTTTTAGCCTACGCTCCTTGGATTTCGCAAACAACTCGCGGAACGTAGGCTCTGGGCGAATAAACTTAACTTAGCGCCTGGTGAATACACTGATTATAAATAGTTCCATTTTTTTCAAGCACAAACTGCTTTTTTGTGTATTATGGATAATCTTCATTGAATATCATCCCCTTCCTGCTACACTTACCCGCACAGAATAAAATAATAGGAGATTAGGATGACATTTACATTGCCTGAGTTACCTTACGCCAAAAATGCGTTAGAACCTCACATTTCCAGTGAAACATTAGAGTATCATTATGGCAAGCATCACCAAGCCTACGTTACCAATTTAAATAAATTAATCCCAGGTACTGAATTTGAATCCATGGATCTGGAAGAGATCATTAAAAAATCAAAAGGCGGAATATTCAATAATGCCGCACAAGTTTGGAATCATACCTTTTACTGGCATTGCCTCAGTCCTAATGGTGGTGGAGAGCCCAAAGGCAAGTTAGCTGAAGCAATTAACAAACATTTTGGCTCATTCAGTGCATTTAAAGAAGAATTTACAAAAACTGCCATATCTACTTTTGGATCAGGCTGGGCTTGGCTTGTTCAAGATAGTACCGGTGCTTTAAAATTAATCAGCACCAGTAATGCAGGCACACCAATGACTGAAGGTTTAACTGCCTTATTGACGTGTGATGTATGGGAACACGCCTATTATATTGATTACCGTAATG
The DNA here is from genome assembly GCF_977063405.2 of Legionella stuttgartensis. Lineage (NCBI taxonomy): Bacteria > Pseudomonadati > Pseudomonadota > Gammaproteobacteria > Legionellales > Legionellaceae > Legionella > Legionella stuttgartensis. The sequence goes on from NZ_CDRUHA020000082.1 coordinate 247,791, forward strand.
CCCGCCCCGACTATGTTTCTGCATTCTGGTCTTTAGTTAATTGGGATTTTGTAGTCAGTAACTTTAAATAAATCATTCTTTTTACCATGGATATCTTTCCTCATGTAGCATAGGGAAGAAAGTTATGTCTATAATGTGACCGCACCCGATCTCTCCCTGAAGGGAGAGATAATTTTTGAGTGGAGATCCTTCAGTTTTAAGGAAAACATTATGGCTTTAATTACGAGTTACAATCCTATGCCAATAACTTTCACCCATGGAGAAGGAGTTTGGTTGTATGACGAACAAGGCAAGGCCTATCTTGACGCTTTAAGTGGGATAGCGGTTTGTGGATTAGGGCATGCTCATCCTGATGTCACAAAAACCATCCAGCAACAAGCAGCCAAGCTTATCCATACATCAAACACCTTTCACATCAAACAACAAGAATTACTTGCCGAAAAACTTACAACTATGGCCGGCATGGATCAGGTTTTTTTCGCTAATTCAGGTGCTGAAGCCAATGAGGCTGCCATTAAATTAACCCGTCTTTTTGGCCATAAAAAAGGAATAGAAACACCCTCAATTATTGTTATGGAAAGAGCGTTCCATGGCCGAACAATGGCAACATTGACTGCATCAGGAAGTCGAAAAGTACAAGCAGGATTTGAACCCTTAGTACCTGGTTTTATTCGCGCCCCTTTTAATGATTTGGAGGCCGTTCATACTATTGCAGCCAACAGAGAAGATGTTGTTGCGGTTATGCTCGAACCCATTCAGGGAGAAGGTGGAATTTATGCAGCAGAAGAAAGTTATCTTCGCTCCTTGGCCAAACTTTGTGAACAGCATGATTGGTTGCTTATTTTGGATGAAATCCAAACCGGAAATGGCCGCACCGGAAAACTTTTTACCTGCATGCACTATGACATCCAACCAGATGTTCTTACTACAGCAAAAGGTTTAGGAAATGGGCTTCCTATAAGCGCTTGCCTGATGAGTAAAAAAGCAAAAGATTTATTTAAACCAGGAAATCATGGTTCAACTTTTGGAGGCAATCCTCTTGCTTGCGCTACCGCTTTAACAGTATTAGAAGTCATAGAGCGTGACAAAATTTGTGAAAAAGTCACGAAAAACAGCGCTCTGTTAATGGAAAAATTAATTAAAAATCTGGGCGAACATCCTGGGGTTAAAGCGATTCGTGGTAAAGGATATATGATAGGCATTGAACTGGACCGACCTGCCATGGACATGCGTTTGCTTGGGCTGGACAATGGCATACTTTTTAACATTACTGCAGATACGGTGGTACGACTTTTACCCCCACTCATTATAAATGAAGATGAAATCGATGAATTAGTTAAGCGTTTAACCCTAACGATCAATCAATTTATTCAAAATTAACTACCCTCCATATTTTAGCCTGTATCCAATGACGATTGCTTCGAGATACAGGCTAAATATCAACAGAATTAGATTGTGTTTGCGTACACAATGGACTTTAAACGCTACGAATAGGGATGCAAGTGGGATTATTAGGCCTCTTGCTTCATTATTTCAAAAAAATCAACAACCGTATCATAAATCTTTCTTATCACTTGATTCTTTGACTTTAAATTCAAACACGTATCTTCTTCCACATTGGCTGCTTCCAGTTTTTGACAAATAAGGTCAAACATATGGGCATCCATTTTCTCTAATTCAGGAAGCATGTGGCTAATTCGCTCTAGTAGATAGTTTTTTTTACTTTTTCTTGACCCAAATAACCGTCGCTCCAATCTATCCATTAAGTCATGGAGTTCATTTTCGCGACCGCTGCATGTGATGCGCATAAAACCATCATGTTTTGACAATCCAAAATAGGATAAAGGAGTAATCATGAGATTATCTTCAAACAATAAATAATAGGCTAGCTCTTCATCCGTCTTTACTAAACCCGACCGCTGCAAAACGCGCGCAACATCTTTGGGCAATGGCAAGCCAAACATATCACTAAAATCAGCAAGAACATAAAAAGTGGCTTCTATCTGATATGAAGGATCGGGCATTGCAGCCCCCATGGCTTTTAACCGCGCAACCACATAATCGACCTTTTTCTTATAGAACGTAGCAATATTATTTTTTTCCTCGGCCCCAAAATTCGCCATGGTCTGTGCATAAGCGGCTTGTGCTGAACGCGGCGCATGAATAAAGTAGCTTATGTTTTTATTGAGCATTTCATTCATCAAACTGGATTCAAACACCAAAAGAACTGCCATGCGTTCGCCGGCTGCAGATAAAGCCTTTGTTGCTGAACGTAGGACGATCACTCGTTCTTTAAGATCGGGAGCAATTTTTAAGAACGAAGGCATATCTGAAAAACTCATCTCGGTATAAGCTTCATCGAAAATGATGTACAAATCAGGATACTGACGTAAAACATCCGCAATTTTTCTTAACTCATCTGCATCAATAATGTTTCCCAGAGGATTGGATGGATTACAAATGAGTATGGCCTTTGGCCAACCGTGATCCATTTCAGCAAGGGAATAAGCCTCCTTAATACTTTCTTCCGTAGCCTGTGCGGTGAGTTTATATCCTGGCTCATCCATCACATGAATAGGGTGTAAACAATGCAAGGGGTTATTGGAATAAGCGCTGTAATAAGGAAAAGGGGTAATAATTCGATAACCCGGTACATCTTCATAATGAGTATTAAAAGTTTCAAATAATACTCGTAAGGCACCAATACCTCCTACAGTAAATAATATATTTTGTGCTGTAATTTCTGTTTCATACCAGCGTGACATGATGTCTGCCATTAATTCTCGTGGCGCAAAATCTCCGCGAGGATCGCCATAATCAATAGCAATATCTTCTTCGACCTGGTGAGGGTCTACTTTCCATTTATTGGTTAAATGGTCTAATTTTTGCCAATATGAAAGATAAGATGCAATCGTATGTGAATTAATAGGATAGGTTGGTTTGCCAAGGCCGGCAAAGATTAATTTTTTGGTTTCGGATAAACCTTGCGCCTGTATCTCATCTCTTAAAGCATTTGCCCATAATGCCAACAGCATTACTTTTTCAATTTTATTTGCACAATGTCCATCTGGAGTGAGCATGGTATTACCGGATATTTAATTTTGCTCATTATAACAGAATGCAAATGAAACATGACCTCAATTTTAAGAACAATCAATTCAATAAAAATCCTATATTAATAAAAAGTTAGTAACCTCTTTATCTGCTATGCTTAAAACAAGGGAATACTTCTTTAATTTTTATGGCAATGGAGACGATTGACCAAGCCCTAAAATACAGGATAATTCATGTTTTTTAGATTTGGGCACTCAAAAATACACTGAATTAAAATTTTAATTTATCACGGAACAAAATGGCAAAAAAAGAAACTTCCAGCACTGCTAACTTAATCGCTGATTTAGAAAAAACAGTTCATACGTTACAAAATAAAATCGATCATCTGGAAGCACAATATGCCCAATTAAAAAATCTGCTTGATGCCGTACCAGGAGATGTCTACTGGAAAGACTTAAAAGGTGTCTGGTCTGGTATGAATCAACGATGCGTCCAAAGTCTTCATCATATGAAATTCATTAATCAATGCGATGAAAATGAAGTTCTGGGCAAAACTGATTATGAGATATTCGGTAAACAAACCGCCGATATTTATCGAGCAAATGACCTGGAAGTGATGGAAAAAAATGTTGAGTTGTCACGGGAGGAGAAAACTCTTTTGCCATCAGGCGAAGAAGTGATTTTACTTTCGACTAAAAGGCCTTTGTTGGATAAATCCGGAAGCATTATTGGCATTCTTGGAAATACCATCGACATTACTCATTTAAAAAAAATCGAATCCGAGCTCAAAAGAGCTAAAGAAAAAGCAGAAGCTGCGAACTATGCCAAAGACGAATTCATTCGCAATATGAGTCATGATATTCGCACCCCTTTAAGTGGAATTATTGGAATATCTAGCATTCTGGAACAAGAAGCTCAAAATACCCGCGGCAAAGAACATGCACGCATGATAAACATAAGCGGAGAGCAGCTCTTGGCGCTGCTTAATGGGGTGCTCGATATAATTGCTGCAGGTAGTCAGCAAGAAAACATTATCAATGAATCTGTATGTAATGTGCATGATTTAATCGACAGCATTGCAGATTTAGAACGTCCAACCATCGCTTTGAAAAAATTGGATTTATTAATCAGTATCGACTGCAATACTCCTGAATGGATAACTACAGATGCGGTAAAACTGCATCGAATTTTATTAAATCTTTTAGGAAATGCGGTTAAATTTACGGAAAAGGGGTTTATTGAAATTGGAGTCAGGCCTAAATCACATCATGGCCAAACATTACTTGAATTTTTTGTTAAAGATACTGGTCCGGGAATTAAGCCGAAAGATAAAGACAAAATTTTCAAACGGTTTTATCGGGCAACACCCTCATCTCAAGGTCTTTACTCAGGCCATGGCTTAGGCTTACATATAGTGAAGCGTTATACCCAACTTTTAAAAGGCAAGATACGTGTTGACTCTGCCATCCATGCTGGGACCACATTCACGCTCACAGTACCTATTCAGAATGCAGAAAAACCTGTTCATGAACAAGAGTTGACACCTCTCCCCCTCTCTACGACTTCTGAAGAATTAACTAATGTTCCTATGGTACTACTTATTGAAGATAATGCTATTGCTTTAACCATGATAGAAAATCTTTTACAACAAGTTGGCATCCGCTTTTTATCGGCCTCAACAGGCGCTCAAGCGTTAGAACTATTTCAATCCCATACTTTCGATTGGATATTAAGTGATATTGGTCTACCTGACACCACCGGGATACAATTAACCAAAAAATTTCGTCAGTATGAACAAAGTCATAACCAAACACCCATCCCAATCATTGGTTTAACGGCCCATGCAGTCGCTGATGTTGAAAAGGAATGCCTACAATCTGGAATGAATCAAGTAATAACGAAGCCTCTTCGCACTAACTTGCTGCAGGAGCTATTGATTCGATACAGCAATTCCAAATTTCCCGCGGCTAATTTATCGGCTTCACAGCCTGAATCCATTCTGCAATTTAATGAATATCCCTTATTTGATAGTACTGAGGGTATAAATAATCTAGGTTCAGAAGGAGCCCTAAAAAAAATACTGCACCTTCTTATCGAAGAAAATACCAAAGATTTAATAAAAGCAGCTCAGGCTTGGGAAAAGCAAGATCTGATTGAAATTAACAAGTTAACACATAAAATGAAAAGTAGTGCACTTTATTGTGGTACCATGCGTTTGCGTCATACTTGTGAAGTCTTAGAAAAACATTTTCAAAAAAATCCAGAACTATATCCTCAAACGCTTTACCAACAACTACTCAAAGTTCATCAGGAAACTGTGACGGCACTACAGGATTGGCTTCAGCAATAACTAAATCTCAAGTGAATCCTAACAATTTCGAAACGAATCTCCGTGAAACGTTCCATTTAGAGATCCTTTACTACATTCGAGTGACATATTCTGCGAAGACACCTCCCCTGTGAGCATAAATTAAGCCAACTTAAGGATGCCTTAATATTGATCAATATATACTTTAAAGGTTCAAATCATCTCAAGAGTATCAATGACAGGCTATTTCAAACTGGGTGACATTGTCTATCCGTACTTATTTAAAGAGAATGAGACAAATTTCTCCCCATTAGAGTTGTCCCATGTGCAACGGGGAAACGTGGTTATTGTTCGTAATTCAATACCTGTTGGATCACTTAAACTACTTTTAGGTTATCTCAAGAGGAATAATTTAAACCACATGCATGTCCTTGTTGGAGTCGAAGGTCAAGGGGCTACCGAACAACATATTGTTACGATGCACCTTCCACCTAATGGAGCACAGCCAAAAATCTATGATTCCAAGTACAGCAATCCTGAACGCTTCTTTGCAAAAGATTCTTCAAAAAATACGACAAGAGGCATCTTAGCTGCTGCATTGCATTCTTTAAATCCATTTGCACGCTCAGAGCAAAGTGTCGATTTATCGCATTTAGGTTCTGAAATCCACTCTGCTACCTATTATACTTTGGGAACTCAATCGTTTTTTGATGGCATTACTTGCGGTTATCATACAGGGAGTGTCATCGAAGCTTTAGCAAGTTTACTCGGGAGCGGTGACGATCCTAATCCTACAGAACTATTAGATGCTCTGAAAAATCCAGTAACGGATTCAGCCAAAAAACTTCGCGCACAAGAAGCACCCATAACCCCAGATATGTCAATTTTTTCCTTCTGGATAAAGGCCTGGCAAGATACTTTTTTACCTCTTACTGAACAAGGGGAACGATCTAAGTATCATTTTGGCCATTACTTTCTAGGGTGGCCATCCGATAAAGGCTCAAAAATAGCCTATGCTATTACTTTAAAATTTATTACCGCCCCATTAACCAATTTACTATCGCTTCTTACGGAGTTCCCACTTAATTTTCTTAGTGAAACATGTTCCTTTTTAAAAAATAGGACACTTTCCTGGGCTCCAACTAATTGGTTCACCCAAAGCATACGAAGTGTTTTACTGCTTTCCACTATGGGACTACAGGGACTATTTAAAGGGACCTATTATCTGATTCGAACCGTTACTTCGCCCATTGCAAGCTTTAAGGACGCTCAAAAAGTTCATCCTGCTTTAGGATATCTCAGTGCACTAGCCTCTTTATGCTTTATTGGGGCCGCAATAGGTGCTCTTGCCTTCTTTGCCCCCCCTCTCGCGGCAGCACTTATGCCCTCTATGGGTCCTGGAGCACTTTCCATGTTAAGTACTCTAGCTTATCCTTTTATCGAACTGTTTTCTTTAATCAGTTTATCAATTCCCACAGCTACCGGGGCTATGCTCTCATTAATTACCCTCGCATCTTCTTTTGGTGTTATGCATCTGCTAGGCAGAAAAACTATTTACCCCGAAGAGACTCCAACTCCACCTGTACAGCACAAAGAAATCCATATTGAACCACCCGAAATAGGCAGTAATGTGAGTGCTCTTCTACCTAGTGAAAACGGCCTTTCTAAGGATGATGTTTGGGTGGATGTGGGAGATGACATACCGATAAAGAAAGAACAAAAATCTAACAATGACTTCAAACCCAATGATATTCAGGCTACTATAGTGCTCAAGCCTTAAATAACAAAATACCCAATTCCTATGAGCACGCTGGATACTCTAATCGCCGAAGTAGATAATGCGCTACGTACTATATTTCCCCCTGCACAGCGGATAAGTACTCGTCCATCCCCTGCAGAACCACTTCCTGACATAGCTCTTTCTATAAAAGAAAAGAAACATGTGGCTGGTCTCATGCGCGTCAATCATGCGGGAGAAGTCTGTGCCCAAGCACTTTATCAAGGTCAAGCGTTAACAGCTCGCTTAACCCATATTAAAAAGCAAATGAGTAATGCTGCTGCCGAAGAAATAGATCATCTAGCTTGGTGTGAAGAACGATTAGCGGAGCTCGGTTCAAAACCAAGTATATTAAATCCTTTCTGGTATGCTGGCTCAATTATATTAGGAGCTTTTGCTGGTTTTGTTGGAGATAAAGTCAGTTTAGGTTTTGTTGCAGAAACGGAGCGCCAAGTCTCTGATCATCTGGGGCGTCATTTACAAAAACTACCAACAAAAGACAAAAAGTCTCATGCGATTCTCGTTAAAATGAAAGAAGATGAAGAACAACATGCAGCAACAGCGTTGAACGCTGGAGGAATTGAACTTCCTTACCTGGTCAAACAATTAATGCGTGGTGTATCTAAATTAATGACTAAAAGTAGTTACTATGTATAGTAGTCTGATGAAATAGAGCAAATACACAATTTGAGGATGGAAATAACATAAGATTGCAATAGAAGAACCCCTGGCTCCGCTTCGCTGCACCCGGGCTTTACACTATCTTGTGTTTGCTATGTTTCGCTAAGGCTATAAAGCTATGGCACAAGGAGCTATTGCTATGGACTCAGCCATTTTATTTACACTTTTTGTTATTTTGGTTGCTTATATCTTTGACTTTATCAATGGGTTCCATGATGCAGCAAACTCTATAGCCACAATTGTTACTACTAAGGTTTTATCTCCAAAACAAGCAGTCATATGGGCTGCCTTTTTCAATTTCATTTCATTTTTAGTATTTAATCTCACGGTAGCAAAAACTATTGGTAGTGGTCTGATTGAGTCTGATTTTATTGATACTCATTTTATTTTAGCTACATTGATCGGCGCCATATTCTGGAATCTTGTTACTTGGTATTATGGACTTCCATCAAGCTCATCCCATGCGCTTATTGGTGGCCTAGCGGGTGCCGCAATTGCTAAAGGGGGATTTTCATCACTGAAAATGTCAGGTTTTGCTAAAGTCATTGGTGGGATTTTTATATCACCGGCAATTGGTTTATTAATTGCATTGGCAATTACTTATTTTTTTAATAAATTTTTGCGCAATAAAAAAGATACTCAATTCAAATTATTTAAAGGATTCCAATTGTGCTCCTCCGCATTGCTGAGCTTAACTCATGGTAGCAATGATGGGCAAAAAACGATGGGCATTATTTCCATAATACTATTTTCATCGGCGTGGATTGAAGGCCCTTTTTACGTCCCCTTTTGGGTGATCATTTCATGTCAGGCAGCAATTAGTCTTGGAACCTTAGCCGGAGGATGGCGAATTGTGCGGACTATGGGAACTAAAATCACCAAACTGGATCCCATGAAAGGTTCTGCTGCTGAAACTGGAGCGGCTGTTTCACTTTTTATTGCGACACAATGTGGAATTCCAGTATCAACTACATATACCGTAACGGGAGCAATTACTGGCGTAGGCTTAATAAACGGAGTAGGAGGAGCACATTGGCGCGTTATTAAAAGAATTTTCTTTTCCTGGCTCATTACCATACCTGCAGCAGCAATAATTTCAGCTGCATTGGTATTAAGTCATATCTAAGATTATCAAACAGCATATGATCAGCGACCATCACGCTTTAGTTCTTAGTAGGTCTATCTCTATTTGGTTAATTCAGTTTAGATTGAGTTTCTTCTTCTGCCTGAATGCGCTCCTGTTGGACTTCATATTTTTTCTTTTGCTCCTCAAAAATGTTAGGGCCTTGGCTTAATGACTTCTCCAGTTGCCGGGGTTCAAAAGTCAGACTCCACAAAGTCGGAGGAACTTCCGCTAATACTTTTTGTAACTCCGTGCTATCTTCTTCTGTAGCAAAAGCAATTTTAACCCTGCCATTAGCTAATTCAGTAATGATTGCTTTGGTGTTGTATAAAGCATCCTCAAGATTATTAGAACCTATATATTCACCACTCGCATGTTTTTCCAATATCTCTGCATCAAAGCCATAAGCCCCAGGATAACCTTCAAAATAAGCTGCATATTCAGGCTCTAGTATTATGATCGGTCGATTTGTGTTTTTTGGCTTAATTATGTCTTTTATTTCTACAGATGATTCCATTGCCGCTCCAAACTTTGTTTATTTAATAATCTGTGCGGCGATTATAAATTAAATTTGTCATATTTTTTAGGGAATTAGCTCAAGAAACTACATTTGTTTTTTATACTACATAGATGAGATAGCTTTTTCTCTTGTTAGAAATAGAGAGTAAGGAAGCAGAATGCTCCCCAGGACATAACACGCCATTAAATTATTTTTTTGCCAAAGCACTATTGGAATAACCAAAGATAAAATAAATCACTAATCCAATAACCATCCAAATAACAAAACGGATTATCGTCACCAGAGGTAAATGAATAATTAAATAAAAACAACTGAGCATCCCCAAAATAGGGACATAAGGCATTCCAGGGGTTCTGAACGGCCGATGCATATTGGGTTGTTTATAATGTAAAAAGAGGACGCCCGCACAGACAATAAAAAATGCAAATAGAGTGCCGACATTCACTAATTCGGCCAAAACGTGTATTGGGGCAAAAGCAGCAAGAGAAGCCATTAACACACCACATAGCAAAATAACGCGTATAGGGGTATGAGTATATTTATTGGTTTTGGAAAAAACGTTTGGCAATAGACCATCACGAGTCATTGCGAGCATAACCCGCGTAAGACCATAAAATAAAACTAACATTACAGTAGTCAATCCGGCTATTGCGCCCACACTAATAAAGCTAGCCACTGTTTTATAACCTAAAACCAATAAAGCATGGCTAATTGGCGAAGCAACATTGAGTGTGCTGTAGTGTGCTATACCCGTTAATAACCCTGCAACAATAATATATAAAATCGTACAAATAAATAATGAGCCTATTATTCCTATAGGTAAATCGCGTTGTGGATTGATCGCCTCTTCAGCAGCTGTAGATACTGCGTCAAATCCAATATAGGCAAAAAATATTAATGATGCCCCCTTAATTACACCTTCCCATCCAAAAGGCAAAAAGGGTGACCAATTAGGCGGATACACCTCCCTCGTAGCAATCACAATAAAAAGAAAAATTACGGCAAGCTTGATCATCACCATAATATTATTGACTCGGGAACTTGATTTGACCCCCCAAATTAATAATCCAGTTAAGAATGCAATAATCAGAAACGCCAGCAAATTAAAAACGCCGCCGTTCGTTGGCCCATGCAAGAGCATTTTAGGGAGGTGTATTTTTATAACCATTAGAAAATCATTGGCATAACTACTCCATCCTACAGACACTGCCGACACAGAAATAGCATACTCCAATAGCAAGTCCCAACCCACAATCCAGGCAATTAACTCTCCAAAACCTGCATAAGCATAACCATAAGCACTGCCGCATCCACCGATTGACGCAGCCAATTCAGCATAAGATAAGGCAGCAAAGACACAAGCAAATCCAGCCAAGATATAAGAAAAAACCACTGCAGGACCCGCATCTATTGCAGCTACAACCCCTGTCAAAATAAAAATACCTGCACCTATAATGGCTCCAATACCTAAAAAGGTCAGATCAAAGGCAGTAAGACATTTAACCAGATGGGATTCTCCCTCAAATGATGCATTAATCTCTTTTTTACGTAACAAGTCCATGGTATGCTCACGATGTTGAAACTTCATAGTTCTATTTTATTTATAAGCAAGAACGCTGCCAAAATAGGAAAAGTTAGCTCATAAAATTATATGTGTAGTTTAGATCCCGCATAGGTTTAAAATTAAAATGAACAAAACAACCTTACGAATGATCATTAGTGGTCTATTAATATTATTTTCTCTAAATACTTACAGTAACAGATCCTCTGTAATCTCTTCTACCCCCTCATCCAACGAAACTCAAACATCAATCGCCAATGCCTCAACACCGAATGATGCAAAGAAAAAAGACATCGTTGGGTTGAGTACAGAAGAACCCAAAGGCTGTAAATATTGGCTCCCGATATTTAGGCCTCTTTGTCATCGGCTGCATCAAACATGGACCGAAGGCAACAGAGAACTTTACTTCTCAGGTTATGCCTGGCATAACCGCTTTACTTATTCTGCTGAACGACTCCGAGAAAAAAAATACAATGAACTAGCTTGGGGTGGTGGATTTGGTAAAGGTTTTTTTGATGAAAAAGGAAATTGGCATGGTCTTTATGCTATCGCATTCCTTGAGTCCCACCGTAAGCTTGAACCAACTGTTGGATATGCTTATTTGAAAGTCGCACAATTGACGAAAAATTTTAAAGCAGGATTGGGCTTTTCCGTACTAGTTACTTCACGCCCTGATATCTTACACAGCATTCCTTTCCCAGGAGCAGTCCCATGGGCGGGTATATTTTATAAAAAACTCTCTTTAAAAGCCGCCTATATTCCTGGCTCATCAACCAATGGAAATGTGCTTTATCTGGTAGGGGCATACACATTTGATAAGTAAGTAAATTTAGCCTGTGCTGCGCCGCGCATCACCTAGGCTACATTACAACTGCTTTTTTTAAGAGAATGTGCTATGTTTTATAAAACTCTATTAGTAAGCTTTTAAAATGAAATCTTTTATTGAACAAGCACAGTTTTATGCCGACTATCATCAAAACATCCAAACACGTTATACACATATGGCAGGTGTGCCACTCATTATTTTATCGGTGATGATTCTGTTCGGTTTTGTAAAAATTATCGTTCCCGGTGTCTTTGCAACTAATCTTGCCTGTTTAATGACATTAATTGCCTTAATTTATTACTTCCGTTTAAATTGGCAACTCGCGTTGGCACTTACTCCAATTATGTTTATCCTGTTATTAATTGCAAATTGGTTCAGCCAAGATGGTCCAACGACATTAGGTCTTTGGTCATTTGTTATTTTTTTTATCGTAGGCTGGGGATTACAATTCTATGGTCATTATCTCGAAGGTAAAAGACCCGCATTTATGGATAATTTGAGCCAGGCACTTATCGCGCCATTATTTCTGATTGCAGAGTTATTTTTCATGGCCGGGTTCATGCAGTCTTTAAAAGAGCAAATCTATGGTATGGAAAAAAATGAGTAACCGTACTGGGAGTAGGCTTGAATCTTGGGGCTGTTTGATTTGAGCGCAGATTGCGCAAAATAATGCCGAGGAAACTCAGCATAAATTAATGGCTCTAAATTAAGAATATTATTTTATATATTTTCTCCCTTCCTATGTCCAGCGACTAAGCCTACATTCCTTGGTTTCTACGAACAAGTCGCGGAACGTAGGCTCCAGTAAAATAAGCTTAACTTGCCATTGGATAAATTCGTACGTGAAGCTTTCCTAGGTATTATTTTCGCGCAAGATATGCCAAATACAGCTCAGTGATAGGGCGTGAACGTTCAAAAAAATACTTTTTAATTTGGTTTGTTAACTTTCTTCCTGCTCATCAGAATAGATCGTTTTACTTTCCAAATGAATTTTACGAAAAAACTGATGAATCAGGGGTGAAAGAATAATCACCATAATTGCAATAAATGCCAAGCCGCTAAATAACGCATAACATCCTGCAAAGACTTTTCCAGGGATCGTTACCAAATTGGACGCAGGTCCCATCCCGGAAAGAATCATGGATGCATTCATGAATGAATCAACCCAGGACATATGCTCCAAAAGATGATATCCCAACATTCCGATAAAAAGCGCCAGTGCAGTCATTAAAAGCCCAAAAAAAGCATTACGGAGCATATGTTGGTAGACATTAGTAGGAGTTAATAATCTTTTTCTTCTTTCCTTTCGCTTTTTCATTCTTACTCCCTATACACTAATCCTAGGCTCAAGTACTCGCAAATTGCGGCATCATGATCTTGTAACAATGATGTATTTTTTGATTTCGCTTAAAATCTTGATCTATAGTCTGGGCACTAATATCGTGCACTGAATATTTTTCTTTAAGTTGAGCATCCAATTTAAATTGTCGGAAATTGGTAGAAAAATATAAAACCCCATTGGGATTGAGTAAACGCATGGCAGAATTAACTAAAGAAACATGATCCCGTTGAATATCTAAAGTGTCTGTCATACGTTTGGAGTTGGAAAAACTCGGGGGATCTAAAAAAATCACGTCAAATCGATCGCGAGCAACTCTCATCCATTCGCGACAATCATACTGCACAAACTGATGTCTCGATAAATCAAGATGATTTAATTTGAAATTTTCTTCAGCCCAATGCAAATAAGTATTAGACAAATCAACATTAGTGGTCAGAGCCCCGGCTAAGGCCGCATGAACGCTGGCACTGGCCGTATAACAAAAACAGTTGAGAAAGCGGGTTCCCGGTTTTAATTTACCGAAACTCAAGCGCATTAAACGATGATCCAAAAATAAACCAGTATCCAGATAATCATATAAATTCACTTTAAATTTAGCCGGACCTTCTGTGACTACCATGGTTTTTTTACTTTGTCCCAGTTTTTGGTATTGCTCGCTGCCTTTTTGTTGTTTCCGTTGCTTTACTACGAGTTTATCAGGCTCCAATCCTAATACTCGTGGAGTTACCTGCATCACCTCTAAACTTCGCTTTTCTGCTTTATGAGTGGGAATGCTCGCGGGAGCAGCATACTCCTGGAGAACTACATAATCGTTGTAAATATCAATGGCATATGCGTATTCAGGCAAGTCCGCATCATATACTCGATAACACGAAACTTGGTTATTCTTAGCCCATTTTTGTAAATGACGATAATTCTTTTCCAGTCGATTAAATAACATCTGAGCACTGTCAGATAGGTTATTACCCATGATCCCTTTAAGCTCATTAGTTGCATGAATATCCAAACAATACAGCTTACACTCCAGGGCACCGTTATATATGGTGTATTGTTTACTAGCACGCAATCCTAAAGCTTTAGCTAAAACAGGGTTAGAGGTCAAAACAGCTGCCTTCCAACCTTGATAATGCGCATGTAAAATCTTACCTAGCTGCTGGTAGAGAGGGACTAAATGCGTGGCATCACTAAGGCGTTCACCATACGGAGGGTTGCATATGACCAATCCCTTTGTTGTGGGAGCCTCAATCTCTTTCAATGCCAAGGGTTTAAAATTAACTAACGGTGCAACACCAGCATGTTCCGCATTTGCCCGGGCGATAGCAATTATTTTGTGATCTGCATCAGTTCCTAATAAAGTTACGGGTAGCGATTTAACCTGTTGCAAAGCTTCTACCCTCAATTTTTCCCATAATGAGGATTGATGTTGTGCCCAATATTGTAATGATTGATCCTGACGTAATAAACCAGGAGCAATATGCGCGGCCATCATCGCCGCTTCAATGACTAGGGTACCGGCCCCACAAAAAGGATCATGCAAAGCATAGCCTTTAGCCGCTAACTCTGGCCATTTGGCTCGCATAAGCAATGCCGCAGCGACATTTTCCTTTATAGGGGCAGCACCAGCCTTCTGACGATAACCCCTTTGATGCAAGCTATATCCAGTGAGATCAAAGCTCACTGTGACTACATCATTTTTCAAATAGGCATGAATAAGAATTTGTGGTTTTTCTTTGTCTACTGTAGGTCGTGAATGATCTAACCTACGGAAATGATCGACAATCCCATCTTTAACTACCTGTGCACCAAACATTGTATTGCGAATGTGTTCAGATGCCCCATGGAATTCTATCGCGATTGTTTTGTCATGTGAAAAAACTGTTTGCCAATGAAACTCTGTACACAGTTGATGCAGTGCCTGCTCATTACCCGCATACCCACTAAAAAGAATTAATTGCACGCGATTAGCTATTCTTGACCAGAGGCATAACTCATATATCGTCAATAAATTAGCCTCTCCGTAAACTCCTTGTGGGCTGACCCGCGTAACTGAGAGACCCAAGGACTTTAATTCCTCTTCTAATAAATATTCAAGTCCACGTGGACAGCTTACGAATAAAGAATATTTCATTCTATGATCGACCTCAAATAGCGGAATAGTGCTTTGGCAGCGCCTGTATTTTTTTCTTTCTGTTGATCATCAATTGCTTTTTTAATTAATTGCCTTAAATGTTGAACATCTTCTGGATGATAGCCTTCGATAAACGCAGTTAGTGCATCTTTACCTTCATTGATCAAGCGATCACGCCAATGCTCAACTTCATGGAATGAGGCAGTGACAGCACTTTCTTCTTCAAGCAAACGATCATAAGCGGCCAAAATTTCTTCATGTTCAGCGGCGCGCATTAATTTTCCAATTAATTGAGCTTGCCTTCTTTTTGCACCATGACTTTTAATTGATTTTGCGTCAATGATGGCTTTGTATAGATTGTCGGGAAGCGGAAGCAACTCAAGTTTGGATAAACTCAAGTCGATCAATTTTACACCCATTTTCTGCAAAAAATCGGCATCTCGTTTTTTCTGCGATTTACTGACTGGTTCATCCATAGCGTATACTGTTATTTTTAAAAATTAGCTAATCATACTATATACTTCACACGCTCACCAAATGAGCGTGTGAAGTATCGCTATTATTCTGCGGTTACAAGGGAAGCTGGTGTTGAGGCTTGTACATAATTTTTGCTGGGTCTGGAACGTAAATACGAACGTCCTACAGCAAAGAAATTATAGATCAGAATGATTAATAAAAGAAAATGCAACCAAGTAATGGTTAATTGCATAAAAATGGGGATCGTAATAAAGACGCCTAAACAACCTGAAAGACTTAGAATCATGGTTTTCTTTAAAGGGATTTTATCGTGCTTTAAGAATACCAGAGTAGTTAATGGTTGCTGCATGGCTCCCGCAGTTGTCATAATTGGGAATGCAACTACAGGCGAAATATTCATTAAAAATAATACGCCTTGAACCATCACAAATAAACCGATTCCCACTGAAGTTAAAGCACCGCAAACCACCATTGCCAGAAAGCCTATAATCAATTTCCATGAGTGCAATTCTGTTAATTCACCACCAACAGGCAATAAGCGGAATTGATGAGAAACTAACAGTAAGATAATTAAAGCGAAACAACAAACCATCGCCAAGCGAATCGCCTGCTTGCTTAAGTGACTTACAACAAAACCACCAAGTAGACCACCAACACAAGTACCCATAACTAAAGTTAGAAGCGTCGTTAAATCAACGTCAATCAAGCCCATAAAAAATAAAGATTCGATCGTTCCTGGAATCACTTGGGCGCCATTATTTACAGCAGGCATTTCATCATCACGGAACGTACCCGTCAATTTGGCCAAAGCCACATTCACAGCAAAACTACCCACGCCTAAAGTATCTGCAATAAAAGCGATGACGCCGCTGATGCTTAATTTCAAATATTGCATCAAAGATATAGGCTCAGCAGGTTGGCGAGAGAGTTTGAACACCATCACAGCAACACAAAGCAGGCTTAATATCAGGATGCTTAAAGTAATAAAAAAGATGACCATTTAAAATTTTAATCTTAAATTAAAAACTTGATAATTATATACTAATTATGTTGATCGGGAAATAACATGTAGAGCAAAAAAGATGCTTTATGAATTACCCCAAGACATAAATGGAACACATTTGGGCGATTTATCCAAAAAATTGATCGACGCTTAAACTGCAAGTAACAAAGTGAAGGACTTCCGCCCACCCAAAACAAGTAAATTCGTGTCCTGGGCAGGAAAAGATACTGATTTAATTGACCTTACAACTGGTGGTACTCACCCCTACTTGGCCAAACACCGATTTGACCATTTGCGAATCAATCTGCAAATCTTTAGCTGCATACAACACCCCGCAAGCGCCTTGAGTAAAATTCGTCGTGGGAGTCCAGTATTTGCTGTTGGCAACTATCATCGCCTGGTAGGCCTTTTTAATACCTATATTCTTAGCTAATAAATAAAATGCTTTATTGAACACGCCACTTGCTGTATGCACAATAAAGCTTTGTCTTTCTTGCGGATTAGATATATTTGACTTTGCATAAGCCACTAATTCAGGATAACTGATTGCGCAATAGGCGCCGTGACTTTGAGCTAAATTTTTATCCAAACAATCTGCAGAACTACCATCCGAAGAAGGAAAATCCATGAAGCGCAACGCTTTACCAAATGAATCACGAATAATCGTCTCGCCAATACCCCAAGTTACAGTATTGGGTTCCAGATACAGTTTATTATAAAGTTGAGGGAACTTTTCCAAAAGATAAGCACGCGATGCTTGTCCCGCCATATCAGACAAAGATTCATTAAGAGCTCCGGATTGATCATGATATTCAAGACCTGAATGTTGCTCCGTAAAACCATGCGTTACCTCATGACCTGCGACATCGAGAGAGACTAAGGGGTAAAAGTCTTCACCATCGCCAAAAGACATAAATTGACCATCCCAAAACGCATTGTCATAATGCTGACCAAAATGGACGCGCATAACAAGCTGCATGGGTGCTCCATTCGTTTGTTGCAGCGCATTGAGTCCATACCATTCTTTATACATATCTACTATAGTCTGGCCGAAATAATACGCATCGTTGGTTGGCGAAAATGCACCATTGATATTTTCTTCTGTATTTTTGCTACAAGGATATTGGAATGGAGTAATCAAAAGATCATTCCAATCCCAAGCAGATGCCAAATTAACTAATTTTACCTTTGCAGTATTCATCACACATTGGCTGCCATTTTGGGTTACTTCCAAGAACGGCAATCCATCTCGTCCATACCAATACTCATGAACTTTTTCATTGCCACCAGGGCCAGTGTCCATATAATTTTTTATGTTATTCCACTGTTTGGTTATCTCACCATTTTGTGCATCGATAATGAAAAAGGGCCACGCGGGTTTGTTATCCGTTTGGGTGGTTTTAAACGAAACCTGATAAACCAGTTTCAATTCATTATCTTGGCTTGCCCTAATTTGTAACTCACTCAACTCTTCATGAATGGGTGCTTGAGAATTAAAGCTGAACCAAGATTTTTTGGCCAAATCAATGGCCTGTTTCGAGGTCAGAGCAGGTTGGGTATTGAGCTGAATGTCGTTAAGTAAATGACCATTTACTTGTGCATCTTCTTTAGTAATCATAACTTGTGCACCAACAACTGGGATCCCTCGATATATTTGTTGATACCGCATGATCGTTTTTGAGTGCTCTTGTGTTTGACTTACTTGTTGCAAGGTATTTTTTTCTGCAGTTGGTGCTGCGGTGCGTGCACTTTTATTTGAGGGTTGTTTCACTGAAAATTGATTCAAACTACTTAATGGAGCCTTATATAAATCCACCTCAGTGGCAGCAAAGGCATCATAAGTGATAAAAGCAAGAGTAACGCTCAGAATTTTTTTTAACATAAAAATCACTCAAAAAAGTCACACTGACACCATCATGGCATGAAAATAGACAATATCCAAGTGAATTGTGCAAATATTATTTAACATGCAACCTACTCAGACAAAATAACTCTTTTTTCAAAGCACAAAAACCTCTCTATTACTCTTGCAAAAAATAGAGGCTCTGTATAAGGTGGGGCATTAGTATTATAGGCGGTTAAAAAGCCATAAATACGAAAAAGCTTTATATCACATTAAGGATAATGCATATGATGTTTACTAAAAAATGTACCGTACTTTTCCTTACTCTCTGCACTACTTTTTCTACAGCTCAAGCAGGAGTGGTAGAGCGCTACTTACAAAATAAACAAACAGAAAAAATTCCTTTAGTTGCTGAAAAAACCATTCACCTCAGCTATTTCAAACAGCTAATCGATCATAATGAACCTTCTATAGGAACCTTTTCTCAACGCTACTATATTGATGAAACCTACGGTCCAACTGATGATTCTCCCGTATTTTTTTATATTTGCGGTGAGGCGGCTTGTACTAAACGCGCACTAAATGGTGCAATCAGAAATTACGCACAAAAGTTTCATGCCAAACTCATTGCGCTAGAACATCGATACTATGGTGAGAGTTTGCCCTTCAATTCATTATCCACCCAAAATCTACGTTTCTTAACTACAGAAGCAGCTTTGGATGATTTGGCTTATTTTCAACGCCATATAAGTAACGAAAAAAACTGGACTGGGAAATGGGTCGCTTTTGGTGGTTCTTATCCGGGCTCATTATCCGCTTATTATCGGTTAAAATTCCCATATTTAGTTGTCGGCGCCTTAGCTTCATCCGCACCAGTCATGGCTAAAGAAGACTTTATTGAATACGATGCCCATGTAACTCAAGTGGCGGGACCACAATGCGCCAATCAAATGAGAGAGGCAGTCAGTACCGTGGAGGCCAGTTTAAGTGATGCAACGAAGTGGAGCCAAATGAAAGCTTTGTTTGATGCATCTGCGGTTGATGATCCTGTTGATTTTTTGTACTTGATTGCTGATACCGGTGCTGCAGCTGTACAATACGGAATGCGCGATGCGTTTTGTACCAGCTTATCTGCAAGTCCAACCCCACTTCAAGGCTATGCAGAGTTCGCTAAAAAATTATACCAAGACATGCATGTCAGCGCGGTAGAGATGACTGCGCAGGGCGCCATGAGCGAAAATCCAAGTGATTATAAAGATGGCTTGGGCATGCGTCAGTGGTACTATCAATCATGCAAAGAATACGGTTATTGGCAAAATGCCCATCCTGACGCGACTCTTTCTACGCGATCGTCATTAATTAATATGGATTACCATCATCATGTATGCCAACGCTTGTTTGGTTTATCTCAACCCGCCAACACCATAGAACTCAATAACACTTTATACGTTCCTTTAATGGATATCCTAAGCTCGAATATTTATTTTACGAATGGAGAAAACGATCCCTGGTCTACTCTTTCTTTGGCTGAAAAAAATGGAAATGCAATTAATCCTAGATTGACGTACCAATTGATCCCAGGAGCCGCCCATTGCGATGACTTGCATAGCCCATCTGCGCTTGACTCCGATGCATTAAGAGCGGCTAGAAGAACAATGGAATCGTTGTTGGTTGCGTGGCTTAAATAACCCTTATTCCCTAACCCTTCTCCCGCAAGCGGGAGAGGGGCTGGGGGTGAGGGCTTGCTTAGAATCGACCACTGCGAAAATCGTCCAAAGCTTGTATTATTTCTTCCTGAGTATTCATTACAAATGGCCCATGTCGCGTAATAGGTTCATGGAGTCTCGCCGCTGCAATCAGAATACATTGACTTGCGGTCTCACTTTTCAAAAGTAAATTATCTCCGGCGCCAAGTTTTGCCAAAGTATCGTGCTGTACTAATTGCTCACCGATGCGAACCGTACCCGAAATTACCAGCAGGATGGCCTGGTAATCGTTGGGGATATGTTGCTGCATACTCGCCCCCGGAGGCAAAATAATATCAAATAATAAAGGTTGGGTCGCAATACCTGTAATTGGCGAATTGGTTCCATTATCAGTCTTACCTGCAATAACTTTAAGTCGTGCACCAGAGTCATTTGTTTCGACTGGTAGCTGAGCGCTTTGCATTTCTTGATAGAAAGGAGCCCGCATTTTCTCTGCCGCAGGCAAATTTAACCATAACTGCAAGCCATGTAATTGGCCATTTGCTGAAGGCATTTCTGAGTGAATTATTCCTTTCCCGGCAGTCATCCATTGCACATCACCCGCCGCGATAACTCCTTTATGCCCTTTATTATCTTCATGAGTAATACTGCCATCGAGTAAATAAGTGATGGTCTCAAAACCCCGATGTGGGTGAGAGGGGAAACCCGCCATATAATCCAAGGGATCAGCGCTTTTGAAATAATCAAGTAAAAGAAGAGGCTCAAAATCATTGCTTCTCTCGATACCAATATAGCGATGTAATTTCACACCAGCCCCTTCTCGTACCAGGATACCTTTGATTAATCGCTCTACTTTAATTTCGCTCATGAATACACTCCATGTTTGCTAACAAACAACTTTAATTTCCTTCCGCTAATATAGCATAGTTCAAAATCCATGATTCGATCTTAATGATTAGTTTTCTGCTCCCAAAAGAGCCCTCTAGGACTCCTCTTCGGCACCATGAGACAACAGGATTAAGCCATTTTGTACAAAAAACCCTCTGTGCTATGCTTAACAAATAGGCAAACCAGACAAAGTTGTTTCACCAACTTGAAAATCAGGAGACCTAATCATGTGGAATAAAGCAAAGGAGCTTACAACATTCACTCCTTTAAGTTTTACAGTTTTAAGCCAGATAAACCCTGGTAAATTGGGTTTAATTTTTAGTAGCATGCCTCCCGGTCGAGAGTTAGAGAAACATCAACAGATACCTACCAAAAAGGCAAAGGAAGATCTTCATCAAATGCTTGACCGGTTGCCAAAAGAAAAGGATTTTGTTCATCGCGGGATGGCTGGTTACGATGAAGTAAAAAGTATTGTGACCCATGATAAATTTGGGGCTGGGAAATATACTAAAAGACCAGATTCTTTAGATATTGCAGAATTTGTACATAAACCCGAGAGTTGCTTATTACTTTCTACCTCACCAGACCCTTACACCGTTAGTAAATATATGGTGGGGTTTCAGCTCCTCACTGCAACAGGAGCCATTACATCAATGTGTTTACCCGGAGTATATATTCGTCCACAAACAGCACGACACATCGATGTTGAAACTTTTCGAATTTATCAAAACAAACTCGATGATGATTTGGAAGCAGGACTCCGTGCAAGCGCTGAAAATATTTTTGATCTTGCTGAGGGAAATAATGAAACAACCGTGGTCTTGGGTGCATCAAAAGAAGATGATTGGCGTCCACAATTTAATAGAGATCTCCACAGTATAATCCTTGTGAAAGGTGCTGGACGTATTTTGAGTGGCTTTACAAATGCTAATACATTAGAAACTACAACCATCATAAATCCAAATTTTTGTAAAAGGGTGATGGCAATTGAAATTTTCTCAACTTATTCTGGTAAAGGTGCACTATTTAACGATTCCCTTAAAACAATGACTAGGAGGGCCCAAGAATTAGGATTAATTGCACGCGACCAAAGAGTTTTAACAATAGATGACGCTCAAGTCCTAATGAACTCCAAGGAATATCAAGAGCTTATTGAAAAATATAAGGCCATTGGAGAAACACTAATATTGAATGGTGTTCCAAAGAATATTCCTGTTGGCTCAGAGGAAGTCGTTCAGTATGCAATTTCCTTAATTAATGAATATTCTTTAAAAGAAGAATATAGAGCAGCCAATCCATCAATGCATTTATAAATTTAAGTCTTCAGATAACAATTCTTTTCTTAGCCTCCAGTAAATTAGGTGGCTAAGAAAGGCTTTATTTTTTTACCCCAAGTATGCTGCGCCCCCATTTATTGCTTGCTTTTTGAACATCCCCCCCTCTGTGCTATGCTTAATAAAAGGACATTAAAATTAAAAATAATGATTCTTGACCAATTAACATGCGGAGGTCGAAATTATGTGGAGCAAAGCACGTCAGTTAAGCGTAAATCCATTAAGTTTTGTGCTTTTAAACCAGATAAAACCCTCTTATTTCACTCATAAGTTAGGAACTATTTTTAGCCATACTCTTCGCTATCAAGAACTTGAACATCTTGAAAAGCACGGTCATGAAAGGCATCACATATCTACTACAAAAGCCAAAGTAGATTATCAGAAGATGCTTGATAATTTACCCAAAGAAGCGGATTTCGTTCATCGTGGCATGGCAGGTCATGAAGAAGTACAAAGTATTGCATTAGAAGGGAAATTTGGCGCAGGGAAATATACTAAAAGACCCGTTTCCTTAGATATTGCTCAATTTATACATGATCCCAAGAGCTGTTTGTTGCTTTCGACCTCACCGGATCCACTCACCGTCAAAGAATACATGATAGGATTTCAGCTCATTACTGCAAAGGGAGCTATTGCATCAATGTGTTTACCTGCAGTCTATGTTCGTCCGCAAACAGTAAGACATATTGATGTTGAGTCATTTGAATATTATCAAAAGATTCTTGATGGGGCAGTAGAGTTTGGTAATCGTATACGGTCCGAAAATATTCTTGATCTTGCTCAAGGGAATAATGAAACAACCGTAGTTTTGGGTGCAACCAAAAAAGATGACTGGCGCCCTAAACTTATTACCGATCTCCATAGTTTAGTACTTGTAGAGGGCGCAGGACGCATCTGGGGTGGTTTTACAAAAGCAGACTTTGTAGAGACAACAACAATTAAAAACCCCTACTTTCGTAAAAGAATAATGTCCATAGAAATTGCATCAACTACCACCGCCGAAGGAGACGCGTTTCCAAAACAATTTGATAGAATGAATAAACGAGCACAAGAACTAGGGATAACCAAAACTGGTTTTAGAGTTTTAACTCTTGCGGACGCATCGTGTATGATGAGTTCACCTCAATATCAAGAAATTCTGGGAAAATATACAACCTCAGGCAAGACCATGGTAATGCAGGAGGTTCCCCAAGAAATTCCTGTTGGTTCGGAAGAACTCGTCGAATATGCGCGGCTAATGATCGAGGAAAATCCCGAAAAAGAAGAGTCAGAGATCCTAACCGCCGAAAAAATGGATCATAAATTTTAAGCCATGACAAAAGCCTTACTTAGCATCCAATAGATTAGGAGCTAAGCGAGTTTTACTTCATTTAATATAGATAGTCATTTAATCACTATGCTTTTTTCACGCAAGTCTGCCACCTATATTTCTAATATCCCTATTTCAATAAAGCGTCTTTCGAACAAGATCACTAACTTTCCATAGCGGCATCCCACCCCATTATCGCCTCATTTTTGAACAAAACCCACCCTATGCTATGCTTATAAAATAGACAGCTAAATTTATATTTAGCCAAAATACCCCGGAGGGCCACGTTATGTTAGGCAGAGTCGCTCGAGTTGCACCTGTTAGTCCATGCCGTCGTGTTGTTTTAAACCATTTGACAAAATCTGGCAGCATAGGAAGGATTTTTAGTCGAGATATACCCAAGGAAAGTGCGCATCATCATGTACCTATTAAACAAGCAAAAGTAGATTACCATCAAATGCTAAGCAGTTTGCCTAGAGGATTAGATATAGTTCACCGGGGCATGGCAGGCTTTGGTGAGGTAGAAAATATTGCGACCGATGGAAGATTTGGGGCTGGAAAATACACTAACAGACCTTTTTCTTTAAACATTGCTGAATTTATCCACAACCCTAAGAGTTGTGTGTTGCTTTCAACCTCACCGGATCCATACACTGTTAAAGAATACATGATAGGGTTTCAGCTCATTTCTGCGAAAGGAGCCATTGCATCGATGTGCTTACCTGCAGTGTATATTCGTCCACAAACAGCCCGACATATCGATGTAGAACAGTTCCAATATTATCAAAGTATTCTCAACGCCCAACAGACTCCTGGAGAATACACCAGAGGTGAGAATATCTTTGATCTTGCTCAGGGAAATAATGAAACCACCGCCGTTTTGGGCGCCACAAAAGAGGATGATTGGCGCCCGAAATTTGATCTGGATCTACATAGTTTAGTACTTGTACAAGGCGCTGGGCGTATTTTAAGCGGTTTTACAAAAGCAGAAACCGTAGATACTACAACCATCATGAACCCATTCTTCCGTAAAAGAATAATGTCTATAGAGATTGCCTCAACTACCTCTGCAGAAGGTTCTCTGTTTCATAAGTACTTTGACAAAATGAATAGAAGAGCACAAGAACTAGGCATGACTAAAGAAGGCTTTAGAATTTTAACCATGGCTGACGCAGTGCGCATGATGGGCTCACCTAAGTATCAAGAAGTTCTAGAAAAATATACAACCTCTGGGATGACTATGATTTTGCAGGATGTTCCCAAAGAAATTCCTATTGCCTCTGAAGAGCTCGTTGAATATGCACGACAGTTGATCGAAGACAATCCTGCTAAAGAACTAGTCTCCACCATTGCCGAGGATGCACAACATAAACTTTAAGTCATAGGAAATTCGTTCTTAGCCTCCAAAGGGGCTAAGAACATTTCATCAATATTCTGTCACTTCTTCTGTCATCACTCGAATGATTCCTGGTTCTCGTTGTTTAAAATGCTTTCGACAAGTAGAGGAATACATATCATTACCACCAATAACAACTTGCTCACCTTCAGTAATTACCTCACCTTGAGCATTTAATCGTAAAATCATGGTCGCTTTACGTCCGCAGTGACAAATGGTTTTAAGTTCAACCAACTCATCCGCCCACGCTAAAAGATATTGGCTCCCTTCAAATAATTCGCCACGAAAATCCGTACGCAATCCATAGGCAAGCACAGGAATATTTAATTGATCTGTGATTTCCGTTAATTGATGCACTTGTGCTCGTGTTAAAAATTGAGCTTCGTCAACCAAAATACACGCGTATTTTTTTTCTTGCGCTATGACCTGCTGATACAGATCATCTTCTGGATGGAAAATCAAAGCCTGTTCGGATAAGCCAATGCGAGAATAGACCATACCATGTTGATAACGATTATCTATGGCTGGCGTAAATAATAAGGTATTCATACCGCGTTCACGATAGTTATAACTTGATTGCAAGAGCACTGTACTTTTTCCAGCATTCATTGCTGCAAAATAAAAATAGAGTTTAGCCATTGGAGATCTCGGTTATTTTCAAAATCCAATCATCATACCTAAATCATTGATCACGGGTCTACTATGCAAACAAAACTCATAGAAGGATGCGATTTTAGGAGCATTTTTTGGTATAGTACAAAAAAATATTTTTTCCGGCTCACACTTACAATAAAATAAAGCAGCTTCTGAACAGTGCATGAGATAAACTATGAACTCAAAAATAAAAACCTTATTTGCAGCATTAATGTTGTTGAGCACAGCAGCCATGAGTCAGGCGGATGTTCTACTAAAAGATACTCAAGGTAATACAATTTCTTTTGCATCTCTGAAAGGAAAATGGGTGCTTATTAATTACTGGGCGGGCTGGTGTAAAACCTGTATTGATGAAATTCCTGAACTGAATCAATTTTATCGAAAACACGAAAATGACCCGATCGTATTGTTCGCCGTAAATTATGACGGGTTGCCAATACACAAGCAAAAGAGACTGATTCGCAAATTCAATATCTTATATCCGTCATTAGCTACGGATCCAGCTCTTGCATTAGGATTAGGTGATATTATTGGCGTACCTGTGACCTTCATTATCAATCCACAAGGAGAGCTCGTTAATACACTTTATGGTGGCCAAGACATTAAAACTCTAGATACTGCCCTACAAAAAGCATAATCCTCGTAACTGTAATGTTGGGGCATTTTGACCCAACAATTTAATCGATAGTAAAATAGTTACATCGTAGTCCGGATGCAGCAAAGCAAATCTAAGCTAAAAGCGGTTACAATGAGGGTGGACTGTCCACTGCAAACAACCGTTGTTTTTGCGCTTGGGTAAGGCGGATTTTCAATAACCAATCACCATCTTCATTATGGGACTCACTTAATACAGCACCCAATTCATACAGTTGCGACCGTAATCTTGCCTGGGTTGCTTTGAGTACTACATTTTCAATAAGTACCGCCCCATGCAATTGAGTACTTATGGCCTCTTTGAGCAAATCCAATCCCAAATTTGCGGCGGCAGAAATCCATACTTTACATTTCCCTTCCTGGTAATCAATTTTAGGCGTCCATCCTTCTTGTAAATCAATTTTATTGAATACGAGAATGATAGGGATATCATGTACTCCCAACTCATCTAAAACTTGTTGGACTGAAAACACATTGTCTCGCCAATGGGGATCAGAAATATCGATTACGTGTAGCAATAAATCCGCCTGTTGTGTCTCTTCTAAAGTCGCGCGAAAAGCCTCTACTAGTTGATGCGGTAAATCCCGAATGAATCCCACGGTATCGGTTAAAATCACCGAGGAAGAACCCGGCAAATTCAGCTGGCGCATGGTGGGATCTAATGTGGCGAACAATTGATCGGCCACGTAGATGCTTTCTCCGGTCAATGTATTGAATAAAGTAGATTTCCCAGCATTGGTATAACCTACTAAGGACACGGTCTGTAAAGAAGCCTTACGTCTGGCTTGGCGGTTTTGATCGCGACTACTCCGTACCTTTTCCAAACGTTTGTTAATGTATTTAATGCGTTCTCGCAATAAACGACGGTCGGTTTCTAATTGGGTTTCACCAGGGCCTCTTAATCCAATACCCCCTTTTTGCCGCTCCAAGTGAGTCCAACCCCGAATAAGGCGCGTTGATAAATGTTGTAATTGCGCCAACTCAACTTGCAGTTTCCCTTCAAACGTGCGTGCACGCTGGGCAAAAATATCAAGAATCAAACCACTTCTATCGACCACTCGACATTCAAATAAACGCTCCAGGTTTCGTTCTTGTGATGGGGATAATTCATGGTTG
Source organism: Legionella stuttgartensis (assembly GCF_977063405.2). Classification (NCBI taxonomy): domain Bacteria; kingdom Pseudomonadati; phylum Pseudomonadota; class Gammaproteobacteria; order Legionellales; family Legionellaceae; genus Legionella; species Legionella stuttgartensis. Next base: position 275,491 of record NZ_CDRUHA020000082.1, read on the forward strand.
ACTAGAACCAATTCGGCATCGAGCGCTTTAACCAGCTGTGCAATCTCTTCTGCTTTACCTTTACCAATATAATACTTGGCATCAGGGGTTGCACGCGTACCTAAAACACAATCCAATAGTTCAGCTTTGGCCGAAAGAGCTAATTCTTCAAATTCCTGCAATGCCTTATCTGCATCAACTCCCGGCAGTGCTAGTTGCACCAATACCGCTCGCTCACCACCTTGAGGACGTTCAAACACTAAGCTGTTCTCCGAAAAATATATTTTTTATTACTATGACTAGAAGATATGAACGATGTAATTATTTCTAATCTCTATAAGGAAAATAAGTTTACTATAATCTTCGTTTATAAACGACCGGCTAGCACTGATATAACTGCGAGAAAAAAATAAAATAGCTCTTTGTTATTTCTCTATACAGCAAATAAAAATATCAAGAACTGTACAAAAAAGAAATAATAAAGAACGTTATGTGGGTAAAAAATTTTTTATCAAATTTTTCAAAGATTAGTCAGATAACTGCATTTAGAATGATATCTACTTTATCATCGATGAGTAGATATCATAACGAAGTGGTGTCTTAAAGGTTTACTTAATAGGGATTATAGGCTGCTGAACTGTCTCAGGCTCTTTAGCCTCTCCTACCTCTCTCTTATACTTAGCCATCATTTCCTTCGGATCCGTATGAGACTCTACAAGCGATTCGTTTAAATTACGCACTTCTTGACCTGAGTTAGTCCGAGAGAAAAAGGTTTTTCCTTTACTAAGGCGACTTAACCCTGTAATAGTAGCAATATTTAAAGCCTCGGCCAAAGTTTCTATAATTGCGATTATCCAAGATCTTTGTTTTACATCAACCACAGACAACATCTTTTGAGAAGCATTATCTATTCTCGCCTCGAAATCTTTTTTGGACATCGGTTTGTCCTGACTATCAAAGACTGCCGCATATAAACCTTTTCGATATTCTTTCTCGGCCCCTTTAAATGACTTAGCTTTACCATCTGGTGCCTCGGTGCTCAATCGACTTCCTATTTGCTTGCAAGTTTCTTCAATTTTAAAAATGGCATTCCTAAATTTCTCGCCTTTTGTGGTGCAACTTCCTTTTGATGTTATTAATGTATCGCCCACTGCAGGGGTATGACCTCCCTTGTTTGTAATGCATGCCATAATTTGAACACCAGTAAGATGCAATGGGTTACCTTTTTGTTTGCTACGGCGATCTAATAAGGTGAAATCATTCATTTTTACTTCTTCAACTATCCCGAGGTTATGCCCTCCGTTTGCTGTGATGCACGAATTAACTTGTTCCGAAGTAAGGTGCAATGTGTTAACGCCCTGTTTTTTAATACTTTTAAGATTTTCATCAAATAATTTAAAATTAGTAATATTTACCTTTTCAGAAGCCCCATCTGGCTTAATATAATGTAAATTTTTATCTTCTCCATCACCACAATAAACATAGCTCCCTTTATACTTTGTCAGATCAGCTGGTAATTCAGGCAGAAAATGAAGGTCACATCTCGTTTTAATATAATACAATTTTCTATTTTCAACATCGTCTTTATTACAATAAATATAGCTCCCTTTATATTTTGTAAGATCAGCTGGCAATTGAGGCAGCAAATGAAGATCGCGCTCGTCGAGTCCATTTAAAAACATACTAAAGACATCTCTGCCTTTAAGAAGAGATTTGCCAGTCACTTGGTGGGTTGGGCCTAACTGAAGCGAACAAAGGGCTTCAATCATTTTGGATTTAGTTTCCAATTCTAGTTCTTTATTTCCATCAATCTCAAACAAAACTTTTCTGAAATTTTTTGCGGTAGGAGTATCCACAAGCGCCCATTGATAGGCCAACCTTTGCTCATCGTTTAATGTCAACGACATTAATATTTCCATAGCTCTGGACTTCTCACTAGTTGGGTCTAATAATCGGCTGAGTTGAGATTTAGAGAGGTCTATATTTGCATCGCGTAAAGTGATTAAACGCTTGTTCCCCAATATCTTTCTTACCCTATCGATTGAAAAATCTTCAGAGCTGAGTTCATCTCGCAGCAACTCATTAATCGAGGGACGCTCAATAAATTTAACGAATGAGGACGCTAATTGAGCATCAAAACCAAAGTGCCGGTATTTATCTAATAGCCTATACTTGCTTAGTTTTTCTGCTAACTCAATCAGGTTTTTACGTTGTTTTTTAGATGTAATTTCATTAATATGTTTAAGATTTTTATCTGTTAGTGTATCAATCGAGCTAGGGAATTGTTCATTTAAATTCTTTAGTTGTGATTCTTCAAGTTGTATATTCAGAAGTTGGTCTTCAGTTTTGTTATAGTATAAAAACTGATTATCCTTAGTGATTATATAACTAGAACTCTTATATGCTCGAAGCTCATCAGGCGCAGGAGTTTTATCTACTCTTTTTAGACCACATACTTGATCTTTATTTACCCTCATTAGAGGGAGGTCATTGACAATAGATAGAAAACTTTTCTCTTCAATAGCTAGTCTATATGCATCTGCTCCTGCATCAAGTGCATCAAGTGTTTTATAAGCTGCTTTAACTTTAGAAAGTAATTCCTTATTTTGATAATTTTTAGATAAAAAATCTACCATATTGTCTCTACTGGAATTAGATTTAGGAGTATCCTGCAGAAACTTAATTATTAAACTGAATTCTTGAAGTTCAATTTTAGGTTGTTTAAATAAAACTTCAATGGCCATAGAGGTGATTGCTGGAGAGGGACTTTTTCTATCCAGCCAATTTAACAGCTTCATCACATTCGGGCTTGAATCCTTTACAAGGTTCTGAAAATATTCAGCAGGCTTACCGCTATAAGCAATGAGTCTTAATATGCCCAGTCCTGGAGCTAATTCAGGTACAGCTAACATCTCTTTTAATAATTTTTCGTTCTCAGCACCAAATGTATGAATCAAATTCAGAAAGCTATTACTATCACTATCTTTAAATTCATCAAAAGATCCCAGAACCCCTAATTTATCTAGATCTATAGCCAATTGATATAAAGCTTTTTCTCTCTTGGCCAGTTCCCCTTCAATTTCTTTAGTAACCGGCTGCGGTTTCTTGGCCAGTTCATCTTTAGTTTTTTTAGTAATCGTATGCAGTTTCTTGGCCAGTTCATTTTTTGGAATTAGGATTTTAGTTACCTGCTCCTCAGTAACTCCGATATTTGCAGCGACTAATGTCTTCAATAAGGAGTTATCTAATATCGGTTTACAGGCTTCGGCAACATTATCAGCGTCTAGTTTTTGAGCCAAAATACCTTTTAATACATTATTTTTTACAAGTTTATTAAATGAACGTACCCATTCTAAATTGGTAGATATTTGGGAAAATGCTGACAAATGCCCTAATTCAAACAAATTTTTTGCCAATTCACATTTGTCTCTGGCATCCTTTTTAACTTCTTTTACATCTTTTACATCTTTTACATCTAAAGCAGCAACTATCTTTCTAAACTCTTCGGATTTTAGAACTAACTCCTCATATGATTTAGAATCCGATATCTCTAGCTCAACTAGTTTTGCTAAAGTTTTTTGAACAGCAGAAACGTCTACGGAAGTAATTATCTCTCTAAACTTTTGAGAGCTTAGAGCCAATTCATATAATTCGGAATTTGATATCTTTAGCTCGACTAATCTCGCCAGAGCTTCTTGAGCTGACTTTAATACTTTCTCATTGTCTATATTTTCAGATAAAAAGCCAAGCAATAATTCTGGTTTAATCTTTTCAATTCCGGGGGTTTTATTTAAAAAACCAATTAGCTTTTTGAGCTTGCATAATTGAAACACGCGGCTTGGATCCAAACCTAGATCTTCGATGTTTGGAATAACATCCTTTAAAAATGAAAATGGACGACCTATTACCTCTCTATTTATTTCTCTATCTGGATACGTTAATAAAAATTGAGTAGTTAATGTCAAAACCATCTCATTTTTAGGTTTATTGGCTGCTTGTACTTTAGAAATAAATTGACTCAGCCCCATCAATTGGTCGATGAGCTGTGCTAGATGCTCCGAATTTTCGAGCAACCTCATCAGCCCAGCAGAGTTCTTACTTTTTTGAATTAAATCATGGATTGAGCGTAAACGATCTAACTTTCCATCTTGTAAAATTTGCTTCAATATTTTATGGTTTTGCTCATTACCTGCCAGTTTATTAAAAAATCTAAAGTAGTCTTCATTTTTTTCAGGAGCACCTACAAACTTCTCGAATTTATCTAGGCAACCTAATTGATATAAATTATGCGTTAATATAAGTAGCTCTTTTTTAATTTTCGGGCGTGTCTTCAATGATTCATTACCTAAGATGATTGCTAGTTTTTTTGATAATTCGCTATTTTCATCCAAGCAAGCTTTAATTACATCTTTACTCAATTTTTTGTGCTCTATTGAGTAAAACAATTCGATTATAAAAGGATTTTTAATTATATCTTCAGCTCTATCTTGCAGAAGCTTCATCCATTCTGCATCGTCATCGAATGGTTCATCTCGAACTATGCGTCCAGTAAATAATTCATGAAGTAACTCAGCATTTTTCTTAATTGTGCCATCAGCATTCAAAATGCTACTAATTATTTCTCCTACGGGTGAATCAGCGAGAACTTTCATTGTATTCACTGCATTTGGGAATGATTGGTAGTCAACTGTTTCAACTTTTTCCAAACCATCTACCATAAAAGCCCTCGGGTCCACTGAAGACAAGATGTGAACCTGGTGTTGATCTTTTGGTAGATGAACATTTCTGGTTACGATAATTAGCCATTGCTCAGGTTTATCTTTTCGATAATAAAAGGAAATACCTGCTGGTACTCCTTGAGAGTCAAGATAAGCACCTCGTGCATCATCTGCATTTCTAAAAGCTGTCTCGACATAATCCTCTGGATCATTCTCATCATAGAAAGGAATTGGCCCCAATATAAACTTTAAACCGGAGCCTTCCATATCCCCCTGCATATAATAGTCGCTAATTTGCTTCGCATCTGCAGACTCAGGTTGAGTTAAATGAGAAAAACCTCCGTTTAATGTTATCAATCTCTTAAGTTGGTCATTAGTAAGCAATAATAGGGTTTTAGTCTCTTCTTTGGTTTTATTGTATTCCCCGATCGCCTTATCAAATTGATTGAAATCAATAATAACTACATTTTCAGCAATCCCATCTGAATTTATATAATAAAGATTTTTACTGTCCTCAGTATTGCAATATATATAGCTCTCTTTATATTCTGTCACATCGGAAGGCAACCCAGACATCAAATGAAGGGGGGGATCAGGTAAAAAATATTGCTCAAGTTTTTTCTTTAACCCGGGTGTATGAAACGTTGGGACTCGTCCATATATATCTTTTTGAATTTCACCAGTACCTATATCCTTTCTTATGTTTACCATTGACTTTAAGCCACAATCACTAAAAAGTTTAGCAAATGAACCTTCAAGATAATAAAACTTAGGTTCAGACTTAGACATAGACATATACGGATTCCTGGTTAATAGTAGTCAAATGTGATCGTTTTATAGCTAATTATAGAATATATTTCATTAACAATTCATTAAGTGTGCATCAAAATAGAAATGTACAACGACTGTCATTGAATTAAAAACCGTCACTCCCGCCTTCGCGGGAATGACAATGCAGGTATCAATAGGGATAATGAAGTTTGGCACTCAATTTCCTAGCCTTCTTCCGGCCCTTCGTTTCCAGAGTTTTCATCTTCCGCTGGCATTTTTATTGCGCGGGAAGGAACGACTGTAGAAATTGCATGCTTATAAACCATTTGAGTGATCGAATTTTTCAGCATGACTACATATTGATCAAAAGAGTCCACGATACCGTGTAGTTTAATTCCGTTGACCAAAAAAATAGATACAGGCACCTTTTCTTTGCGTAATTCATTTAAAAAGGGGTCTTGTAGTAAATGAGTTTTAGACATTGCCCACTCCTTGTTGTTATTGTATTTTTAAAAGGCAAAACATGCATCTGATCACTTATTCGACATTTTTTGCTAAAACTTTAGATTAATTTCATGACAGTTCGATTTTAATCCGTTACTATAGTTTGCAAATTTAACTCTAAATTCTACTAAAAACGGAATTTCGGTAACTTACGCCGGAAGAGAACAAAGGAGATAACTTATCATTTTGCTGGAGTAAACTCCTTTGTATATAGTTCATTACACTTTCTCATCTTCATTAAGGAGGATTAAATGGCATTTACCCGTATCGATTTAACTACGCTAAAAAATCCCTATGAGCACCTCAGCAATGGCGACGCATTGGCAAAGAATGCTAAGGAACTCAACGCCTTAAGTACTAAAGAACAAATTTCTCTTGCTACTAAACTCATTGCGGAATGTCCTGAGTCAGAATTCAAGCAATATGGTCTTCATATTAGATCATTAAGTGGCTTCGTTAAAAGCGAAGGCTCATTTCACTCGATCCTTTCCGAAGCATATCAAGTACGGCGGCGAATCTCCTCGTTACTTGATCCTCTCAATAAGACACCTCAGACCTTATTTTCAATAAGAGAATTTGATTCCGCACCTTTCCATCGTTTCAGCTCCCTCGCCGAGCAGGTATTAGAGGGTAATGAGTCAGCGATTGCAGAACGACTAGCCTTATGCACACCTGAAAACGAACGCAGCTCTATCGCTCATAACATAAGCACCGCGTTCCCCGAGCATAGTCTTGCAGAAAAAACCCAAACTGCATTCATGCTGCGTCGAAATATTGAGCGCTTGTTATTAAAAGAAAATCCAGAGAAATTTTTTACAAGTCGCGATTTCAATAAAGAGACCTGCAAAATGTTCGTAAATATGTGTAGCACTTTATTGAAGGGTCATGAAGCAACGATTGGAGAAAAATTAGGTGCTCTAGAAGATCAGGCGCAAGCATCAATTAAACGTCACTTAGAATTGTTGCACACTGAAGTATTTGACGAGACCAATCCGTTTAAACTCATTGCGGATTCCATGAAAACAAAAGAAAGCATTGAGCAAAAGAAAAATGAATCTCAAGCTATTAATCCAAATGGTTTCTTATTTAAGAGCACGCTAATTCCGCCACTGAGCAGAAAAAAACAAACTAAGGAAGAACTTGAATCAAGTAGTAATACTGATGAAAAGGAGCGCTCTTTTGACAAAGATGAAGAATATGAAGACTCACAGGATAGTTCTCCTACGAACGCTTGGTTTTAAATACATCCGCCCTTACAAAGTAAGGGCACTTTTTTTTGATCCTTAATTTCAAGAGAGGTAAGTTAATGACGCAAGAAAAACTGACTGTCGCATTAGTACAAGAAAAATGGTACGAAAACCCTAAAGAACATCAAGATAAACTGGCTTCCGGAGTCCATGCTGCAGCCCAACAGGGAGCTGCTGTCGTTTGTTTGCAAGAACTAACCCTAAGTCCTTATTTCTGTACGCGCTCAGATGTAGATCCTACTCCTTTTATGGAAGATATTCATACCGGCCCTACCGCCCAATTCGTCAGTAAAATGGCAAAGACTTATAATCTATGTATCACCGCTTCTCTATTTGAAAAAGCAGGTTATAACACCGCTGTGGCCTACAATAATAAGGGAGAACTTGTTGCAGTCACCCGAAAGCAACATATCCCCAGCGGGGAAAAATATCATGAAAACTTTTACTTTAAACCAGGGGACTCCAATTACCCTGTTCATCAAATCGCAGGGCATACCTGGGGATTACCAACCTGTTATGATCAATGGTTTCCAGAGTTGTCACGAATTTATGGCTTAAAAGGTACCGAAATCTTGGTCTATCCCACCGCCATAGGTGGCGAGCCTACGGCTCCTGAAGTTGATACGCAACCTATGTGGCAAAAGGTAATGGTGGCACAAGGAATCATGAGCAATACGTTTATCATTGCGGCCAATAGAATTGGTTGTGAAGATGGATTGGAATTTTATGGCAGCAGCTTCATTAGTACTCCCATGGGTGAAATATTGGCGCAAGCCTCTCGCGACAAACCAGCCGTACTCGTTGCAGAATTAGATTTTAGTCAACGTACATTGTGGGGAAGACTATTTCCTTTTGCACAACAGCGAGAACCTACCACCTACCATGATCTGGTAAAATCACGTTAATCCCTTTGGAATATCGACATTATGAACATCAGTGCACCATCTGAAGAAAATTTATATAATATCAATAACTGGGGTGAGGGATACTTCAGTATTAATGCCAAAGGGAATATTGAAATGAGTAAGGCGCCAGGAAAGCCTGGTGTCGAGTTGCAAGCTATTGTTAATGCGGCGAGCAGGACAGGATTGCATCTACCGCTTCTAATTCGCTGTTCTGATATCTTACATGACCGGGTGCATCGCATTTATGAAGCATTTTCTCAGGCCATAGAAGAAAATGAATATTCTGGTCATTACAAGCTCGTTTATCCCATTAAAGTAAACCAAGAGCAAAGTGTTGTTCGCGAATTGTTGAAATCACCAAATCACTCTATAGGACTGGAAGCAGGCTCAAAACCCGAACTTATGGCGGTCATTGGCATGCTGGGCAATCAACAAAACAGCACCATAGTTTGTAACGGTTATAAGGACAGTTATTATATTCGTACGGCATTAATAGCCCAACAAATGGGGCATAAGGTTTTTATTGTTGTTGAAAAGATATCTGAGTTGGATATTATTTTAAAAGAATCTGCTCGCTTGAAAATAAAGCCCTCGCTCGGCGTTCGTATCCGTTTAATTACTAAAAGTGCAGGGAAGTGGGAACATACCGGGGGTGTCAAATCCAAATTTGGTCTTACTGCAAAACAAGTACTCGAATTAGTGAACTGCTTAAAAGCTCACGACATGCTCGATTGCCTGCAATTGATGCATTGTCACTTAGGCTCACAAATAGCCAATATTCACGACATTCGTCACTGCATGCAGGAAGTGTCTCGTTACTATGTTGAGTTACGCCAGCTTAATGCACCAATAGATACTATAGATGTGGGGGGTGGGCTTAGTGTGGATTATGAGGGCACACATTCAAATCAAGGTTGCTCCATGAACTACAGCTTGCGTGAATATGCCACTCATATTCTCCTCGCCATTCAATATTTATGTCAGGAAGCAAATGTTCCTGAACCTAACATTATTTCCGAATCAGGCAGAGCACTAACAGCTCATCATGCTGTTTTAATTTCTGATATTAGTGATATAGAAATAATTAATAAGTCCCCCTCGCTTCCGGAAATTACCAATGAGGATTCGCATGTAATTCGCGATATTTATGATACCTATCATTCTATTACCGCAAGCTCACCCATTGAAATCTATAACTACGCAGAGCATTCATTAAATGAAGCCCATTCTTTGTTTAAGCATGGGGTTATTAGCTTACAAGAAAAGGCTAAAGTTGAGGCATTTTATACCAATATATGCTTGGAACTTAAAACGCGTCTCAATGTAGAGAATCCTACTGAAGAAGCTTTATTGGCAAAAATCAATGAAGACATGGCAGTTAAGGTTTTTTGTAATATCTCGTTTTTCCAATCAATTCCTGATGCCTGGGCTATAGGACAAATTTTTCCAATTGCCCCCATTTCCCAACTTACTAAAACACCCGCCATGCACAGTGTGTTACAAGATTTAACCTGTGACTCAGATGGCACCATTAAAGAGTATCTTGGCAGTTCTTGTGTGAACTCAACATTAATGTTGCCTCCCTATGATAGTAACAATCCTTACTCTCTAGGCTTTTTCTTAGTAGGGGCGTACCAGGAAATATTAGGTAATTTACATAATTTATTTGGGGATACGAACTCTCTGGATGTCAAACTCTTTGATGATGGACAGTTTGAGCTAAATGATTTGGTTAGTGGCGATACCGTAACCAATGTTTTGAATCTTGCTCATTTTGATACGAAGAAACTTGTTCAATCTTACGAAAAGCAATTAATTCAAGCCGAATTACCTAAAGAAACAACGCTTCTATATTTAAATGAATTAAGAAGTATTTTTTCTCAATTAACCTATTTAGACGAAAACATTCGGAGAAAATAAGATGACACCAAAACAAAGTGGATTTTTAATGCCCGCTGAGTGGCATCCACATGAGCGCTGCTGGATGGCATGGCCCTGTCACCTTGAAACCTGGTCTAAAATAGGCCTACAAAAGGCTCGTGCCGCTTATGCTCGAGTTGCCCAAGCCATCGCTCAATATGAACCAGTGACAATGTTAGTTAATCCTGGAGATGAGGAATCGGCCAAAAGCTTATGTGGTGATGGAATTAGCTTATTTACTCTCCCCATCAATGACTCATGGACAAGGGATACCGGACCTACTTTTTTGTTAAACCAAAAACATCAATTAGCAGGTGTCGATTGGATTCACAATGCGTGGGGTGGTAACTATCAAGATTGCGCCCTGGATAACCAAATTGCGGCCGCAATCATTAAACGAACACATGCTTTATCCTTTTCAGCACCTCTGGTGATGGAGGGAGGATCATTCCATGTAGATGGCGAAGGAACGATTTTAACTACTCGTGAATGCCTACTCAATGAGAATCGAAATCCTCAACTCAGCCAAACAGAGATTGAAAACTACCTGTATGATTTTCTTGGTTATCAAAAAATTATCTGGCTAAACAAAGGATTATTAGGTGATGAAACGGATGGTCATGTCGATGAAATTGCCTGTTTTATTGCCCCAGGAAAAGTTTTATGCCTTATTACCCACGATAAAGAAGATCCAAACTATGCTGCATTACACGAAAATATGGAAATTCTTAAATCAACAACTGATGCGAAGGGTCGAGCGCTAGAAGTTTTTACTGTAGAACAACCGCCAGCGACTTACCTTAATGGCGAACGATTAACTTTATCCTATATCAATTTTTATTTGGCGAATAAAGGGATTGTCATGCCTGCTTTTGGTCATGAAGCACAAGATAAGGCAGCTTATCAATTATTTACCCAATTATATCCCGGTTATCATATTACCCAAATTGATGCCCTGGATGTATTTGCCGGTGGTGGTGGGATTCATTGTATTACTCAACAAGAACCCAAGACAACACGTACTTCTCTTTGAGATATTTCTTACGTTCTGTTGCTCTATCCACGCAATGACAACAACCACCAAAAGACTATACTCTAACTATAAAGGACGACACGGAATTGTCTGACAGGAAGTCGAACTACAGGGACCAGTACATGGGATGTACTCCGCTGCAAGGATGCAGCACACTAAAATGCTTAAAATCTTATTTCTCCGTAAGAAAAAAGTCTCTCTTTCATCAATGACTGAGAAGAAGAGAGACTGTTTTTTATTTCGAAAATTAAAGGATCAGCTCAAACTCCATTTATCTTCATAACTTATACTGAGCAATGATTTCTTCTTCCTCTTTCTCGGTAAATTCTTTAACGAACTTTCCTTTAAAATCTCCGAAAACACCACTAAAATGCCCTTCAAATTTACGAGTTTGAAATAGAGTTCCCGCTAACAAGTGACTTTTAGCAACCAGATCCTGGACATTTGGTGAAGAACTTTTAGGTTCGTTATTATTGTTATCAATATCCTTTTTTCCATCCTGTTTTTGTTCTTTCAGTTTTTTTTCTACTGCAATAATAATTTCATCTGCGGCAGCATCTAGAACTACGTTTTGACCATCTAACCCATCACGATGTTCGTTGATAACATAGATATCGGCCCCCATTGCACTGCTTGCTGTGTATTTGAGAAAGCCTGGACCTACATATTTTCGTTCTTGTTTCTCGCTGTCCTCACGAACACGTCCACGATGTGCTATATCACGACTAATACGACGCTCAAGAATGTCTGAATAACTATCCGTAGCAATATTCGCAGTAACAACGGTCAAATTGGAAGGCCAATATTTTTTATAAAAATACTGAGCAAATATACCTTCCAAAATAATGACATCGGATGGATGAACCTCTTCTTTGTCGATACGACTATTGGTTTTAAAATCAAAAATTGGTTTCGTCACTGACTTGCCATGATGAAGCAACTGAATATGTTCTTGTAATAAATCTAAATAGAGCATATCTGGGGTATCGAAATTAGTGTCTCTGCGATATGCTTGGATATCCACTTCTTTGGGACACTCACGATAATAATCATCCATATTTAGTAGTTGTGCGCTTACTCCATTTTGTTTTAGCTTTTTTAGTACATGCTCAGATAAGCCTGTCTTTCCGGAGCCTGAGGCTCCTCCAATAATTATAAAAATCATATTTCGCCTCAAAGATATGTCAAATTTGGATTCATAAAGCGTGAGGATTATACATATATGCTTTTGATTACACAAACAAAACATTGATGTATTTTCTTGATTTTTATATATATTTGCACAAGTGCCTCAACGTTATTTAAGTTAACGTATTGTGTCCGTCATTCGCTACTCCTGACTCTTAATCCTAAGAAAAGAGCAAGAGTCAGATGTTTACTCGGCAAAAAACACCTATCCGATTATTTATAATTTACCAAATCATGAATTAAGTTACCTAGCTCTGGGGTTCCTAATCCGGTCACGTAGTCATAACCTTTTTGGGCGGTACAGTAGTATCCACATTTTCCATTAGTTCCAATGGTAATATCATTAAAATTGTAGTGATATTTTCCCGGATTTGCTGCAGCGTAGAGCACGCTAATAAAACGGGTACCGTATACTTTAGAATACAGTGAGTTTGTAATCGCCACGATTCCTGCCCATTGTGGTGCACCCGCACTGGTACCACCGACTACGGCCCAACCTACACCATCGCTACTAGGAACTGAGTTATACACTGAAAACCCTGTTTCTGGATCCGCATTATAAGCTACATCGGGAACTCCTCGCTTATTAGTAGATTTTGGAATAGGTAATTTTTTTTGATGCGCAGGCCAAGGTTCTACAATGCTCACTCCACCACCACTTCCGGACCATGCCTCCTCACCTTGATAGTTTCCGTAGTTATCTACAAGTAATGTAGTTCCGCCAACTGCCAAAACATAAGGTGATGATGCGGGATAGAGGGTTCCTTTCCCGCTATCTCCTGAAGAAGCTACAAAAGTGACCTTTGGATTATTAAATATCACATCATAATAAGTTTCTTCGCGAAACTCATCTGCACCCCAACTCATGGATACCACGGTGGCTCCATTTTTAACTGCGACCTGTACGGCTTTAAATAAACTACCTCCGGTATCATCTGCTGCCTCTACTAAAATTATTTTAGCTGCAGGCGCTACAGCATGTGCCCACTCGACATCCAGAGCAATTTCTCCAGCCCATCCAGCATCTGTTTTTGGCTTTTTGCCACTTGCATAGATTTTCTTAAAACACCCATTTGCAGTTGTGCATACAGGTAAGGCAAAACGTTTTGAGAAAACCCCTAGATCTGCTTCAATTTTGGGGTCGTCATAAGCATCGACTATGGCAATAATTTGTCCCTTTCCTTGTGAGCTCACTGAATTATATCCATAAGCAACACGTACCTGACTTGGAGTTAATCCTGTGGGAGTAAAATGGGGGGTATTTGGTTTATAATGGATAGGATGATGTACTATCCCAGACGCTTTGGGTAAAGCATAGGTCTGAACACTCAATAATCCGAGTACAACGGGTGTCACTAATAATTTAAATGGGAAACCATTTAACTTCAATTTCATAGTATCTCCTTATATCGATGTAATTAAATCCTTCATCGCTTGCACACGTAGCAACGTTATTAGTTTCAATTAGGAATAGCTGGAATAATTGACTTAATTGCATTGAACACTTCATATCCGCTTGAAATGTATTATCTGACACGTAGGGTGATTAATGTGCAGTAATCCTGTCATAGGAGTTATCATTTGTCCAGAATTGTTTTCATAAGGGTCCTCCAGGAGTTACTAAAAATCTCCGGCTGTTGAATGCCATCTACTTGAGATCCCTCAATGCGTTCTAAGTGCTTATCCTAAGGAACATTCAATGGAGTCAACTTACACTTGTTGCCTGGTAGCGAAATCCGGGGACCTCGCTAAGATCTCCCGGATTAGAATGATTGTTCAGCGGAATACTTTATACGTCTATATTTTCAGCTTCTAAAGCATTATTTTCAATAAACTCACGTCTTGGCTCAACATTGTCTCCCATTAATGTCGTGAAAATAGCATCTGCAGCCACTGCGTCTTCGATACTGACCTGCAGCATACGACGCACAGAAGGATCCATAGTTGTTTCCCATAGTTGGCCTGGATTCATTTCCCCAAGACCTTTATAACGCTGAATCGCTTGACCTTTTTTGGCTTCTTCCATCAGCCAGTTTAAGGCGTGTTCAAAGTTTTCTACCGGCAGCTCTTTGTCACCTCGTTTAACATACGCGCCTTCCTCAACTAAACTTGCTAGCTTAGAACCTAGATTAACTAGTTCTTTATAGTCTTTAGAGTAGAAGAATTCGGCATTCATGGGGATGTAATTATCCATTCCATGTTGGGTAACAATGATTCGCGGTATAAATTGGTTAGTATCCGCTATAGAGTGTACCTCAACTTGGTACTGCTCTGTCTTACTTCCAAGTTGTTGCAAACTTAAATGCAACTGTTTGCACCAATTGGCTATTTTTTCTTGTTGATTGAAATCTTCACTATGCAACGCGGGCAAATACGCAACTCGCTTCAGTATATCGGTTGGATATCTTCTTTTATACCTCTTGATAATTTTTTCAGCACGTCGATATTGTTGCACCAAGTCTTCTAATGCCATAGCAGCAATTGCAGGAGCATCTTTCGCTGGGTAGAAGGCGGCCCCGTCTAATGCGCTCTGTGTTAAATATTCATACAATGCCTCATCATCTTTTACATATTGCTCTTGTTTTCCACGCTTAACTTTATATAGCGGTGGTTGAGCGATGTAAATATATCCACGCTCAAGCAATTCCGGGGTTTGTCTATAGAAAAAGGTAAGTAATAAGGTTCTGATATGCGAGCCGTCAACATCGGCGTCGGTCATGATAATAATACGATGATAACGTACTTTATCCGGATCATATTCATCAGGTCCTATGCCACAACCTAAAGCAGTGATGAGCGTCGCAACCTCTTGTGATGAAAGCATTTTATCAAATCGTGCTTTTTCCACATTCAATATTTTTCCTTTGAGCGGTAAAATTGCTTGGAACTTTCTATCCCGCCCCTGTTTTGCGGAACCACCCGCTGAGTCTCCCTCTACTAGATATAGCTCGGATAATGCCGGGTCTTTTTCTTGGCAATCAGCCAGTTTTCCGGGTAAGCCGGCGATATCCAATGCACCTTTTCGGCGAGTCATTTCCCGAGCGCGTCGAGCGGCTTCTCTTGCTCGCGCAGCATCTATTATTTTAGCAACAATTGCTTTGGCACATGCTGGATTTTCCAAGAGGAAATCATTGAATTTCTCAGCCACACTGGACTCAACAACTGATTTTACTTCAGAAGAAACTAGCTTATCCTTTGTTTGAGAAGAAAATTTTGGATCGGGTACTTTAACAGAAAGTACCGCTGTTAATCCTTCACGAGCATCATCTCCCGTTGGGGATACTTTGGCCTTTTTGGCATACCCCTCCGTTTCGATATAATTATTTAGTGTTCTGGTTAGTGCAGCCCTGAAGCCAGCCATATGAGTTCCACCATCACGCTGGGGAATGTTGTTAGTAAAGCAATAAAGAGTTTCTTGATATGAATCATTCCACTGCATAGAAAGTTCAACAACAATATTATCTTTTTCAGCGCTCATAGAAAACACTGTAGGTATAATGACGTTTTTATTTTTATTAAGATGCTCAACAAACGCCTTTATTCCCCCTTCATAATGAAAGGTATCTTGTCGTTGAGTTCGCTCATCAAACAAATGAATACACACACCAGAGTTTAAATAGGATAACTCTCTTAGCCGTTTTGCTAAAATATCGTAATGAAATTCAATATTGGAGAATGTTGCAGCACTTGGTTTGAACCAAATTTGCGTGCCCGTCGTTGTTGCATCGCCTGTTTCTGCCATTGGGGCTTCAGGAACCCCATTGCGATAATGTTGTTCATGAATTCTACCATGACGACGCACGGTCAAATGCAATTCTTCTGATAAGGCATTAACTACTGAAACACCAACGCCGTGCAAACCACCTGATACTTTATAGGAGTTATCATCAAACTTACCTCCTGCGTGAAGTACAGTCATGATTACTTCCGCAGCAGAACGCCCTTCTTCTTTATGAATATCAACTGGGATTCCTCGTCCATCATCTTTAACACTAATTGACTCATCAGAATGAATAGTAACAAAAATCTCTTTGCAGTGTCCTGCCAGTGCTTCATCTATAGAGTTATCAACTACTTCAAAAACCATGTGGTGCAGACCGGTACCATCATCCGTATCACCGATATACATCCCGGGTCTTTTTCGTACGGCATCTAACCCCTTTAGGACTTTAATATTATTTGAATCGTAACTGGCATCAACGCTCATTAGTTGGTCCTCTTACCCTATTTAGGTAGTGTTCTGAATACCATATCATAGCATATTTTACGAGCCGTTTATATGTCATCGAGGAACTTTACATTAATCTATATCGACAGGATAAGAAGAAAATAGTTGATACAATTTGAACTATTGCTTCTTGTTTATTTTATCAACTACGTTTGATGTTTTGTTTCACGTGAAACATTATTTTGGATTTAAAACGCCTTCATTTATTTGGTAAATAGAATGTTCTTCCGTTGAGATTACCGAAATAAGCTCTGATGGGAACATGGTAGAAGTAATAATGTACTGGCCGTTTCGTTTTGCAAGATACTCCATAAGTTTCTTTTGATGAGTTTCATCAAGTTCAGCAGGTAAATCATCTATTAAGTATAAGCATTCCTGTTGCAACAGATTAGCTTGCGCTAGTCGTAATGCAATTAAGATAATTTTTTGTTGCCCGCGAGATAAAACTTGTTTCGCTTTATTGTGATTAACTTCAATTAATATATCAGCTTGATGTGCACCAAATTGGGTGTATGTCTTTAGATTATCAGCAGCAAAACTCTCAACTAATATTTGTTCTAATTCTCTTCCTGTGTTTTTTTTGTCCCAACCCTTATAGTAGCTAATCATACAATCAAGTTGACACAGCTCACTTAAAACGGTGACAAATTCATGCGCCCATTGGATAAAATATTCTTGACGAAGATCGTGTAATTGCTTCGCCAAATGACTAAGCTGTTTATCCCATGGAACAAAATGCGTAAAAGGGGCATGTTGCTTCAAAAGTGCATTACGTTGTTTTAGTACTCTCTTATATTCCTTCCATAAAGGAAGATAATTATGTTTCACGTGAAACAACCCCCAATCCAACAAACTACGACGGACAGAAGGTCCGGCATCAATAATTTGAAAAAGATCAGAATAAAAAATCTGACAGGGTAAAGCGTAAGCCAATTGACTCGTAGTAGAACAAAACTGGTTATTCAACTTTATTTGAGTGGGTTCAGAATAAGATTTTTGAATACTGATGGTTTCTTGCTGTTGTGCACGAGCAAATACGGTTAAAGATGGATGCTCATAAGAAATAATTGGTGAAATTTCTCGTGAACGGAATGAGTGGCCACAACTTAAAAGATAGAGTCCTTCAAGGACAGAAGTTTTACCACTTCCATTTGGACCATATAAAAAATTAAATCTGGGACTTAAGCCCAGATTCATCGATGAAATATTTCGTAAGTGATGAATTTTTAATTCAGAAAGGATCATATTTTCATGGGCATAATAATATATTGGTAATTATCATCATCTAAAGACTCAATTAAAATGCTGCTGTCAGTATTCGATAAAGATAGACGTATTTGTCCATCACCAAAATGTGAGAGCACATCGAGCAAATAAGTAGCATTCAAACCAATTTTTAATTCATCGCCTTGCGTTTCAGCAATTAAAGATTCAACAGCTTCTTCTTGTTCATTGTTATTGGCGATTAAAGTTAACATGCCAGGTTGTAAATGCAGCATAACTGCTCTTGATTTTTCATGAGCCAAAATAACAATACGTGACAAAGAACGTTTAAAAACAGAACAATCAATAATGATCTGCTTATCCTGATTTTTAGGAATCGCTTTAGTATAAGGAGGAAAACGTGCTTCAATTAGTTTTGACAAAAACATGAATTGGCGTGATACAAGTTTAAAATGTGATTTACCTGCAGCCAATAATACTTCCTCATCTTCAATACTATTTAGAAGACGCAACAGCTCTTGAATTCCTTTTTTAGGTAATAAGAGTTTCTTATCATTAGTATTGGAACATTGATGGCGACAAATCGCCATTCGATGCCCATCAGTAGCAACAGCAGAGATGAGATTCGGTTCAAAGTCGAGAAATAAGCCATTAAGAAAGACTCGCACATCTTGTTGTGCCATCGCAAAATGAGTGGATTGCAATAACTTTAATAAAACCAAACGCGGAATAGTTAGTTCAACCTCGTTGCACTCATCTTCACTCAAAGGATAACTATCAGCAGGTAACGTCGTTAATTTGAAGGAACTCCGTCCTTGTTTAATGGTTAAAAGAGCATTATCTACAATTACCCTAGGGCTAGGTTCATCATCCAAAGAGCGAATAATATCGATAAACTTCTTGGCAGGGACAGTAATGCTACCAACCTGTTGACCTGAGTCACAAGGTACCTGTGCAGCAATTTCAATTTCAAGATCCGTTGCTGTAATATTCAACGAATCCTCGGATAATTTAAGATAAAAATTCGATAAAATAGCTAAAGATTGCTTTTTATCAACAGCGCCTGCAACTGTAAGTAACGGAGAAAGTAAATCCTCTTTTTTAATAGCGAATTCAAACAAGATAGAACTCCATATTAACTCTTAAGAATAACAATAAAAAAATGGCTTCATCGATCTCATTCACAATCTGAATACGGATATTCCTGAGCGAGAAGCGGAACCAGGTTTAAAAAAAACCTGGACGAATTTATTAATCAGGGGCTCTACTTCATTTTCCAGAACCACATGATATTCCGGTTAGATACCTGTCAAATGAATTAAGAAGACAAAATACGCATTAAATTTTTATAATCTTCAGCAAAATCACTGTCATCCTGAACTAATTCTTTAACTTTCCTGCATGCATGAATCACTGTTGTATGATCACGACCACCAAAATGATCGCCAATTTCTGGCAAACTATGATTCGTTAACTCTTTACTCAAAGCCATGGCCATTTGTCTAGGTCGAGCAATAGAACGACTACGGCGCTTTGACAAAATATCAGCCACCTTGACCTTATAATACTCAGCGACCGTTTTTTGAATGTTTTCAATAGTAACTAGCTTATCCTGTAGGGCCAAAAGATCACGTAACGCTTCATGAACAAATTCAATAGTAATTGGTTTCCCGGTAAAATGAGCATTAGCAATAACTCGACGTAATGCCCCCTCAAGCTCCCTAACATTAGAACGAATACGCTTTGCAATAAAAAATGCAACTTCATAAGGTAATTCAATGTTCGATTGCTCCGCCTTACTAATTAAAATAGCAACCCGCGTTTCAAGCTCAGGCGGTTCAACAGCAACAGTTAATCCCCAACCAAATCGCGACTTCAGACGCTCTTCCATACCTTCAATTTCTTTTGGATATCGATCACTGGTTAAAATGATTTGTTGTTGCCCTTCCAATAAGGCGTTAAAGGTATGGAAAAACTCTTCTTGGGATCGATCTTTACCTGCAAAAAACTGTATGTCATCAATAAGTAACGCATTAAGTGAGCGATAAAAACGTTTAAATTCATTGATTGAGTTCGTCTGGATAGCCTTAACCATATCCGCAACAAAACGCTCAGAATGTAAATAAAGAATCTTTGCATCCGGATTATTTTTTAATATGGCATTACCAATAGCATGCATCAGATGCGTTTTACCTAAACCCACACCTCCATAAATAAATAATGGATTGTACGCATCACCTGGTCGTTCAGCAACCTGCATTGAAGCTGCACGTGCAAGCTGGTTGGAGTTACCTTCGACAAAGCTTTCAAAGACAAATTTTTTATTTAAGTGACTGCTTTTATAATCTACAGCTTTCTTTGGTGTAGTCTTGATTGCAACGGAACTGACCCGAGCAGATGCATTTACTTCGGATGAAAAGGAAGCAGTTGAACTGGAAGAGCCCGAATCAGACTCAGTACTAGCGGCTTTGCTGCCAATTTCAATGGAAATCGATTTAATCTCATCACCACAAAACTGTTTGATCAACTCTTCAATTCGGGCAAAAAAATGCTTCTTTACCCAATCAACAACAAATCGATTGGGTGCAAATAAAATGAAACGTTGCTCATCTGTATGAGCCTGTAAAGGACGCAACCAGGTATTAAATTGTTGAGCAGAATACTCATCTTGCAATAGACCTAAACATTTTTGCCAAACAGATGCTGACACAACATAACTCCTCATTAAATAAGGGTGGTAAAAAGAATATAAAACTAATTATCCACAGCATTTAAATATGCCACTGAAAGTACCTGGACAGCAAGATAATTAAGCATGAAATTACTATGTATGAAATCGTGAAATAGAATTTCTTCGGTTCACTAAGGTGCTGCTTCAAGTAAATTATACTCAGCCTTGGGAATAAAGAAAAGTTATCCACAAAAAAAGTGTGGATATTTTCAAAAGTAAGAATTTAAAAGTCATGTTATCAATATAAATTCGAATATTAAAGAGAACTACTATGAGAAGATGAATAATGTGGAATATCTAGTGGATCTAACTGACTCCTATTGAAAAAAGATAAAAAAGGCAATTTAGATTGCTCTTTATATAATTGTTTTAAGTAAAGACGAGTAAAGTGAGGTTGATCAACAAAAGCTGTTTTATCCTTTTGTTCACTTTGAGTACCTAACGTTCTAAAAACATCAGAGAATGAGACACTTAGATTACGTGCCATAGTGACCTTACTTAACTGTTGATGCATGCTTTTAAAGGTTAGAATTAACAGTTTGTTGTTAAAGTCATCACGAGCCCTAATAAAAGCTTCATAAGCCAAAGTAATCCCACTACATAATGCAAATGCTAAAACACCCCAACCCAGCAGAGGAAATGAGGCAAAGCTTGAAAAAATCCCCATACCGGTTAAAACCCCAGAAACTCCGGCGCTACATCCAGCGATTGAACCAAAAGTACCGACAAAAGTAAAAAACGCAGGAATAGTCCTTTTTGATACTGGGACAGGTTGCAGAGATACCGCGTACGCGAGATGCTTTAATATAATAGTATTATTAGGAATATTTTGTTTTGCTGCATATTCATTTTTGAGAAGCGATAAAATTTGATATAAAGGAGAATAAGCATCCACGTGTCTTATTTTATCAAGATCCATATTAAGAATCCGTATAAATGCATCATTAAAACATTCAGAGTTTTGTGTATAGGAACAATAACGACGAATAATCTCTATATATTCATGGATGTCAGTTAATAGTTTTTGTTGATTTTTCTGTAATTGTTCTTGAAAAAGTTGCTCATTCGCTTGCATTTCTTGATATGAAAAATAAAAAATAGAACCGCCAATACCAAAAAATAAAGAGATAGAAATAACACCTAGTGCTAGAGAAAAAAAATTAGCAATTGATCCACCAAGGATAGCAAACACAATACCAAATAATGGCCATGCGACCCCAGCGCCAGATCCAACACCATTCAAAACCGATTTGAAAAGTAACATTATTCTTCCTAAATAGCGGACATCATTATCTAATTAAAAGCACTTGTGATGTTCAGTTTCTTTGAAAAAAACTCTCTTTACACAAAACAATAAGTTAAATATCAAAACATATAAAACAAAAAACACTATAAAACATCTAAAGCAAAAGGAAAAAAAAGCTAAAAAATAAATCATATTGGATCAAGTTAACTATGAATAAATGGGATCGAATAACGGGTATAAGATGATAATAAAGCATTGAATAAATCAAAACATAAAAATACATACAAATAGATCACAGGCTTAAAAAGAGCTTACAAACAAGGTTGCATAGTAGTTAACATACTGATTTATATTGTTTTTTATAAGTTATCAACAAGAGATTAAAACATAATAACAATAAAATATTTTAAAAAATAAAATAATGTAGTTATTAACAACGCAAAATGAGAAAAAGAAGAGATACAAAAAATAATCAATTATCAAAATTGACAGTAGAAAAAAAGTTCTCTATTATTGCCAGCCTCATAATTTTATTAACAGGTTC
Source organism: Legionella stuttgartensis (assembly GCF_977063405.2). Lineage (NCBI taxonomy): Bacteria > Pseudomonadati > Pseudomonadota > Gammaproteobacteria > Legionellales > Legionellaceae > Legionella > Legionella stuttgartensis. The sequence continues at coordinate 297,729 of NZ_CDRUHA020000082.1, forward strand.
ATCATGAAACGTACCTTTCAACCTAGTAATTTAAAACGTAAACGTGACCATGGTTTTCGTGAACGTATGGCTACTCGCGCAGGTAGATTAGTAATTAAGCGTCGTCGTGCTAAAGGCCGTAAACGTTTGACTGCCTAAGTGTTTGCTTTTAAAAAAACACAACGATTATTAACAAAATATGATTATAATCATGTGTTTGAACAAGCAGAAAAAATAGCAACATCCGAATTTATCGTTCTCTTTAGAGAGAATAATATAGGTTATGCTCGACTTGGGCTGGCGTTATCGAAGAAAGTGATAGCAAAAGCTCATGATCGAAATCGTATTAAACGGCTGTTAAGAGAAAGCTTTCGACAAAAAGAATTACCTCCAGTCGATGTGGTTTTTTTAGCAAGACAAGGCGTAGCAAAACAAACGAATGCAATTATAAATGCTAGAATGAGTAAAACATGGAAAAAATTAATCTCATGTTACGAAAAATAGTTTGTTTCCCTATCAAATTATATAAATATTTGATTAGCCCCTTGTTAAAGCCTAGTTGCCGATACTACCCAAGTTGTTCACAATATGCTGAAAGCGCTATCCAACACTGTGGCATAACCAAAGGTTTATGGATGGCTTTAAAAAGAGTATTGCGTTGCCACCCTTGGTCACGTGGTGGCTATGATCCTGTACTCCCCAACAACGAGAATCATTGATGGATATACGACGTATTGTTTTATATATGGCGCTTGCGCTAGTTAGTTTATCACTTTGGAATGCCTGGCAAATAGATTACCCTCCTCAGCCTCTACCTACAGAAAATGTGAGCGCCCAAGAGAAGAGTGGACAACCTTTACTACCACAGGTAAGCCCATCTAATACGCCTACATCTACTCCCATCAATCCCATAGCGGAGGAACCTAAAAGTAGTAATACACCGTTAATTCAGGTTAAAACCGATGTTTTAGATGTAGCCATTGATCCACAACACGGTGATGTTGTCTCCGGGCAGCTCCTTGATTATCCGCAAAGTGTAGAAGATAAGAATAAACCATTTCTTCTTTTACAAAATCAACCCAATGAGCGTTATGTTGCAAACAGCAATCTGTTTGTAGCTTCAGAACAAAACGTCCAAGCGCAAGATTTTAACTTTACAACAACTCAACAGCATTACGAAATGTCGCCTGATCAGCAGCAATTAACCGTGACGCTTAGTGGAAAAAATAGTGAAGGCCTCGAGGTTAAAAAAGAATTTACTTTTACCAAGGGAAGCTATCTTATTGATGTAAATTATAAAATTGTTAATCGGGGCAGTAATGTATGGACTGGCTATTTAAATACCCAGTTGTTACGCAGCTCACCTAAAGAAGATAAGTCAAGTGTATTTCATGTTGGTTCATATACGGGGGCTTCTTATTCAGAACCCGGAAAACACCGCTATCAAAAAGTAAGCTTTAGCGATATGAATAAAGCAAATCTGGATGTGGATAGTAAAGGCGGTTGGGTTGCTATGCAACAACATTACTTTTTAAGTGCATGGGTTCCCGCATCTAATGCGAACAATAAGTTTTACACCCGGGCTGTGAATAATGATTACACTATAGGAGCTGTAAGCAAGCCGATTACGCTTAAGCCCGAAGAGCAAGCAACAATTGGCTCCAGATTGTATATAGGCCCAGAAATCACAAGCGTGTTGAAAGAGATTGCTCCATCTCTGGATCTAACCGTTGATTATGGAATTTTATGGTTTTTATCTTCGTTATTATTTTCGGTGATGAAAGCAATTTATAATTTCATTGGCAACTGGGGTTGGTCGATCGTTTTAGTGACTGTGTTGATTAAACTTGCATTTTACCGTTTATCTGCTGCCAGCTATAAATCAATGGCAGGTATGCGTAAATTACAACCCAAATTGCAAGCCTTGCGCGAACGTTATGGTGATGATAAAGCGAAAATCAGCCAAGCGACCATGGAATTGTATCGGCAAGAAAAGGTTAATCCTTTGGGTGGTTGTTTGCCTATAGTAATCCAAATTCCAGTATTTATTGCGCTGTATTGGGTTCTTTTGGAAAGTGTTGAGTTGAGACAAGCTCCATTTATCTTGTGGATTAAAGATTTGGCGTCACCTGATCCTTATCATGTATTGCCATTAATCATGGGTGCTACTATGCTGATTCAACAAAAACTGAATCCAGCACCACCAGATCCTATGCAAGCAAAAATTATGATGTTTTTGCCCGTATTATTTACTGGTTTATTTTGGAATTTCCCCGCTGGTTTGGTTCTGTATTGGATTGTGAATAACACCTTGTCCATATTGCAACAATGGTATATTACACGTAAATATTCCGATGAAAAGCCAGCGAAAAAACTTGTTCCAGCTAAATAAATGTCTACAGAAACTATAGTAGCCATAGCTACCCCACCTGGTAGAGGTGGGGTAGGAATCCTCCGATTATCCGGTCCAGAAGCATACTCCATTGCCACTACTCTCAATGACAACAAGTCATTACAACCACGTATAGCGACTTTTTGTTCTTTCTATTCATTTTCTGAGGATGAGCAAGCGCCGCAATTAAATTCTTTAATTGATCAAGGGATAATGATCTATTTTAAAGCACCTCATTCGTTTACTGGCGAAGATGTGGTTGAGATTCACGCGCACGGATCTCCTGTGGTACTTGATATGCTGACCCAAACATGTATTCATCTAGGAGCTCGATTGGCTCGGCCGGGGGAGTTTTCTGAACGTGCATTTTTAAATGACAAAATTGATTTAACTCAGGCTGAAGCAATTGCTGATTTAATTCAAGCCAGCTCACAAACTGCAGCACGAATGGCATTAAAGTCATTGCAGGGAGAGTTTTCGCATAAAATCAATAAATTAAATGAAAAAATCATTTACTTACGTTTATATGTTGAAGCAGCAATAGATTTTCCCGAAGAAGAAATTGATTTTCTTAATGATGGTAAGGTCGCCCATTTGCTGCACGAGATTTTAACTGAATTAGATACAATACGCGCCCAAGCCAATCAGGGAGTGATCTTGCGGGAAGGATTATCGGTCGTGATAGCTGGAAAACCCAATGCAGGTAAATCCACATTGATTAATTGCTTAGCGGGACGCGATGTAGCCATAGTTACCGAAATTGCGGGCACTACGCGTGATGTTATGCGCGAGCACATTTTATTGGATGACATTCCCTTACACATCATCGATACCGCCGGTTTACGAGAGTCTGATGATCTTGTCGAAAAGGAAGGGATTAAACGTGCCTGGCAAGAATTAAAAAAAGCTGATTGTGTGTTACATGTGGTGGATGTGAATGACCTGGAACACCACCATTATTTAACAAACGAAATAAGGGCCGCACTACCTGCTGAAGTTCCGATTATTACGGTGTTTAATAAAATTGACACCTTAGGTCGTAGTGCGCAAATAAGCAATCAGGACATCTATCTTTCTGCAAAATCAGGTGAGGGCATTGATGGCTTAAAAAAAGTAATAAAACAGGTTGTAGGCTATCAACCCAATGAAGGACATTTTCTTGCTAGAAGACGGCATTTGCAGGCATTAGATGAAGCAAAGAGTTTACTGTCTATAGGCCAGCAACAATTGGCAGACCACCGTGCTGGAGAGTTATTGGCAGAGGATTTGCGTCTAGCACACCTAAGTTTATGCGAAATAACAGGTGAGTTCAGTTCCGATGATTTATTGGGGCGTATCTTTTCGAGTTTTTGTATTGGTAAATAAATTTCGTTGCATTATTCAAGATATTTCACCTAAGTCCCACGTTTCTAAAATCAATTTTTAATACAAAAGGGAATTTACAGGTCTAAATTCTTTCTTTACTGTTTTGAAACATTATGTTAAAAAAACAACCAGAAATGTCTTGTCAAAACCATTGTCAAATGATACCGTATCTACCTTACTGTCTATTTTTTGTGAGGTTGTCATGGCTCATTCAAAACATAATGCGGATCTTAGCAACGATAAGAACACGTTTTTTATGCAATATAATCAGAATGAGCTATCTTTTAGTGATATTGATCTTCGTGCAGGTAAGATAGGTTATCGCTTTATATTAGAAAATCAAAAAGCCCTTGAAGCTGAATTCACGCAATTGTTCGCTGTGTTGAAAAAACGAAAAGAGGATGATGATAAAGCGTTTTGGATGTACTGTTACTATTGCGCTACCTTGTTAGAGACCTTTCATAAAGCTTATTCTCAGCACAGCAAAGAAGAAGATTATAAAAAAATAAAGCAACAAATTAAGAAATATTTGTCAAAAAAAGTTCAAGAGGATGCTAAAGCTGAAGAAGAGTTCATCGAATCATTAAAAAACAGTTTTCTTAACAGTTTTCGTAATTTGATGACTGCCCCATTACATTTGTCCCAAATTCGTGATTACGTAGCTTATTCCAATTTATGCCGTGTATATTGGGTATTTTGCCGTTTAACCTTGGTATCGGGTTTAACTTTTGCAAAAGAGACGCAAATTCTAGAGCAGCTAGATGCAATTTTAGGGACACACACGGATGCCGATAAAATAATTGATTTTATTAAAGCGCCTAATGGAGTACTTAATTATTTTAGTGTGGGTTTATTTTTAATGCGTTTTGCGATCGATTTTGGCTACCTGGTTCGACATACTTGGTTCCCTACTGTTGAGGAAAAAAAGGATGGAACTACAGCTTTTGATCGATTTAAATTTGAACTTTATAAGCGTCATTGTAATTTTGCCAATGACTTGGTATGGGCTACAGTGAATTTCTTAACAAATTTCAATCATATTACCCATATTCCTGATCCAACAGCCGGAGCAATAACCTTTGTCTTTTTAGGTTTTGACGTTTGTATGACACTTTATAAACGAAATTTGGCGAAGCAGGAATATCTAACTAAAAAGGCACAATATAATAAAGAAATGGAAGATTACCTAAATCATCCAGAGAAATTTCCGGGTATGACTGAAGCGCAACTGCGGGCCCATGCTGCTATGCTTCAAAGACAACTTCAAGAGTTGGAAATTGATTGGCGCACCAAAGATAGAACTTTTTGTTTTGTTGCTGCGGCTGCTGCCTTGCTGATGATGGGATTTGGCGCTTCATTAATATTTACTGGCCCAGGAATAGCTGTTGCCTGTTTCATTGTTTGTACGCTTGCCGTAGCTATGTATCTTTCTTCTGATGCCTATTCGAAATACCAAGAGAAAGGTTTGCGCTTAGAGTACGCTTCAGAAAAGGAATATGCAGCAGCACTGAAAGAATATGAAGCAGCGCGTAATGATTTTATCTTCACCATGATAAAAAATACGGTTATGCCAACACTTTTAATTGCTACTTATGCAATCTGTTGGCCTGCAGCCATCGCTTTAACCGTATTGTATATTGGTTATGAAATTTACCATGCTTATGATCAGCATCAGAGTAAAAAAGAGGCTGCTCAGTTGGCTTTGGAAGGACCTACCAAGGAAGAGGACGAACTAAATGTTAAGCATGATGAAAAGGCTAAACTAATTAGCGAAGACGATTTGGATAAATCTGGTTGCTTTTGTTATTAATTGTAGCCCGGGTGCAGCGAAGCGAAACCCGGGATCTCCCATCATAACTCTGTGCTACCGCAGTGAGATCCCTCGCTGCACTCGGGATGACATATCGTTTGGGGATGCATATTGTCGTTCGTGATGACGAATGCTCTTTCCCTCCCTCTTCTACATTGATTTATTTTTTATTGCCAATGCTTTATCGTACAATTCATTTTTACTCCCATTACTCAATTTACATGCGATTGCTACCGCCTGTTTAAGTGGGAGCTCATCCAATAATACAGTTAGAAGTTTTTCATGCGCTTCAGGTTCATGAGAAATGGGTCGTGGGGGAATTAATAGAACAAACTCCCCTTTTATATGCCCAGCATCGGCCAAAAGCCAATTTTTAACTTCAAGTACAGTGCCAGTAATAAAGCGCTCAAAGGTTTTAGTTAGTTCCTTTGCCAGGACCATCTCACATGTTTGCCCATAAATCTCACCAATGTCATCAAGGCATTCTAGAATGCGATGAGTTGATTCATAAAAAACCAAAGTGTGTGGCTCTGTTTGTAAGGATTCAAGTTTGCTTTTTCTCGCATGCTGTTTCGCTGGAAGAAATCCTAAAAACAAAAAGGAATCACAAGGAATGCCTGCTGCACAAAGAGCGGTAATTAACGCGCACGCTCCGGGAACAGGAATAACTGGAACTTGATGTTGGCGTGCTAATTTTACTAATAAAAAACCTGGGTCACTAATTAATGGAGTACCGGCATCACTAATTAATGCTATGGATTTTCCTGCTAAAAGAGCTTCAATAAAGTGTTTGCTTTTATCATTTTCGTTATGTGCATGGAGTGATTCCAAATTATTTTTTATTCCTAAAGAGCTCAGCAACTGTACCGAATGACGGGTATCTTCAGCTAAAATAAAATCAACAGACTTAAGCACCTCTAAGGCTCTAAACGTAATGTCCTCACGGTTTCCTATAGGAGTGGCAACTATATAAAGCGTTCCTATGCCTGTTGCTAGTGAGTTAGTCATGGTTTATCCTCTTGCGTTATTGCTCATTCAATTCTTGAAAAACATGTTAATAAAAATTCGCGTATTTTTTTTACTGACATCTACTTTTTTTCTTTGCCAGTGTACTACCGCTGTGAATCCTCCAGAAATGGCAGCGCCAGTGCCTGCAGCTAAGGTAGAGAAGAAAAAAATAGCGAGTCCTTATTCCAAACCTACTGCAAATTACCTGACGCAGGCTAAAAATCAAGAAGGCATTGAAAAGCAACAATCATTACTCTTGGCAGCTGGTCGTTTGATATCAGATGGTCAATGGCGACAAGGTGCGGCTATTTTAGCACAGACTTCTGACTTAACACCGGTACTTAAGGATGAAAAAAATCTTTTATTGGCGAAAATTGATCTAATCCGTGACCGACCTAAAATGGCATTAAGCAAATTAGTCAATATTAGCGACAGTGAAGCATTTTCTGCATATCAAAAAATTCAATTTCATGAGCTTTTAGCACAAGCCTATCGTGGGGAAGGAAAGCAATTTGAGTCAATTAATGAGCGAATAAACCTTGAGACTTTGTTAGCAGATCAAGAGAGTCAGGATGATAATCGTCGCATTCTTTGGTTAACTCTGACACGGATGCCACAAACTGAATTAAATTCTTTGTCGGCTCAAGCATCAAGCCAGCCTGTTTTACAAGGTTGGATTCAGCTTGCATTAATATCTCGCAAGTATCGTGATAATCCAAAGGGCCTGCTCGCTGCTATAGAACAGTGGCAATCGCAGTACAGTAACCACCCGGCAGGTCATATTTTACCTAATCCACTAGACACGATTGCAGATAAGATGCGTGCCCAACCGAAACAGGTCGCTCTTTTGCTCCCTGTAAGTGGTGCATTGCAAGGACCAGGAACCGCTGTACGTGATGGTTTTATGGCAGCCTATAAGAACAATAACAGCGAACCATCCATGCAGGTGAAAACCTATGATACCAATAAAGGAGACATTACCTCTTTGTATCAAAAAGCAATTGATAATGGTGCTGATTATATTGTAGGTCCTTTAACCAAATCACAAGTTGCTACAGTTGCAGCATTACCACATCCCGTTCCTACTCTATTATTAAATGATGCAGATACCAATATTCAGGAAAATTCCTATTTATTTGGACTTTCACCAGCAAATGAAGCAACCCAGGTGGCGATCAGAGCAAAAAACAAGGGATATAATCGAGCATTGATTATTGCACCTGCAAATGATTGGGGAAAAGAAATAATTAAAGCGTTTACGCAACAATGGCAAAAAGGTGGTGGACGAGTTGTTGATACTTTTTTATATAGTGCAAATGATGATTTGAATAAAAAAATGAAGGATTTTCTGCAAATCAGCAATAGCCAGCAACGTGAAAAAAAATTAAGGGAATTATTAGGGTACAAAATTCAGCCTGTTATTAGTCGCAGACAAGATTTTGATATGATATTTCTGCTCGCTTACCCGTCTAAAGCCCGTCAAATTATGCCTTTACTAAATTATTATTATGCAGGAGATGTTCCTGTATATGCGACTGCAAGTGTCTATGGGGGAAGTGCTAACCCACTGAAAGATAAAGATCTTGATGGAGTTATTTTCTGTGATATCCCCTGGGTTTTCTCACATCAGGCAGGCACGCGCAATTGGCCAGAACAATTTAACAGTTACAACCGATTGTATGCTTTAGGAATAGACAGTTATACTTTGGCCACGCAATTAAATCAATTAATGCTATTCCCTGCGGATCAGTCGCATAATGGCGAAGGAATTTTATACCTACAGCCGTCTCAACACGTTGCTCGTGTTTTAGAGTGGGGGCAGTTCAAACAAGGCCTTGTGCACTCCTTGGGTGAGACCGTGTAATTGATGACTTATGAGAAAGGTCGTATTGCTGAAGAAAAAGCTTTAGCTTATTTAAAAAAACAAGGTCTTGAATTAATTACGCAAAATTATAATTGCCGCTTGGGCGAAATTGATTTAATTATGCGTGACAAAGAACAGTTAGTTTTTATAGAAGTACGCTCGCGAGTTTCTACCCAGTTTGGTGGTGGTATCGCAAGTGTTACTTATACAAAAAAACAAAAAATACTCAAAGCAGCGACCTATTATCTACTGCAACATCAAAAGTATGACCAATTAGCTCCTCGCTTTGATGTTGTTAGTATTGATGGAAAAACAGCATCCATTAATTGGGTAAAGGATGCGTTTGGTGCAGATTATTGATCGATTATTAATTAAACGTAGCTTGGATGAAGCGAAGCGGAACCCAGGCTACAAAGAAAATACGAAGTAGAGGTTTAATATGATGGGACAAATGGAAGAACGAGTAAGACATCTGTTTGGGGTGAATATAGAAACCAAAATAGCACTTGCTGATTCTTTATCTGATTCAATCGCCAAAGCCGGGCAACGTTTAGTGAATTGTTTGCTTGCTGATGGAAAAATATTATTGTGTGGTAATGGGGGTTCTAGTGCCAATTGCATGCATTTTGCAAGCGCTATGTTGAATCAATTTGAAGTTGAAAGACCCTCTCTTCCTGTAATCAATTTAAGTACGGATGCGAGCAGTTTAAGCTATTCTGCCAATGATAATCATTATAGCCAGGTTTTTGCGCGCCAAATTCAGGCATTAGGGCAAGAAAATGATGTGTTACTTTTGTTAACTACCTCGGGTAATTCGGACAGTGTGTTGCATGCACTCCATGCTGCAAATGAACGGGGAATGGACACCGTAGCTTTAAGTGGACGAGATGGAGGTGTACTTGCAAATCATTTAGGACCAGAAGATATTGAGCTTCGCGTTGCTTCAGATAATTCAGCACGAATTAGAGAAATGCACTTGTTCATCTTGCATTGCTTTTGTGATTTAATTGACCAGTCCTTATTTGGTCAGGTGTTGGGGTAAAAAAATGAGTTTCAAATTAAAATCAATCGCTTTTCTTTTAGTAACTACCTTACTTACAGGTTGTGTTGCAGCTGTAGTAACGGGAGCAGTTGCAGGAATGGTTTATGATCGACGCGGTGTTATCACTATGGAGGCTGATGCGCGATTATTTCATGTAATTCATAAGGCAATAGTAACAAATCGACAGTTTAGTGATTCACGAGTTATTGTGACCAGTTTCAATCGTGCGGTTTTACTTGTAGGGCAAACACCCACTCCATCTTTACGGGATTTAGCAGAAAAAATTGCCCGAGGCGCTCCAGGTGCCCATAGAGTTTATAATGAAATATCGGTTGGTTATCCCCTACCGCTTACAGATCGCTCCAAAGACAGTTTGATCACCAGTCAAGTCCGTAGCAGAATGTTGGCTAAAAAAGGACTTGAGTCTGGATCGATTCGTATTGTGACAGAAAATAAAGTAGTTTATCTCATGGGTATCGTTGATGAGCAGCAAGCAGCTCTTGCAGTTGATGTCGCGCGGCGAGTTAATGGTGTTGATAAAGTCGTTAAAATTTTCCAGTATATTCACTAAATAAAATGTTAAAACAAGGATGTTTTGCGGTATTACTTGCAGGTCTTCTGTTCGGTTTATCTGGCTGTGTAGGCGGTATATGGACTGGCGCTACTATGGTTTATGATAGACATAATGTGTATAAAAAACTGGATGATTACAGTTTAAATATTAAGGTGAACAATGCGATAACTGTCGATGACGCATTTAAAAATAATGAATGTGTTATTGATATCGCCGTATTCAATGGTGATGTGTTAGTTTCAGGCCATGTTCCTACAGCTGAGATGAAAGAGAAATTGAGTCGCCGATTAGCTAGGGTAAAAGGCTATAGACGTTTATTTAATCAAGTACAGATACGTACTGAAGAATCTAATTTGATGTTAGACAGTTGGATAACAGCGAAAATTCGCGGTCAAATGTTTGCTGATGATTCGATTGATCCTAATGCATTCAAAATTGTTACTTCAGATCAAGTGGTCTATTTGATGGGAGATGTCCATAAAGAGCAAGCTGACAAAGTAATTAATATGGCAAGAGAGACGAGTGATGTTGTACGCGTGGTAAAAATGCTAAAATATTTTACTTATCAGGATAATTTGGTAGGTTAATCCTAAAAAAAGCGCTTGATTTAAGCATCGTATACATCCAACCGCTTTTTTTAGGATGGATGTATATTAATGGAAATTTCCCTTATCGGGTCGTTTGCGCATTTTCCTTAAGTTAGATTGACGTACTAATCCCGTAGAGCCGGTTAACTCTTCTTCTTCCTCATTAAAACCATTACTTTGAGTGCAAGGGTGGGATCTACAGTGTTGTCGATATTCTAGATGATGTTTGTTATGTTTATGATGTAACCCATCGCTATAACGAGCGAGCATTTTTTGCTGCAGACTGGCTGCAGTACGTTGGATCTTATCAGGCATGTTCTTTCCTTTTGCGAGGTTAATAAACACTACTTATTACCCGAGTTGCGATAATAAGTTCCACACTTTAATTATAGACACTAAAATCCAGTGTAGACGGGCTTAGACAGGCAAAAATTCAATAAATAAGTGGTGAAAAGCTCATAAGATTGATTTATTTACAATAAATAAACTGTCTGTAGGATGGTGGGAGCAATTATCCTTGCCAAGAATGTTACATTTGGAGCAATCTATTAGCTTATAAGCAATTCAAAAAAGTTCATTTAGGAGAAAAAGGATGCAATATTTACATACAATGGTTCGAGTTTCTAATTTAGAAGAGTCACTCGATTTTTATTGCAATAAACTGGGGCTCGTCGAAGTCTACCGTTCAGAACACGAACAAAATAGATATACTTTAATATTTCTCGCTGCGCCTGAAGACGTAGTCAATGCAAAAAAAGTCAAAGCACCCCTACTTGAGCTTACATATAACTGGGACCCAGAGGAATATAATGGCGGTCGCAATTTTGGCCATTTAGCTTATCGGGTCGAGAATATTTATGAGACATGTCAACGATTAAAGAATGCAGGGGTTGTTATTAATAGACCTCCTCGAGATGGGCATATGGCATTTATTCGCTCACCAGATAATATTTCCATCGAATTATTGCAAAAAGGAGAGCCTTTACCGATACAAGAACCATGGGTATCAGCACCTAATGTAGGTCAATGGTAAACAAAGAATTGACACATGTATAAAATATGGCATTGATTATTCATGTGGGTTGCTTTATAATTCGCGCGGTGAAACTTAGGTGAATATGTGAACAAACAACTAAGTAAGCGCGGAATTGTACGATTATGGCTTATACAATTAAGCGTTACATTGGTCTTTGCAGCTTTATGTGCACTAGTATATGGTACTAATGCAGCGAGTTCGGCATTGCTTGGTGGGATGGTTTGTATTGTTCCTAATGCATATTTTGCAAGTAAGCTATTTAGGTATCAAGGGGCTCGTTCAGCCAGACAGATCGTAAATAGTTTCTATAAAGGCGAAGCATTAAAGATAGTTATATCCATATTCCTATTCACTGCGGTGTTTTTACTATTTAAAATCACACCGCTAGCGTTTTTTGCGTCATATATTATGATACTGATGACGCATTGGTTTGCCCCGTTGATTATTGTAAATAAACAGAATAGGCCTGAAAGTGACTGAAATGGTATCTAGCACAAACTACATTAAGCATCATTTAACGTATCTTACTTATAACGTTAGTGATATGAAATTGGGTTCGGGTGGTTTCTGGACATTGAACCTTGACACCTTGTTTTTCTCAATTGTTTTAGGAATTGTCGTTTGTGGACTAATGTATTTTGGTGCACGTAAAGTGACTACGGGCATACCCGGTAAATTACAAAACTTTGCTGAAATCATGCTGCAATTTGCAGATAATCAGGTTAAGGATTGTTTTCATGGCAAGAATAACTTAATAGGCCCCTTGGCATTAACCATATTCCTCTGGGTTTTCCTGATGAATTTCATGGATATTTTGCCTGTAGATATATTACCTGCACTTGCTCAAACTGGTGGGATCCATTATCTGAAAGTAGTACCCACAAACGATTTAAACTTAACCTTTGGTATGTCAATTTCTGTATTTATTTTGATTATTTTTTACAGTATTAAAATAAAAGGTCCGAAAAAGTTCATCAAAGAATTAACATTACAGCCTTTTAATCACCCTGGATTTATACCATTTAACCTGCTACTCGAGGTGGTTGGTCTGGTTGCCAAACCAATTTCACTAGCACTTCGTTTATTTGGTAACTTATATGCAGGCGAATTGATATTTATATTGATCGCACTGTTAACCTTAAATGCTGCAACTTCATCAACACTAGGTACTGCGACTTTAGGCACAGCACAATTTATTTTGGCGCTGGCATGGTCAATATTCCATATATTGGTGATAACATTGCAAGCATTTATTTTCATGGTGCTAACGATTGTTTACCTTAGTTTGGCACACGAAGATCATTAACCGATTTAATTTTCATCCATTGTAAAGGGGATAAATATGCAAGCCGCTAGTTTAATAGCACAAATTCAAAGTATGACCGTTGTTGCGGTTGCCTTGTTAATTGGTTTAGGTGCATTGGGCACAGCGATAGGATTTGGTTTGCTTGGTGGCAAATTCCTTGAAGGCTCAGCTCGTCAACCAGAAATGGTTCCAATGTTACAAGTAAAAATGTTCATCGTTGCAGGTCTGTTAGACGCAGTAACCATGATTGGAGTGGGTATCGCATTGTTCTTTACTTTCGCAAACCCTTTCCTTAGCAACCTGGGTTCTTGATAACACATGATCAGGGCGCCAAGCGCCCTAATTGTTACAGGAGATTAAACGGTGGAAATTAATTTAACATTAATTGTACAAATGCTCGTTTTTGCAGCATTTGTTTTGTTTACCATGAAGTTGGTATGGCCTCCATTAGCAAAAGCAATGGAAGAACGCCAAGACAAAATTGCTGATGGTTTAGCTGCTGCTGAGCGTGGTCGAAAAGAGTTAGAGTTGGCACAACATCGCGTAAAAGATGAATTAAAACAAGCTAAAGTTCAATCAGCAGATATCATTGAAAAAGCAAATAAGCGTGCTGCGCAAATCATCGAAGAAGCAAAAGAAGCTGCAAAACATGAAGCGCAAATGCAAGTGAAATTGGCACAAGAGCAACTGCTGCAACAAGTCAATCATGCAAAAGATGAATTGCGTAAACAGGTTGCAAACTTAGCAATAACTGGCGCTGAGAAAATTCTGAAGCGTGAAATTGATGCTAAAGCAAATACTGCCTTGTTAGATAACTTGATAGAAGAGATTTAAAATGTCTGATAGTACCACCATAGCCAGACCCTATGCTAAGGCAATATTTGAATATGCTTTAGGGGAAAAGAAATTAGCTGAGTGGTCAGCACATTTGCGAAATCTTGCACAAGCTGTGCTGATGCCTGAAGCTGAGAAGTTCATTGCTAATCCAGCAACAACGGTAGCGCAGCATATCGAGTTGTTGAATTCAGCAATCGATGCAAAATCAAATGAAAACAAGCCATTAAATAATTTAATTACCTTACTGGCTACAAATAAAAGATTGATATTGCTGCCAGATATCTGCGCACTCTATGAAGCACATCGTGCAGAACAAGAGAAAACTCTGAGTGTTGATGTAAGCAGTTATTCTGATTTATCAAATGCGCAACAACAGCGATTAATCGAATCATTAAGTCAGCGCTTACAGCGCAAGGTCTCGTTAAAAATCAGTATTGATCCTTCCTTGCTTGGTGGAGCAATAATTCGAGCGGGCGATTTAGTTATAGATGGTTCAGTTCGTGGCAAGCTTAACAAGCTCAGTACAGAATTGGCCGCATAATTTAGAGGATAGTTTCCATGTCAGAACAAGTAGCGTTAAATCCTTCTGAAATCAGTGAATTAATCAGAAAGAAAATAGAACACTTTAGTGTAGTATCTGAATCACGTAATGAAGGTACAATTGTCAGTTTGAAAGACGGTGTTGTGAGCTTGCATGGCCTTGAAGATGCAATGGCTGGGGAAATGATTGAATTTCCAGGCGGAACTTTTGGTCTGGCTCTTAACCTAGAAAGAGACTCGGTAGGCGCGGTTGTTCTTGGTGATTATTCTTCTTTAGCTGAAGGTCAAAAAGGTAAATGTACTGGTCGTATTCTTGAAGTCCCAGTTGGTAAAGGACTTTTAGGTCGTGTTGTTGATGCCTTAGGAAATCCAATTGATGGTAAAGGCCCTATTGATGCATCAGGCATGGCCCCCATTGAGAAAGTGGCTCCAGGCGTAATTGCACGTAAATCAGTAGACCAACCCGTACAAACTGGATTAAAAGCGATTGACGCTATGATTCCAGTAGGACGCGGCCAACGTGAGCTCATCATTGGTGACCGTCAAACAGGTAAAACTGCAATCGCAATTGATGCGATCATTAATCAGAAAGGCACAGGCGTTAAGTGTGTGTATGTGGCAGTAGGTCAAAAAGCTTCATCTGTGGCAGCCATAGTTCGTAAGCTTGAAGAGCACGGTGCTTTAGAACACACCATCGTTGTCGTTGCTGGTGCCTCTGACTCAGCTGCATTACAATTCATCGCACCTTATGCTGGATGCACCATGGGTGAATACTTCATGGAACGTGGTGAAGATGCATTAATTGTATATGATGATTTAACCAAACAGGCTTGGGCTTATCGACAAATTTCATTATTGTTAAGAAGACCACCAGGTCGTGAAGCATATCCTGGAGACATTTTCTATTTGCATTCACGCTTGTTAGAAAGAGCAGCGCGAATCAATGCTGATGAAGTAGAAAAATTAACAAATGGTGAAGTTAAAGGCAAAACAGGATCATTGACTGCATTGCCTATAATTGAAACACAAGCAGGTGACGTTTCTGCATTCGTTCCAACTAACGTAATTTCGATTACCGACGGTCAGATTTTCCTTGATGTTGATTTATTTAACTCAGGTGTAAGACCAGCAATTAACTCCGGTCTTTCTGTATCACGGGTTGGTGGAGCGGCACAAACTAAGATCATGAAAAAACTGGGTGGTGGTACACGTCTAGCACTTGCTCAATTCCGCGAATTGGAAGCATTCTCTCAATTTGCTTCGGATCTAGATGATGCAACTCGTAAACAGTTAGAGCGCGGTCAACGAATTACAGAGTTGATGAAACAAAAACAATATTCGCCATTATCTGTTGCAGAAATGGGAACTGCATTGTTTGTTGTTGAAAAAGGTTATTTGGATGATGTGCCTGTAAGTGAAGTTGCTGCGTTTGAAGCGTCATTACATGATTATATGCGTACCTCACATCCTGATCTACTGCAACTGATCAATGAAGCGGGCGCTTACGATAATGACATTGAAGCAAAATTGAAAAAAGCTGTAGAGGACTTTAAACGTACAGCAAGTTGGTAAGTCAATTTAAGGCGAAGTGATATTATGGCTGGAGCAAAAGAAATCCGTTCGAAAATTTCGAGTATTAATAAGACTCGAAAAATTACTCGTGCGATGGAAATGGTGGCAGCAAGTAAGATGCGTAAAACTCAGGAAAGAATGCGCGCATCTAAACCTTATGCCAGTAAGATCTACAGTGTAGTAAAACATATTGCTCGTGCTCATTCAGAGTACAGACATCCTTTTATGACCCATCGCGAAATAAATCGTGTGGGTCTAATCGTTGTTACTACTGACCGTGGTCTGTGCGGTGGTTTAAACGTAAATCTACTGCGTGAGACGGTTCGTACGATTCGAAACTGGAAAGAGCAAGGCAAAGAAGTTGATATTGCTGTCATTGGCCGTAAGGGACAAGCATTCTTTAAACGCGTGGGTAGTAATGTTCTAGGCTCAAAAGACCATCTAGGTGATACGCCAAGCATTAAAGACCTCATCGGGATCGTTAAAGTGATGCTTGATGCTTTTAGCAATGGCACCATTGATGCATTGCATATTGTCTATAACGAGTTTGTTAACACCATGACGCAAAAGCCTGTGGTGAAGCAATTACTACCATTGCCGAAATCAGAAGATGACAGTAAGACAATGGGGCATCATTGGGATTATATCTATGAGCCCGATGCTAAGGAATTGCTGGATAATCTTTTAGAACGTTATATCGAATTGCAGATTTACCAAGCAGTAGTTGAAAATATTGCTTGTGAACAAGCGGCTAAAATGATTGCAATGAAAAATGCAACGGATAATGCCGGTGATTTGATTAAAGAATTTCAATTGGCTTATAACAAAGCTCGACAAGCTGCAATTACTCAAGAGTTAGCAGAAATTGTCGGTGGCGCAGCCGCTTTATAAGAGGGTATAAAATGAGCTTAGGAACTGTAGTAGAAATTATTGGCGCGGTTGTGGATGTGGAATTCCCCCGTGAGAATGTCCCTAAAATCAATGATGCATTGAAACTTGTTGATGGTGATTTGGTTTTTGAAGTACAGCAACAGTTGGGTGATGGTGTAGTTCGTACTATTGCAATGGGAACAACCGAAGGGCTTAAGCGCGGTTTAAAAGCTGAAAATACAGCTAATCCTATTCAAGTACCTGTTGGAAAGAAAACTCTAGGTCGAATTATGGATGTTTTAGGTCGTCCAGTTGATGACGCAGGTCCAATCGGTGCTGAAGAGCACTGGTCAATTCACCGCAAGCCACCAAGTTACGAAGAGCAAGCAGGAAGTCAAGAATTGCTTGAAACAGGTATTAAAGTTATTGACTTACTTTGTCCTTTTGCGAAAGGTGGTAAAGTGGGTCTGTTCGGTGGTGCCGGTGTGGGTAAAACCGTTAACATGATGGAGTTAATCCGCAACATTGCCATTGAGCATAGCGGATACTCAGTATTTGCGGGTGTTGGTGAGCGTACTCGTGAAGGAAATGACTTCTATCATGAAATGAAAGACTCTAATGTATTGGATAAAGTATCCTTGGTTTATGGTCAAATGAATGAGCCACCAGGTAACCGTTTACGCGTTGCGTTAACTGGCTTGACTATGGCGGAAAAATTCCGTGACGAGGGTCGTGACGTTTTATTGTTCATTGACAACATTTACCGTTATACCTTAGCAGGGGTTGAAGTATCAGCGCTTTTAGGTCGTATGCCTTCTGCGGTAGGGTACCAGCCAACACTTGCTGAAGAAATGGGTATGCTGCAAGAGCGTATTACTTCTACTAAGACTGGTTCTATTACTTCAATTCAAGCAGTATACGTACCCGCTGACGATTTGACTGACCCATCCCCAGCAACTACGTTTGCTCACTTGGATGCTACAGTTGTATTGTCACGTCAAATTGCTGAGCTTGGTATTTATCCTGCGGTAGATCCTTTGGATTCTACTTCTCGACAATTAGATCCACTAATTGTAGGACAAGAGCATTACGATACAGCGCGTCGTGTACAACAAACATTACAACGCTATAAAGAATTAAAAGATATTATCGCGATTCTTGGTATGGACGAATTATCTGAAGAAGATAAACGTGTTGTTACCCGTGCGCGTAAAATCCAAAGATTCTTATCACAACCATTCTTCGTTGCTGAAGTATTTACTGGTTCTCCAGGAAAATACGTCTCATTGAAAGATACGATTAAAGGCTTCCAAGGTATTCTCGCTGGTGAGTACGATGATTTACCTGAACAAGCATTTTATATGGTTGGTAGCATTGAGGAAGCGGTTGCTAAAGCTAAGACCTTGTGAGGTAGGCAAATATGACTAGAACAACGCACTTAGATATCGTCAGTGCTGAACATGAAATATTCTCTGGTTTAGTAGAAATGGTAGTCGCTACAGGAGAATTAGGCGAAATAGGTATTACAGCCGGTCATGCACCTTTGCTTACAGTTCTAAAACCTGGCGAGGTAAGACTTACTTTGCCTGGTGGCCACCAAGAAATTTACTATGTTCAAGGTGGAATGCTGGAAATACAACCTAACTGTGTGACTATTCTTGCTGATGTGGTTGAGCGTGCTGAGCATCTTGATGAAGCAGCCGTTCTTGCAGCTAAAGCGCAAGCTGAAGCAGCAATGTCGAGCAAAGGTGGTGAAATGGATTATTCTGTAGCCGCTGCTGAATTAGCTCGAGCTGTTGCTCAAATTCGTGCTATTCAAAAAGTTAGAAAAATAGTTAAATAATATTGCAGTTCCCCCTTTTAGGGTCTCTTTTAAATATTAGCTTATTATGAAAGAGGCTCTAATCTAAATTCAGCCAGTATATCTTTTTCAGCCTCAATTAAAGTCAAAAGTACTGTAACTATATTCATGAATAAACTTCAGAAAAACCGATATATATGCAAATTCTAAATCAATTCGCTAAACGTCTACATTAATCTTCTATCATCAGGTTTACTATCCCCATTTTTTTTTCGATTAGCAGGGTATTGTTTACCGCTGATTTCTGAATAAAGGATAACCTGATTTCTCCCATTTGCTTTGGCAAAATATAAAGCTTTGTCCGCTGACTCAATTAATTCTTCAGGAGTACGTCCATGAGTGGGAAATATGGATATACCAATAGAAATAGTGATGGGGCCAACGTGTTGTGCTCCGTATTTTATTTGTATACGAGATACGGAATTTCTGATGTTCTCAGCCCGGTTTTTTATCATATTTGCATCCGTATCATAAAAAACAACAATAAACTCCTCACCACCATAGCGCGCAGCAAGGTCTCCCATACGAATATCGTCTTGTAATACTTTTCCTAGCTCTTTGAGGGCTGCATCTCCGGCATCATGACCGTAGGTATCGTTTATTTTTTTGAAGTGATCTAAATCTAACATTAAAACGGCCAGTGGTGCTTTTGTGCGGTCTGATTGATGGATTTGCTTTAAAAGAAAATCTTCCAGATAGCGGCGATTATACAAACCCGTTAACGGATCACGCATAGATTGATAGCGGAGATTTTCTCTTAAGCGCACATTTGCAAATGCTAAAGCAGTTAACTCCGCGAATGCCGTAATGAAAAGACGTTGATTGTCAGAAAATGCAGCTGGAGTTTCTTCTACAATCTCCAAGTATAGTAAACCATATATATCATTTTGCGCCATTAATGGCACGCAGAGATAGGTTGAATTTAGGTCATTGCTTAGGTTCACATGATTACACATCAGTTCATTATGAGATGAGCGTACATGATGAATTCGTCCCAAACGGATTGCCCAACATTGTTCAGGAGTAAAAGTGCTTTCCTGTGCATTTGGAGTTCCCCAAGTTGTGGCAATTTCCAGGTAGTTTTTCGACGGATGCATGACATATAAGTAACCACTCGAAAAATTGAGCATTCGTTGGCAATATTTGGTCATTACGTTACTTAATTCATTTTGAGAGTTACAGGCCAGCATAATATCGCTCATTTCAACCAGTAGTGTAATTTGCTCATTTTTATCTTGCAATGCTTGCATCCCCGCATTGAGTTTTTCATAAGAATCTTTAAGTTCAAGCTGTTCTTCAAGCTGCTTGGTTATATTACGAATAATGTGCATCGTGCCATTGATTTCATTTTTTTCGTCTTTAATTAAACTGGAGGTGATTTCAAAGACAATCCGCTGCTTATGGAGTTCATATTCAATATTTTTAACAAATTCCTCACCTCTAAGAGATTCCTTCCATGCTTCTACTAATTTATTTTTGGAACTCGGGAGATCCGAAAAAGCTTCCTCCAAGCTCATGCCTACTACAATAGACTTACCAAATAAACGCTTGAATTCACGTTGATATGCCTCATTAAAGATAATAAAGAGACAGTTATTATCTACAGCAGCTATCATGTCTGAGGCGCTTTCTAAAATACTTCTTAATTGTGCTTCAATATTTCTTCTGTCCTGCTCAGCTTTTAAACTTCGGGAGAGTTCTTTGTTCGCGAGAATGAATACTAAAATTAAACCACTTATGCTGATCATACCCCCGACAATATTAATGAAGTTTGCCAGCTGAGTATCACTCAGGACGATATCATTTCTTCCATTTAATAATACTAATTCGACCGATTTAATTTCTTGACCTAAGTCTTTGATTTGATTTGAAAGATCTACTTCTTGTCTAAAAAAATCTAATCGTTCTTGATTATTGAGCTGATTATTCATTTTTAATTGAATTGTTTCATTCAATTGACTAAGTCTTTGATTCGTTAAATCTCTAAAACGAGTTACACGCTCCGCTTGAGAGGGATTATCTTTTGTCAACTCAAGGAGATTATCGAAATTGGTTTTAAAGGTTAGCTTTATTTTATCAATATTCATTATGAATTGATTGTCACCAGAGATCAGATAACCTCTTTGTTGTGAATTAATGTTGACAATTGCGTAGAGGATTTGATCGGTAGTATGAATGACCTGATAGGTATGACTAACCCAATGATTTGCATCGACGAGCTTGTTCGATTGACGATAGGCAAAAATCCCATCAATTATCACGAGAATAAGGGCAGGTATAAAAATAAAATAAAGCAACATCTTGCTAAATTGAGAGTCCTTTTTAGCAAAGAGCGAGTTCTGTTTTGGCTTTTTGCTGTCATTCATAAGAGTCAATCATTCCATTTTCCTATTATTCAATTATATAACATTATTTCTACAAAATAATTTCGTTAGAAAATTGGGTGAAGACTACACGAACAATTTATTCGTATTTACAATAAGTTATGTTGTTATTGCATCATAATGCACAAAGTTATCCACAGGATAGAAATGACTTAAAAAACAACATATTTTAAAAATAGTTTATTTTCAATAAGTTAAGATTGAGTTTAGAGTTATTAAAGAAGTGCCAACAAAGTTATTCACAATTTATAAGTTGTTTCTATATATGCACCACGCAGACTTTGATAAAATTACTTTGCAATAGGGCATCACGATGGTTAAATAGTAATTATTAATCCTATGAATAAAAAGACAATGAACGAAGTAACAGAACGAAAAGCATTAACAGAATTTACAGAAAAGGCATACCTGGATTATTCAATGTATGTCATTTTAGACAGGGCCTTACCCCATATTGCAGATGGATTAAAGCCTGTTCAGCGACGTATTATTTATGCGATGTCTGAACTGGGTTTGAAGGCAACTGCCAAATATAAAAAATCAGCGCGAACCGTGGGGGATGTGCTGGGTAAGTTCCACCCTCATGGTGATAGTGCCTGTTATGAAGCCATGGTATTAATGGCGCAGCCGTTTTCTTACCGTTATCCTTTTGTGGATGGCCAAGGAAACTGGGGGTCTCCTGATGATCCTAAATCTTTTGCGGCAATGCGTTATACGGAAGCTCGGTTATCTCCTTATGCGGAAGTTTTACTATCAGAGTTATTACAAGGTACTGTAGATTGGGTCGATAATTTTGATGGGACCCTACAAGAACCATCATTACTCCCAGCACGCTTACCTAATATATTATTAAATGGTGCAACAGGTATTGCTGTAGGTATGGCTTCAGATATTCTGCCCCATAACTTGACCGAGGTGGCTAATGCCTGTATCCACTTATTGGATAACCCCGATGCAGATTTAACCGCAATCACCCAATATATTAAGGGACCAGATTTTCCGACCGAAGCTGAAATAATTACCCCGCCTGATGCCATAGCGAATATGTACGAGACTGGTAATGGTTCAATTAAAATGCGGGCCGTTTATTGTCAGGAAAAACAAAATATTGTCATCACTGCGTTACCCTACCAGGTTTCAGGTGCCAAAGTAATCGAGCAAATTGCGTTACAGATGCAACAGAAAAAACTCCCTATGGTGGAGGATTTACGTGATGAATCGGATCATGAACATCCTACACGACTGGTTATTATTCCGCGTTCAAATCGAGTCGATGCCGAAGGATTGATGTCTCATTTATTTGCAACCACAGATTTGGAACGCAGTTATCGAGTTAATTTTAATATGATAGGACTCGATGGCAGACCAAGAGTAAAAAATTTACTCGATATCATAACCGAATGGTTGTCTTATCGATTAACTGTAGTGAGGCGACGCTTAGAGTATCGTTTGGCCAAAGTGCTCGATCGCATCCATGTGCTTGAAGGTTTGCTGATTGCTTATCTAAACATCGATGAAGTCATTGCCATCATTCGTGAACATGAGCAGCCTAAGCAAGGATTAATGTCGCGTTTTAATCTCAGTGATCGTCAGGCTGAAGCGATTTTAGAAATGAAGTTGCGTCATCTAGCAAAACTGGAAGAGATAAAAATCCGCGGTGAGCAGGATGAGCTTTGTGCTGAACGAGATAGTCTGCAAAACATTCTAGCGTCAGAGCAACGCTTAAAAACTCTGATTAAAGAAGAGATTATTAGAGACAGAGACGAGTTTGGTGATGCACGACGTTCACCAATTATTGTACGCCAAGAATCACAAGCATTAAAAGAAGAAGATATTTTACCTAATGAACCCATTACGGTAGTGCTCTCTAAAAAAGGCTGGGTAAGAGCTGCTAAAGGTTATGATGTAATTGGAAGTGAGCTGAGTTATAAAGCTGGCGATGAATTTAAGGCACAAGCCATGGCGCGTTCAAATCAGCAAATCCTCTTTTTCGATAGCGAGGGCAAAGTGTATTCTTTGCCAGGTCATGTTTTGCCATCGGCTCGAGGGCAGGGTGAACCCTTAACCGGGAAGCTTAATCCCGCTGAAGGTGCACTGTTTGAAGCGGTAGTCGGAGGCGAAGCAGAACAGTTGGTGTTATTAGCTGGTGATGCGGGATATGGTTTTATAGCTAAGGTAGGCGATCTTTATGTGAAAAACCGCAACGGTAAAGCATGTATTAAATTGCCTGAATCCAGCCATATTTTGTCACCGCGTATTCTACCCAAACATGAAGAATTGTTCGTTGCCTGTGCGACAAGTGTTGGCCGTTTACTGATTTTTTCAGTGAAAGAGGTACCTGAATTATCTCGAGGAAAGGGAAATAAATTAATCAGTATTCCTGCTGCGAAAGCTGCATCACGTGAAGAGTATGTTATCGACTTGCAAGTGCTCACCGCCGATGACTCACTCACTGTGCATGCAGGTAAACGTCATTTTACGTTGAAAGGTGCGGATCTAGAACATTATAAGGGAGAGCGCGGGCGACGAGGTAATCGTTTGCCACGTGGTTTGCAAAATGTGACCCAATTACAAGTCAATACCTCAGAATAATCTTTAATTAGGATTGTAACCTGGGTGAAGGCATAGCCGAACCCGGGTTATAAGAGATGGTTCAATGTACCCATGCCATGAGTTTTTTTATGATACTGATTCCATCGTTTAATCCCTGGGATTTACTGTAATGATCTATTAAATAATTCATAGTAGTGATAAAGTGCTTGAAGTAATAAGCTAATGTCATTTCCAATAATGGAAAATAGTTTAGATAGGGAAATCTTAGTACCCATGTTAAAAATTTTTACCTTTGTTGCGTGCCTGTTACTAAGCTCCTGTATGGTTGGCCCTAATTATAAGGAGCCGATAAAACCAGTTGTTGCCCATTGGCCAAAAAAGGATGCAACGGTAAAAGAGGCTCCCTTTACAACGACGAAGTGGTGGCGAGTTTTTAATGATCCGGTGCTGACCTCCTTAATATGTCAAGGATATCATAACAACTTGACCCTCCAGAGTGCCGGGGTAAGGGTTTTACAAACCCGAGCGTTATTGGCTCAATCGGTAGGTCAGCTGTATCCGCAACAGCAGGCAGCTATTGGTAATTTCACCTATTATGAGATTGGTGGCAGTGAGCTACAAACGATTCTACCTTCATCCTTTGAAACGTTATCATTAGGTTTTTCTGCGAATTGGGAAATTGATTTTTGGGGTAAATATCGAAGAGCGATTCAAGCCAATGATGCTACATTTTTATCTTCTATCGCTGCATATGATAACGCCTTAGTCACTCTTACCGCAGATATTGCCAGTACGTACATCCAAATTCGTACTTATGAGAGACAAATCAAGGTAACGAAAGCCAACATCGTCGTACAAAGGGAAGGCTTAAAGATAGCCCGGGCTCGATATAATGCGGGTCAAACGAACCTCATCGATGTGGAACAAGCCCAGACTGAGCTTTCGCAAACTGAAGCCTCTTTACCTCCTCTTGTAAATAATTTAGAACAGCAAAAAAATGCCTTAGCTCTTTTATTAGGTACGGTCCCTAATGGGCTTGATGGAGAACTTAGAAAAAGCAAAGGGATTCCCCTCGCCCCTTCTACTGTCGCTGTGGGTATCCCTATCGAAACATTAGCACGTCGTCCGGATATCTATCAGGCGCGCATGGAGGCTATTGCGCAATCCGCTAAAATAGGCGCAACAAAAGCCAACCTGTTCCCATCATTTGCTCTAAATGGAACTTTCGTTTTCTCTTCAAATAGTATTGGTCAAAACTCGATTTCCGATATATTCCAATGGTCAAATCGCTCCATCACAGCTGGCCCAGCAATGACATGGCCCATACTTAACTACGGCCAAATCACTAATGCTGTACGAGCACAAGATGCTGTATTCCAGCAATCTATATTAAGCTACATTAATTTAGTACTCAAAGCGCAGCAAGAAGTTCAAAATAGTATTAGCGCTTATATCGAGGCCAAAAAAGCAGAACGTGCTTTAACCAAAGCAAATACCGCTGCAATTAAAACGTTAAAACTAGCAATAATACGATATGTGGATGGAGAGGTTGACTTCACTCCGGTATTGAATGCTGAGCAACAACAATTAAGCGTGCAGACGTCACTTGTGAATGCACAAGCCAATATTCCGCTGGCATTAGTCTCTCTTTATCGTGCACTGGGTGGTGGCTGGCAAATTCGTGGTGCGAACGATGTGGTACCACAACAAATAAAAGCTGAAATGGCTGCAAGAACGAACTGGGGTACTTTGCTGAAACAGCAAAATCATGAAATTCCGCGCACTAAGAAAGAAAAATTCAAAGAACTTTATTTACCTAAGTGGTAGAGGAAATGCATTAAATTCCCCTCTCTTATTGGGAGAGGGATTAGGGGTGAGGGTATAAGGCTTAGGCTCCTATAAAGAAAAAGGGAAACTTTGGAAAAATAATAAAATGGTATTGGGTATGAACTTTAATAGAGATTCAAAATCAGTCAAAATTGCAGGGATAGCTGTTGCTATTTTACTTCTCATCTATTTGATTTCACATTTTTTTGGCAAAAGTAATGCTCCAACTATTCCCGTTCCCGCAGTGGTGGTGCAAAATCCAATACTTGCGGAGATGGCTGAATATGTGACACAAACAGGGAACACCGTCGCTTATAACTCAGTTAACTTGGTTGCACGCGTAGAGGGTTATCTTGATTCAATTGAGTTTGTTGATGGTACTTTTGTTAAAAAGGGAAAAGAACTCTTTGTAATTCAGCCCGAACCATATTTTGAAAAACTTCGAGCGGCAAAGGCGACTGTGGCCGCAGCAAAAGCATCACTTGTGTATAACAAGTCAGAATATGCCCGCCAGCAGCGTATGTATAAGGAGCATGCCACCTCCCTAAACGAAGTCGAAAAATGGTATGCCAAAACGCTAGAAATTGCGGCCGAATTGGATAAGTCAGAAGCTGAAGAGGTAAATGCAGCGATCAATTACGGTTACACCCATATTTCAGCCCCATTTGATGGCCGCATTGGTCGGCATTTGGTGGACATAGGCAATCTTGTGGGACATGGAGAAGCCACCAATTTAGCCACAATAGAACAGATAAACCCCATCTATGTTTACTTTAATCTGAATGAAATTGATTTAATCAAATTACGCGCGGCGGCTCGTGCACGTGGGTTTAAACCCGAAGATATTAATAAAATTCCTGTTGAAGTAAGCTTACAAAATGATCCTGAGACTAAGTATAAGGCAACGTTAGACTTTGTTAATACAGGTCTTAATGCGTCCACAGGGACTATGGAGCTTCGCGCTATTTTACAAAATAAAGACTACATTTTTGTGCCGGGTCTTTTTGTGCAAGTTCGGGTTGCAATTTCCAGACCTAAAAAACAATTAACAGTGCCAGATACCGCAATCCTTTATGACCAAATCGGCTCTTATGTTTTGACTGTGGATGAGAACAATATAGTGGTGACGAAAAGGGTAACATTAGGCAGTGTAGAAAATGGAATGCGAGCAGTGACCACAGGGCTTACTGCCAAAGACCGAGTAATTATCGAAGGCCTGCAGAATGCGACTCCTGGTAATAAAGTTGAGCCACGTGAGAAGGCGACACAAACAAAAAGTACAGGGGAAGCCAAGCATTAATTGTGTCAGGCGTGCGTTGTTTGGGGGAATTGTTACAACAAGTGAGAACACGGCAGAATGATTTCTAAATTTTTTATTGAGCGGCCTATATTGGCAAACGTTATCGCACTACTCATAGTGCTGTTGGGCGCGGTGGCTGTATTTGTACTACCGGTATCTCAATATCCTGCCATTGTCCCTCCAACCATTCAGGTGACAACTACATATCCAGGTGCGGATGCGAAAACACTCATCAAAACTGTAGCCTTGCCTATTGAGCAGCAAGTGAATGGGGTGGAAAACATGTTGTATATGCAATCCACCAGCACTAATAATGGTACTTATACATTGATTGTTACTTTTTCAATTGGGACGGATCTTAATTTTGCTCAAGTATTGGTGCAAAACCGAGTGCAATCCGCAATGGCCCAGTTACCCGAATCAGTGCAAAAACAAGGGGTTATGGTCCAACAAAAATCCACAGCGATTTTGCAATTTATTACCCTAACATCCAAAAATAATGAATATGATGGGCTGTTCCTTGATAATTATGCTGCCATTAACATGCAAGATGAGTTGTCACGCTTACCCGGTGTAGGAAACGTGCTTATTTTTGGAACCGGGACTTATGCAATGCGTGTTTGGCTGGATCCTAAAAAAATGCTGGCTTATTCTCTTAATCCAAGTGATGTCCTGGAAGCCATTAGCCGTCAAAACCAGGAAGTTTCTTCCGGACAAATTGGCGCCCCTCCAACTGACGGTAAGCCTCCGTACCAATTTACGGTGAATGTCCCAGGACAACTTGCTGATGTCGATCAATTTTCCAATATCATCGTAAAAACAATAGCCCAACAACCCAATCAAACTGCGAATCAAAGTAGTAGTGCCCAAATTGTCCGTATTCGTGATGTTGGACGGGTGGAACTAGGCTCTAACAGCTACAATCAGATCGCGAAACTTAATAACAAACCGGCAGCTGCTATTGGTATTTATCAACTTCCTGGAGCCAACGCACTGCAAGTGGCAACCGAAGTGCGTAAAGCAGTTGAGAAAATGGCAAAGAAATTTCCTCCCGGGATGGAATATTCAATTCCTTTTGATACAACCGTTTTTGTAAAAGCCTCTGTAGACGAAGTATATAAAACCTTGTTCGAAGCGGGCATTTTGGTTTTGATTGTTATTCTGCTTTTTTTACAAAACGCTCGCGCTACTTTGGTACCTACAACCACGGTACCTGTAACCATCATCGGTGCATTCTTTGCCATGCTGGCATTAGGTTATTCCGTTAACCTATTAACATTATTTGCCCTGGTTTTAGCGATTGGGATCGTGGTTGACGATGCGATTGTAATAGTTGAGGGTGTAACCCAACATATTGAAAAAGGCACTCCACCCAAACAATCAGCAATTAACGCCATGACGGAATTAATGGGGCCGATTATTGGTATTACGCTGGTATTAATGGCAGTGTTTGTTCCCGCGGGTTTTATGCCGGGATTAACCGGAGCGATGTATGCTCAGTTTGCATTGGTTATTGCCGCAACCGCATTTATTAGTGCGATTAATGCCATGACCTTAAAGCCTACTCAATGTGCTTTGTGGCTCAGACCAATTGATCCTCAAAAAAAGAAAAACGTTGTTTTTCGTGTATTTGATAAGTATTACTATCCTATTGAAAATACCTATCTCAGATTCATTGACAGACTGGTTCATAACAATAAATCGGTTTGTCTTATTGGTCTTACATTAGTGCTTTTGGCGATTTTAGGCCTCAGTCGCATCCCAACAGGATTTATTCCAATTGAAGACCAGGGCTATGCGATGATGAACGTGCAATTACCAGATGGTTCCAGTTTAGGTCGCACCGAAGCTTTATTGCGCGATTTAAGCGACCAAGTATCTAAAATTGATGGCATAGCCAACGTAATCACTATTGATGGGATTTCGCTTTTAGATAACAGCGCAAGTCTTGCCAACGGTGGGGTTCTTTATGTGATGTTTAAAGATTGGAGCGTACGGGGTAAAAAAGAGGATTTGCTGGCGATGTATAAAGCGCTTAATGCAATCGCGGAAAAAACCTTAGGCGCTAAAATATTGGTGATGATTCCTCCACCAATTCAAGGGTTAGGTACTTCAGGTGGCTTTCAAATGCAAGTTGAATTGCAAGATGGATCATTTGATTATCAAAAATTACAAACCGCCACAGATCAGCTGATACGCTATGCCAGTCAGCAACCTGAATTACAACGGATGATGACTTCTTTTCGTGCTTCAGTGCCTCAGCTTGCTGCGCCAATCAATCGAATCAAAGCAGAAGCTTTGGGAGTTTCTGTAGGCGATGCATCCGATGCATTACAAACCTATCTTGGTTCATCTTATGTGAATTTATTTTCAAAATTCGGGCAGGTATTCCAGGTTTATGTGCAGGCCGATGCAAATTCACGGATGACGATTGGCGACGTTCGTAACTACTATGTAAGAAATAAATCGGGTGAAATGGTGCCATTGGGCACCCTTACGAATATGTCACCTACTGTTGGGCCGTCCATTATTTCTCTTTATAATTTATACCCTTCCAGTAATATTTATGGTGCTGCAGCTCCAGGGTACAGTTCAGGTCAAGCCATGCAAGTTATGGAGCGCTTAGCCAAAGAAGTGTTACCTGCCGGTATTTCTTATGAATGGACGAGTACTGCCTACCAAGAAAAAATTGCCGGAAATATGAGTTATTATATTTTTCTGTTGTCCCTGGTATTGGTGTATTTGATTTTGGCAGGACAATACGAAGATTGGATCGCGCCTGCAGCTATTTTATTAAGTGTACCCCTTGCCTTGATTGGAACGGTACTGGCTTTATCTGCATTAGGTCTTTCCAATAATATGTACACCCAAATTGGAATCTTGCTGCTTATTGCATTGGCGGCAAAAAACGCTATTTTAATTGTTGAAGTGGCACGAGAACAGCACGAGCTTCATGGTAAATCGATTATGGAATCCGCCGTAATTGGTGCAAGAACGCGTTTTCGTCCTATTTTAATGACCTCTTTTGCGTTTATTCTTGGGGTAATGCCTTTAGTATTTGCAACGGGTGCTGGAGCTAATGCACGGAAGTCCATCGGTATTGCTGTATGCAGTGGAATGTTGGCATCGACTTGCTTGGCAGTAGTTTTTGTACCTGCTTTTTTTGTGATGTTGCAAACATGGCATGAGAAAAGAAAAGCTAGGAAAAATGCACATTCGCAAAACTTAGGTAAAGAGGTTGAACTTTAGGCATACAAAAAAAATTAATAGAGAGATTGATGGTTTATCTCTTTCCTTATCCGCGAAACCCGGTAACACACTAGATTCTAAGGATAGTCGCGGGATAGGGAATTAAAAACTAGCTGAGCTCGTCGATTGAATTAATCTTTCGCTAAGGACATAAGGTTGGCATAATATTGGCATGATAAAATATACTCAGAATGTATATATTTGGAGCTTTTATTGTCATTTTCGAATTAACTCTAGGTTTCGCTGCACCACATTGATTAGTTGGATCCCGTGGAGTTCCGCGCTCTATTTACGTCTTTTACCAAAAACATAAGGTTTAGATAATGTTTCGTATGCTAAAATATGATCATAAAGACTATTTTAGGAGTCGGGATGTCATTTTTAAAACATTTCAATGATGTTCTTCAAGCAGGTGAAGGAAATTATCTAAAAAAATTCCAAGAAATAAAACGCGTAGACGTCCAAATCGCCATTTATCAGAAGTTACTTTATAAAGCCGGCGAAGAAGGCAAAGACAGCGCTGCTCAAAAAGCCTTAAATAGTATAAATGACGCCCTCCAAAATTGGTTTCCAGAAGATAATCTAGAAGAAAATCTCGGTCAGGTTATTAACGCAAAAGATGGGAATTATCTAGATGAGTTCAAAAAATTTGAACCAAAAGTCCAAGTTTTAATTTATCGAAAATTACGTGATAAAGCTGTTGAAGAAGGAAATGAAAGTGCTGCTCAAAAGGCTTTAGATAGCATTAATGTTATTCTCCAAAAGAGTCCTTCAAAACTTGATGTACGTAAGGCACTTGGTCATATTATTAAAGCAGGCAAAGAAAACTATTTAACAGCGTTCAAAGAATACGCTGGAAAAGTGGATGTCCAAATCGCAATTTATCAGCAATTACTTCATTTGGCTGCGATAAAGGGCAAGAATAGTGCTGCTCAAAAAGCGTTAGAGGCGATAGATAAGGATTTTGAAAATTGGTCCCCAGAATTTAAAGCACTTAAAGAGTTTAATGATGCATTTAAAGAATATAATGATGCGCTTAAAGATTTTACTGAGCTCCAATCAGGGATAGAGATTGAAAACAAACGCTATGCGGTAGCGAAAGCTAATGCCATATATCAAGATTATTTATATCGAAAAACGTTCGAACGGGTAAAAAATAAAGATAAGTTATTATTTGATCCCCAGGCGCGTTTAGTTTACGAGTTAACACTTACAAAAGAAGAGCGAAAAGAAGTTCTTGATGAAATAAAAGAAGCATTACAATTGCAAGATGATCAAGAATTAAGCGGCTCCAAAGATGTTGAAGATATAGGGGTTTCCAAAAAGATAATAGACTCCATAATGGTTGACGCGAAGCTCAAAGAATTACTTGGCGGTCGCACCCCAACGAAAACAACCTTATGCTCCATTGATTTAGGCTGTATCGATAAAGCTCCTAAAGATAAAGATAGTAAAGAGATTTTTAAAGAGCTACGTACAAAATTTGTGGCAAAGTATGGTAGGCAAAACCTAGTGGCACATCAAAGAGCGAGTATGGTTGCTTCTTTTGAAGAAAGCTATGCCCATATGTGCTTGATGGCGAAGACCTATAGGGGTGTTTCCAAACATTTTGATAAAGAGAAACCTCGAAAGATTACTAAAGCGGATTGGGAAGTCATCCGTCATGAAGCCGCTTTAAAGCTTCAGGATAAAGTGGCTGAAACGTATAAGAAGGCGGTTGCCGAAGCCACGACTCAAGGCGTTGTGGATCTTTATAAACTTAATAAAAATTTGGCAAAAGAACGTGTTAAGCTAGCTGACTTTTCAAAAAAGATACTTATAGAAGGTGTAGTTGAGCATTTAAAAGCAAAAAAGATGGAGCGGACTGAAATTCTCAGGTACATGCAAAATCTAAGCAGTCGTGTAGAGAAACATTCATTTACCGATCGAACTGCTACTGGATACGATTATTTTTATACCTCCAACTATTTGCAACAAGGAATGTTGATAACTGGCACTGAAAGTACGGCACATAATAAACCTCACTATAAAGCAAACTCAGAAGATCAAGCAGCCTTTAGGCGGGTTACTTATACTTACCGAGATGAAGATGGGGTTTTGCAACCGACTTCTGCAGTGAGTTCGCGTATTCCATCTCCAGCGCTGGTTTTTCATGGCATGTCCGATGAGTTAATTAAAAAAGACCTAGTGCAAAAATTTGGTTTTTTGCATGAGCAAATGCGCGCCATGCGTGGTGGAAAAGATGGGCCTGCTGTGGAAAGTTTATTTACCTCCTTTCATTCAGCAGCATACGAGCGATTGGGCGATAATAATAATCGACAACGAGCAAGTGCCTTATACATTATTCAAGCCATGCATGATTTTAACACTCCATGGCACATACGCGTGGAAAAACTCAAGGAGGAAATCGACAAGTTTCAGAAGAAAAATCCTTCTTTGGCGAACGACGTTAAAGTAGCGCAAGATAGTATAAAAAATGTAAAAAATGAGTCACAACTTGAAGATCTAATTAATCAACATAAGGAAACATTTGCAAAGCAACGCTACCTTGAAGGACTTCTATCCGAACTAGAGAGTGCAGAGGCTCAGGCGGCAATACAACAACAAGAACAACCCCCAAAAAATAATTTCTTATACATCCAAAATATAGGTACAAATCGTCAAACTCGAGATTTAGGCTATCGACAGGATCGGGGCATTTTCGATGTTACTGGCTCTTTGGAGTTGGATGATATTACTTTAAGTGCCGAAATGGCGATGCTGCATACCCTACAAGAAAATAGCGCTTTTCTTAGTGATGAAGTAAAAGAACAATTGTCTGGAATTAATGCGAAAGTACTTACGGAGTATCGGAAGTTCCTAGAAGATAAGTCCAGACCAATATATTTTGCTGAATCCAAACAGGGTGAAAACTTAATTAAGGAAATTAGAACTTTTAAAGAAGTATTAAAAAATCAATTGGACAATGAAGCTAAAATAAAAGTTGAAGAAGATAAGATAGAACCTAACCACTTACCTTCACTAGCTTCCAATACCTTAGCTCGCATGATTGCAACCAACCAGCATTGGGACAGTCGCTATGGCCAACTTAGCCAAGCTCTGAGCATGTATATCGAATGGGCATCTACTGGTGGGTGTAAAAGTGGTAATGAACGAAATCAGGATGTCATGTTACGCTTTGGATTATTAAAAAGTATTCATGAACGTGTAGAGCATGCGGGAAATGAGAATGGGTTAAAAGCTCATGAACGCGCTATTTATGAACAAATGACAGCTTATACCAAGGGAGAGACCGCCGATCCTGAGGCATTACGAGCCGCTATTGCTACATCAGTAAGCAAATGTAATATGCACGGTGGGGCTGCGGCGATTTCCCGTGAGGACCAAGGTGGTGCTGCGAAAGTAAGCAGTTTCTCAGCGGTGCAAGATATTAGAAGTCCTTTTTTACAATGGACTGCACGTATTGCCTTATTATCACCCATGCTCCTTATCGTTCCATTGGTTGCATTAGCATTTCCTAAGGTGAGAAAATTCTATTCTGATCTATTTGATACCAACAATGCTGCCGATAAAGAAATGAAACTTGATGCCACCGGGGCAAGTAAGACTCAAGCCCATAAAGGACAAGATAAACGAACCCGCGATGTAGTGCTGCAAGTGCTAAATGACGATCCTTCATTTCAGGGTAAAAACAAATTAACGAGTGCAGAAAAGGATTTATTTAAGGAAGGGCGTATGGAGGAGCTAGAAAAAAAAGAACAGCAAAAGACACCCGAGGCACAAAAGAAACGCGAAGAGCCCAAAGTGGACCCAGTTGTTCTTTCTGATAATTTTGACGGCAGTATAGAGCATTTTAGGAGTTTAGGGGGACGAATACCAGATGCTGAATCACCGCAAGTAGTGTCTAAAAATGTGGTTAACACTTTTGACGGTCCCCCACTACCTGTCCTAACAAAGGATGAAACTCCCTCTGACGGTAGGCAAAACTCAGGCACCACTACACCATCGGTACTAGTCACTAATAAGATGTAACCCGGAGAGCCCGGGTTTCCCTTTGCTGCCCCCGGGCTACAATCGGGCTATTTCAAACTACAAAGGTCGCTAATTTGCTGTTTTATCTCCAAAGACAATTGCGTCATAGGCAAAGTAGCCAATGCCGCGCGTTGGTATAAACGTCTTATTTCGGGATTATCGATAGAGTCTAAATGCAAGGCGATGGTTTGGACATCGCCTCTGGCTAATGGTCCAGTTAGTGATTCTGCAATCTGTTCGGTTTGGAGTAAGTTGTTTAGATTTCCTTGCATTAAATTAACCATCATTTGTCGACTTTGTTGGCTATTAATTCCTGCGTTTAGCAATAATTCTTCACTGCAGGCTGCTAAGGTAATTAAATAATTTGATGCCATGCATGCTGCAGCATGATAGGTTGCTTTTGCTTGGGGATTAATGGTGATGAGATGTGCCTCTAACTTCGTAAACGAACTTCTCAACCATTCACATACTTCCTGATCACCTTCTAAAACACAATCAACTTGTTTAAATGCAGTGGGCTCAAGATAGTTTGTCTTAAACGCTTTTAAAGGATGAAAACTTGCAACCAAACAGCCCTCTCTTTTTAATGGGGCAAGTAAGGCCGAGCTGAGTACACCGCTGCAATGAATGACAAAGCTTCCTGGTTTTAAAATGGCACTATGAGCTAAAGTTCTAACAACATCCTCAATGGCATCATCATTACAACAGATAAAGGTGACCTCTGCTGCGGTTAAGTGCTCTATTTGGTCGATTGGTTGCCCCAAACCTATCTCATCACATGCTTTTTGGGCGCTGTGAAAACTTCGGTTACAAATAGAAATTGATGAGATGAACTGCGCTTTAAACAAGGATAGAGCTATATTTTTACCTAGCCGACCTGCTCCTATGAGATTGCATTTCATGTTTTTTTCTTGCCTAAAAATAGAGTAGGTTAACTGCTTAATAACTTTTTTATAGAGCGAAAAGAGTGCTCTTTTACGTCAGTTTTTGCCTGCCTTATTGAGAATCTATCATAGCAATGTTCAATAAGGTATTAAAAATGCAATTTTAGCAAAAAATCATCACCACTTGGGGCAATTATTGGTTATAATACTCTCAATTTGTCATATTGAGAAATGAATTATGCCTTTCATCGTACAGGGAAATGCACAACAAATGTTCCAAGCTTTTGGACAGGACTGGGCAATTGCAGAGCAAAAAAATGACATAAAAATAATTTGTAGGGAAGTCATTAATTTTCTTGGCACTATGCCGCAAGCGATAAAACATTTAAATATTTGGCAAAAACAAGCATCAGCAACGCATTTTCTGCAGGGTAATATGACTGCAGGTAATTTGGGTTATTTATTTGGTCCCGAGCCTCTAAAGAAGAAAGGTGAAGCCTCAGAAGTTTATCGTGCTCATTTGATTCGCCAAGATTTCGCTTATATTGATGACGCAGGACAAGACTGTGGTCTCATGGTGATGTATCGAAAGGATGACCCAAAACAATGGGTAATAGGCTTAATGAGAAAAGGCCATGCAGTGCCAAAGGACCGGGAAATTATTTGCGCAGCGAGTTTTGATTTACAACCGTTTATTAAAGCACCTGACTCGGGGATGACTATTTCTGCTGTGTCCTCTCTAGAACAAGTATTTAATCAGCTTGGTTCTGCGCTGCCGAAATATTTAATCCAAAATGCATTCAATGTTGATAATGGAATCAATTTACGCTTTCAACGTGTTGCGCTATTGATGCAAAAGTTACATGTAGGTCAGGATGCAGCAACAATTCGTGCCTCTATTCCTTTTCGCGAACTAAATTTTCATGCCTTATTTACAGACAATCCAGCTTTAGATTTGCTTGTTCATTACAAAATACTGAATGAGTTTTCTTTACCTGCCTCCTTAATCAAGGAACTTTTGTTGCCTTCCAGCCAATTATGTAAGGAAATTTTGGGAATTCAATTCACCGATGATGAGCGGATTAATAAGAGTCTATTAAAAATCATCATCACATTTTATGAAAAAGGGCTTCTCGAACAAAACCGGGATCTACTGAAGAATTTGAATTTTATTAAAAAATTCAGTGGTTTTATGTGGAATGAGACGCAAATTAAATTAATTCCCTTTTTAATTCAACAAAACTACCCTGAAGATTTAATCCGTCTTATTTTATCTGATGAAGCGTATTATCAGGCTATAGATAGCTTAGTTACATTAGAGCCGGCACTTACGGAAGATGTCCCCCAATTTTTTAAAGACTCTAAAAAACTCGAGGAGTTAAGGTTAATTCATTCTCTACCCGATGAAGACTGTAAGCGACTTTGTTTGATTTTTTGGGTTAAAGGATCTTTATCTTTCGATGGTTATCAATCAATAATTGAAGCAACAAGAGAATATCCCTTATTGGCTTCGACCTTGGTTGCTTTGGATCAAAGGAAAACCCACAGTATTCAAGAACTGTACAGAATTGCATTAAGTCCTCGCAACCATTTGTATGAATCAATCCTGCATCATTTTAGGGAAGAACTTGCAGACCTAGACAATCCTTCTTCTTATTTACGGCGTTTAATGCCGCCAGAAATTGAAGCTGCGAGTAAGGCTCTACTTTTATTAAGGGAGTCAGGAGTATGGGAGTCTAAGGCAATAAACCCAGAGGCTTATCAATGGGTGTTGGATAAAAATCATAAG
This sequence comes from Legionella stuttgartensis, assembly GCF_977063405.2. NCBI lineage: Bacteria > Pseudomonadati > Pseudomonadota > Gammaproteobacteria > Legionellales > Legionellaceae > Legionella > Legionella stuttgartensis. The sequence goes on from NZ_CDRUHA020000082.1 coordinate 334,390, forward strand.
GCGCAAGCCCTACGTCTGTTTTTACCGCAGTTGAAACATATTGAAAAGAATACTCGAAAGGTATTAATAAAGGTTCTCTATGCTGGTGTACAAAATGGGATTCAGACTCAAGGCAATGCGGTCCTTGCAATAAAAGATCCAGAGCAATTGGCTTTAGCTACAAGTTTACGAGAGCGGTTTATTTGCGTCAGCCAAATGCAAGATTTAAAGCTCAAAAATGAGATAGTTGAATTCGCGGCAAAGGAAGAAGATGAAAGTGAAAAAGCCAAGCGCTTTCGCCAGGTTATTTTACGAGTTGAAGCACAATTTAAAATAATTCATGAGCGGTTGTATGGGGCGGCTTCAGCGGCTTCAGATAGACCAACGCTTGAGGAATGGAATCAAGCAGAAGAGGCCTATAGAAAAACATTATACACTAACGCTTATAAAATGCTTTCGAATCCTGAATTAGCAGAAGAACTGAAGGGCGAATTAAAGAAAGCTGAACAGAAAATTCTTGATATTGTTGATCCCAAAATCGAGTCATATCTTTACAAGGCGATAATTGTCCTTGCTAATATAGTGATTACCGCTTGTTCAGTTTTCGGAGCTAATGGATATAAATACCACAAGACTGGAAATTGTTGGTTTTTTAATCAAACCAGATCAGGAGAAGAGATCCGTGCTCTTGATAAAGAAGTCCTGAAGCTTATAGAACCCAAAAACGAGGATGAAAATGAGGTTTGGTCATTCACTCCATGTTGTAAAATGAGTTAAACAAGTGTAGCCCGTAATAGGCTACAGCCTTAGCCCGAGAACTTATCTCCCTCCGGGCTAGGGCATTCTTACTCACAGGCACTAACTTGCTGAGTTATAATAAAAAAAGTAAAAAAACATCGTATGTAAGACCATTTTTTAGTGATGTGGTTGGCACTTGAACCGTACTGTTTAGTTTCCTTGTTATCTGTTTTAAAATTATTCTTGAACTTATTGAATATTTCTGCTTAATATGAACTATTCTAAAGGACGACTGTGATTTAATGGATTAAACATATGGGAATTCCAAAAAAGGCGCTAACACATAGCCAACTCACTTATTCTGAAAAAACTCCTATCTCGGATAGCTCTCATCAAACATTTCAGGTTACCTTTGAAGAAGATGGTGTTATCAAGAAGGCTTTCTTTAAAAAATTAGAACCTAAAAATCACTACCCCGAATTATTAGCCAAAATAAGTGTAGCTACTTCATCATTCAAAAGGTTGTTCCAAGGAAAAAGATCGGCCGAAGAGCGCTTGGTATTTGAGCAGTATAATATTGAATTAATGTCGGATAATAATCCACAGAAAGAGAACACACTCTTTATTAAATTAGATAAACACGATTCGCTGAAATACGTTGTTAAGACTCCCGAAGGATTGGTTAAAGAAGATACAATTTTAATAAAAGATATACCAGGTTTTAATCCTGAACAGCCTTTGACGATAGAGCAGCTTCAAACGGTAAAAGGTCATATTCTAGAAATCACAGCAAAAAGGGGGCACACCCAAGATAAATTAATCGGAACACTATCCATTGGCGTGGAAGATTTTAAACCTTTTCATTTCTCTAAAGAAGGTATACCTGTTAACAGTACATTAAAGGAACAAGTTGCGCCCAGCGTAAAAACACTTATTGAGAAAAACATCATGGAGATTTTGCTTGGCAGATGGTTTCTTGATGATGATGATGCGCATCCACATAACCTTAGTTTAGCCGGTGACATCGATTTCGATATGTTTTTCTATTGGTTCACTATCTACATGAAAGAGCCAAGATCAGTAATCGGCGTCCCTAAAAAACACATTACCCTGACTGTTCGTGATTATGAGGCTTTTCCTAATGTTCAGGACTCGGTGCCTTATCACTGGCCACATTACACACATCCTGGACAAGAGACTATTCCGGTAATCGTACCTGGGGTACAAGAACTGGCGCTTAAACAATTGCCTAAAGCTTATGCCGACCCAGTTGAGTTCGCACGATTAGCGCAAAATTCTGTTGCCCAAGAACAAAAGTTCGCTGCGGCGTTAAAAGCTTTATTAACGTTCCAGCCTGAAGTTCAACGCAAACGCTTAACAGAGCTCTTCGGTGATCTGCCTTTAAATTACACCTCCTTAGATGAAACCGATCCCCTTTTAACGAAAAAATACGAAGAGATGTATCCTCGTTTTTGTAATGAAAAAACGAACAAAGAATCATTCGTTGATTTTATGATGAACTTATATCAGGAACATTATGATAATTTGTACCGGGTTGTAGTCTTTTATATGGGATGTATGGATAACGGATATGGGTTACCGTTACCCCCCACGTATTTGGCGCTTTACCAAAAGCCATCTTTTTATCGCAAGGTAGAGGAATGGGCCAAAGAGGAAAATAAAACAAACTATACTAAAGAGGAGCCGCTTAAGTATGATCTTGGTGAATTGCAAAAACGTTATCACCAAGTTTGGCGAGATGCGTTTGCTCCTATAATGAAAGAGTTAATTTATAGCTCCTATAGACTAACAAACGATTTATTGAAAGAGGCTACGAATCCGCCATATGTTCAAATCTCTGAACTGGTGAGTAAAAATGCCACCGATGAAACCTTAACCAGTGCATGGGAATTATTTGGAAATCTCCCCTTACTTTCTGCCGACACTCTTGAGTCAAAAATTAGTGTAGATAAGGACAGTAAATTGCGAGATGCATTATTATCGATGGTCGCTTTTGTTAATGAATTTCGGGCGGTCACAAAAGCTTATTATGAAAAGGAACGCAAGGATCTTACAGAAGAAGATAATCTCGATTTTTCAAATAAACTAAGTTTACTTTATCAAACGAATAACTTAAAAATTCGCCAAGCTTTAGCAAACACGACAACGCATGCCGCTGAATTTAATGGAATTGCTTCAAGTCTTAAGTTGATAGCCGACCAGGTCAGTTTCCAATTGCATTTGACCACTACCGATGAGCTCATGGAAAAAGCAGTGCTTTCAGTAAAAAGGGATGTCTTGCCTTTTACCCATGAAGATATAAAAAAACAATATCAGGACTCATTATTTGTTTGGGCAAAAAGCCTTAAGCCTGAGGATTTAGAACGTTATATTAATGAAATTATTGATAAAAAATATGCTCCTTTATTGCCTGCAATATCATTTCGTCAACGAGAGGAACCCGTGAAACAATATTTAAAGACGAGTGGAAGCGAAAGTGGTGATAATCGCTTGGCTTATGTTTTAAGTTCTGGAACTCATGATAACGGCGCATTGAATACTCAGCTAATCCTTGGGCTTACCCCGCTTATGTTACAAAAACATCCTATACCCAGTATTGATTTGGCAATCAGGGATAAGGATAAGAGTTTTGAAAAAGGCATCGCTGATTTTACAAGCGATGTAGTATCTTTTGCGAAGGAAAACAAGCGATTTACTCACCCTTATAGTGATGGAGGCATCAACATGATGTATAAGGCGATTTATGATTGGGTAGATACATTAACTCCTAAATCATTTAAGAGCTTAATCAACTCTACATTAAAAAAATATGAATCACAAACATGGGGAAGCATAATAGGTGTGACCAGGAGATCAGAAGTAGAAGGGTATATAGATGGAAATTGTAATTCGAAAGCTCTTGCCATGATCTTTATGAATGGAGGTGAGTCGTCAACATTAAATGAGTGTTTGTTTGTCAAAATAGTAGAAACAATTAAAAAGGAAGTCTCTAAATATCCATTGATGCTGCAAGAGCAAAAATATCAAGTAGTGGACCAATTTCAAATGACTGAAACGCACAAAGCGTTTTATCTTGCCAATCTGAAATATCATCGTGAAACGATTTGTGCTTCGCATCGTCAGTTACAAATTACCTCTGGAGAAAGTAGTAATAGTAAGGACGTTACCCCCGTATATTTGTGAGCATGTGAAGTATAGGTTATGATCCCTTTTTTAAAAACGCGGTGCGAGTTTCACATGTCTTTTGATTTAATAAAAACATTACCTCAATATCTGATTCCTCAGCATGGCCTTACGACCCTTGCGGGTTGTTTGGCAGATGTAAAAAATGTAAAAGTAAAAAACTATATTATTCAACGATTTATAAGGAAATATCAGGTTAATATGAGTGAGGCTTTAATCGAAGATCCCACCGCATACGCTTGTTTTAATGATTTTTTTATCCGCCAGTTAAAACCCGAATGTAGACCATTGGCCAACGCGGACATCATCTCACCGGTAGATGGTTGTATTAGTGAACTCGGAACTATAGAGCAAGGTCAATTAATTCAGGCAAAAGGCCATTATTATTCGGTTGCAGATCTTTTAGCATGCGATAAAGATAAGGCATCTCAATTTATAAATGGGTGTTTTGCTACAGTGTATTTATCGCCTAAAGATTATCATCGGGTGCATATGCCTATGGATGCCGAAATCGTATCCATGACCTATGTTCCCGGGGCCTTATTTTCAGTACAACCTTCAACGGTTCGGGTTGTGCCGAAATTATTTGCGCGTAATGAACGCCTGGCAATCTTTTTTTCCACTAAAGTAGGTCCTATGGTGATGGTGATGGTGGGAGCCACTATAGTTGGCGCGATAGGAACCAGTTGGCATGGGGACATCAAACGAAGTAAGAATCGTGTTGATTTTGAATACAACAAAGATAAGGATCAAACGATGATGGCCCAAGGTGATGAGATGGGCTACTTTAAATTAGGTTCCACGGTTGTCTTGTTATTTGCAAATGGCGCGCAAGTGCATTGGAATGAAGCTTTAAACGCAGGGAGTGCTATACGTTTAGGTGAGGCATTAGGCGAAATTAAATAGCAGTTAACCTGAGGAAATCTTTGTCGTACCCCCCAAGATGACCTTGTACAAAATGTAGCCCTGAGGAGCGCAGCAGAATCTGAAGGTTCCGTTGCACCCAACTACAGTTTGACTCCCATTAATTTAGCGCAAACAGCGTTCCTAAGTTCTTGTTTATAGCATTTTGATAAACGACAGAGGCCACACTTAAGTCTTGTATGGAGAGCCCTACCGATTTGAATACGGTGATTTTGTTTTTGTACTCTACATTTTTTTGTATTAACCAATTACCAAGCTCAACAATATCTTCTTGTTTTAACTGATTTTGCTGTATCGCACTAATGATTTCACCTGCTTCAGCCATAACAGCACTCAATTGATCAACAATCACTACCGAGTGTTTAAGGACTTCGCCACTTATTTCTTTCATCATAGAAGTATGTGAACCTATGGCATTAATATGAACATGAGGTTGTAGGTCGTGCAAGTGGATTAATGGCTCGGTGCTTGCAGTCGCTGTACAGATAATATCCGCATCTTTAATCGCTAAAGAAATGTGATCACATACATTGATGCTATATTGGTTGGCGAATTGAGCTGCAAATTGTTCTGCATTTTTAATATTCCTTGACCATACGGATACTTGCTTTATATCACGCACAGTCGAGACAGCTTGCAGTTGAGTCTCTGCTTGAACCCCTGAGCCGATGATGGCAATATGAGTTGCGTTATCGGTTGCAAAATATTGGGTTGCCAATCCAGAAATCGCCCCGGTTCTTAACGCAGTGAGATAACTCGCATCCATGAGTGCTTGAGGTTCGCCCGTGGTCGCATCAAGTAACATGATAAAACCGGTAATAGAAGGTTTATTGCGAGTGCTATTTTTGGGAAAAATAGAGGCCACTTTCAGACCCAACGCTTTCTCTTGAGCTAGATATGCAGGCATGGTTAAAGTGAGCGCTTCTTCTTCCTCAATGGTGATCCCCGTTCTTAATGGTAATTTAACCTGTTGTTTTGCTAATTGAATAAATGCATTTTCCATTGCTTTAATCGCTTGGCTCATGGTGATGCTTTGTTTGACTTCATCTAAGGATAATATGCGAAGACTCATAATAATTTTTAACCTCTAAATTCTTTAGTTAAAGCGGATAATAAAGTGGGATATTTGAAATTAAACTGATACTCTGACAATCGCTGCGGCATAACAGTTTGTCCAGATAATAATAACTCCTCACCCATCTGACCAAATAAAAGTTGTGTTGCCCATGCAGGTATCCACATCAGCGCCGGTTTTCCGAGGACCTGAGCGAAGGTTTTGGTAAAGGTTTTTTGTGACACCTGTTGCGGTGCTACCAGATTTATCGGTCCTGTAATTTCAGGGCGTGATATCAAAAACCGGATCGCCTCAACGAGGTCGGTGCTATCAATCCATGCCAGGGGCTGCTCTCCAGAGCCAATCACTGCTCCCATTCCATATCGAGCAGGTAATTCCAATTTCTTTAACATGCCCCCGCCACGCTTTAAAATCACACCAAAACGCATTATAGTAACCGGCATACCCGCTGCAAAGCCTTTTTTTGCAGCTTCTTCCCACTGAGTAACCAATTGATTTGCAAAACTGGTTTCAGACGAACCGATAGGTGTTGTTTCCGTAAAAGTAATATTGTCTTGTCCCAGTTTTTTCTGGAGGCCATAAATGCTAACAGCACTTGCATTATACAAATGTGGTTTTTTTGTGGTGGCTTTGATACCCCAAAGTACCAATTGGTTGGTCCTTTTTATGCGACTTGAAAGCAGCTTTTCTTTTGTTTTAGTACTCCACCGATGATCTGCAATGTTTTCGCCTGTCAAATTAACGATCACATCAAACTCATTTGGATTTAATGTATTAAGCTCATCCCAAGTGACCGCATGAACTGTATTTGAAAAGATGCGTTTAATTTTCTCTTTATCTCGTCCAATCACATAAATGTTATGTTCGGACTGAAGTAATTCGGGGACTAATAACTGACCGACTAATCCTGTTCCGCCGCAAATAATGATGTTCAAGCGATCCTCCTTAGAGTTGATCTAAATACTTTCAGCAAATTTACTTTAATCCATTTATGAAAAACAGACTATTTATGTCTATCCTTTATTTAATACTATTTAAGGGAATAACCATCATGTCTAAAAAAAGTTTAGTTAGAATAATTGGTATGAGTAGTATATTTTTTTCCACCGTCACACTCGCAGCAACGAATAAGAGCTTGTCTAAGGATGAATGGCTTACTGCTTTTAAAGAACTCGCCCCATCAAAGATGTGTCGCCGCTTAGTTGATGATCCTAAGACCAATACATTGCTGCAAAATGCAAATATTAACTATGATAAATGTGTGACATTAATTCCTGCAAGTTTTGATAAATGTCAAACTAAGTTTTATTCAGAGCTTCCCCAAAATATAAACGATAAAAATGTATCCATATGGAGCAAAAAATTGGGGAATTGCATCGGCCTCGATTTTTATTCGAATAATCTCTTAAGCACTGCTAATAAGGCAACACCACCATCATCTCCTCCTCCAGCCACCACATCGCCAACAATAGCAAAACCCGGTGATATGAGCAAAGAGGAATGGTTAAACGATCTCACTCTAGTGTCACCGAAGCTAATCTGCGGAAGACTGATGGAGGATCATTTATTTCACAAAAAGTTGACTAAAAAGGGGATAACTACTGAGAAATGCCTAAATTTAATGCCCAATAGTATCGCTGCATGTGAAAAAGAACTTAGTCCTAAGATACCCATGACTTTAGACAAAAAAAATCAAGATAAATGGAGTAGAACGATTGGCAAGTGCATTGGCGCAACTTTTGCCAAGCAATATTTAAAGTAAAGTAATGAAGAGTTGATGGTACAATTTTGGAAGAAAAAGTCAGTATTGTTTGAGTGTTCTCAAGTGTACAATGGTACCGAGAAGAGGACTCGAACCTCCACGGAGTTGCCCCCACTAGCACCTGAAGCTAGCGTGTCTACCAATTCCACCACCTCGGCATTGTGGCGCTAAGTTACTCATATTTTGCTGATCTGTCAATGGCTTTTTCAGATTATTGAAGGAATCATATCCAGATTAATTGGGATAAGGAGTCCCTGCTTTTAAAATACGCTCTGTTACTCCTTGCCATTCTCCTGTAGATGGCGGAAGTTCGATTGCAATAATTTCGGCATCGGAGGCATCAGCTTTTCTTAATTGGTAATACAAGTCAAAGGCTACTTTTTCAGGATGATTTTCTAAGAGATGAAAATGATCTTCACGGACGTCTATTGGTTGACTGCTGGCAATGACATAGACTTTATCAGGATTTTTTTTGCAAAAATCGGTAAGTGTTTCGTAGCAGGAAAAATAATATAGGATTTTTTGGGGTTGGTAATGACTTTCCAATTTCCCAGGAACCCGAAGTGTATTTTTGTGGTTAAGTGAAGGCGTCGCAATGACTTTGGCTAAGGTTTTTTCATCGAGAAGCCCATGACGTAAAATTTGATAGTTTTCTGCATGTGTCGCATCAATGATAGTGGATTCAATACCTACGGTACAGCGACCTCCATCTAAAATGGTTAATTCTTGGTGAGGGAATGATTCACTAACATGTTCTGCCGTAGTGGGGCTGACTTTCCCAAAAGGGTTGGCAGAGGGAGCGACTAAAGGAATGCCTATTTGGGTTAATAATTCCTGGGCTATGGGATGGGCTGGACATCTAATTGCTACGGTAGTTTGCCCCCCAGTAATTAATGGATTAATTTGATCGCGTTTGCAATGAAATACCAGAGTTAAAGGGCCTGGCCAAAATGTCTTAATGAGTTGTTGGGCATAGATAGGAATATCCTGGACTAGCATGTTGAGATCCCAGTCAGGGGCAACATGGACAATCAAAGGATGATTTAATGGCCGATCCTTCATTGCAAAAACAGCTCTAATTGCCTTTTCATTATTAATAGGGGCGGCTAATCCATAGACAGTTTCAGTAGGGATGGCTACAGGTTTTCCTTCTTTTAAATCGTAGATCGCCCGCTCAATATCGGTGGTGATTAAAGGCATATACAGTTCATCAAATTAAAAAGTCTATTATTTTTACACAAGTTGCAAGAGAAATCAGCTATTTTTGCGTTTTCAATGTTCCCTGTTTAGAATAAATGTATATAGAACATCAGGAAATTATTGTGTTGCTTAATTTTTTGCAAAAAACAGTGGATAGTTATTTTGCTCTTGTGCCCAGAGATAAACCCTCTTTAGAGATTGTAAAGAGCGCACGTTTGATTGCCCACCGAGGCGCCCACAATCATGCTCAAGGCATTATGGAAAATACGCTTGCAGCATTTGATTTAGCAAAAGCATTGGGATGTTGGGGGATTGAGTTTGATGTACACGCCACCGCAGATAAAGTGTTGGTGGTGAACCATGATGCAACGTTAAAGCGGCTCTGGGGGCATGATCGAAAAATTGCCGATCTAAAATTTGATGAATTACGCGCTCTCGCTCCGGAGGTGCCTACTCTTGATGAAGTAATCGCTGCCTATGCGCGCAGTATGCATTTGCTCATCGAATTAAAAGAACCGTTTCACGACGAGGACGCTTTAATCCAATCCTTAGAGGGGCTATCTGCTGGCGAACATTATCATCTGCTGACTTTAAATTCGGAGATTTTTTCTTCGATGTCGCAATTTCCAAAAAACGCCCTGTTGTTGGTTGCAGCTCATAACAATGTACATCAATTTTGTGATGTCAGCTTAAATGAGAATTATGGAGGAGTATTAGGTCATTATTTTATGATTAATAACAAGACTCTTGACCGACTAAAGGCCGCCAAACAAATCATTGGGGTGGGAATGGTCGATTCAAAATACAGTTTATATAGAGAACTCAATCGAGGAATCAATTGGCTGTTTACAAACCGTGCCGGTACTATAAATTCTTATTTGCGACATTTTTAGAATCGTGTAGAACGCGCACTCTTTTCTTGCAAGCAATATCATAGCGCAGCTTGTAAATAATATTGACCAGTTGAAATAGATATGTTCTGATTATTGCGACAGAAAACTTGTCAATATTTGACTCGCTATAAATAAACGGAGCGAGTTGTTTTTTACGATCAAAAAAAGGGATGTTTATGCGGTGGAGAGATAAATTTTGGACGGCAACGAATTGGGTATTTGATACTGCAGTTCATTCAGTAGCAGATACAGTGAATGTCTGCGCTACATTGGCGTGTTCTCTTGGCGGTGCTGCATTTGCTGTTTCTAATGCGCTTCCTTTACATGATGTAAGCGCATCCTATTGTGGCTCGGTTAAAGCTCAGGGTAATTTTATTCTAGGCGTGGATCTCATAAATTTGAACTATTGTTTTAACGAACAGTACCCGTTGTCATATAATAAGGATATTAATAATGGCACTACTTACAATCTCACTGATTATATTAATGCAGGAACGTTACAAACTGCCAGTGCTGTTTGTGTGGCCTCAGGTGTCGCTTTAAAAACTATAGGTGCTAATATTAAGCATTGGCAACAAAATAGAGAAGAGCGGCGTTATTATGCTCGCACGAAAGACATTCAAATTGCCAAACCGAGTTATAAAGAGTATGCATTGGTAAGTGCGGAAGCCTTTACTGGAGCTGTATCCAATGCAATGCTAAGCCATACAGTTACGGCTGCAGTACTCCACTTTTCAGAAAAGAGTATCCCGAGTATTACTTACCCTCCAAATAGTGCGGAGCATACCAGAGGTGCGCACTACAATGGCCCAGTGATAAAAGAACCTTTTAAAATAGGAATTGATTTAGGTACTAGTAATTTCTCAATTCCACTGTATTTTGGCGATTTGGATGTGATGCTCACAAAAGCACTTGATGCAGCGGCAAATGCGACTTATGGAGGGGGATTTTTCTTTAAACGAAATACCCAAGAACCAAAACCATCTTTGGAGGTTACGGAAGCAGTTTCTTCAACTGTAGGTGTTAGTGCCTATTTGGCAAGTAATTTTTTTGGACGGAAAGCCAAAGAGCTTCATAGTGAAAGGGTACATCCAGAAGCAAGACCTTATTCAATCGTTTAAATTAACATGTTACCTGGGTGTCGCAAAGCGAAAACCCAGGCTTAGTTCTTAATGCAATGATTCTAGCTAGCGTTCAATAATCGCAGCAACGCCCATTCCCCCGGCAGTACAGACGCTTAAAAGAATACGACCTTGCCCTTTATCGGCAAGTATTTTGGCCGCAGCACCGACTAATCGTCCGCCGGTGGCAGCAAATGGATGACCAAGAGCAAGGCTTCCGCCTTTAATATTCATTTTTTGCGGATCAATACTTCCTAAAGGTTTTTTGAGGTTCAAAACTTTTTGACAATATTCAGGCGATTCCCAGGCTTTTAAAGTACAGAGTACTTGGCCGGCAAAGGCTTCATGAATTTCATAATAATCAAAATCATCTAAAGTGAGCCGATTTCTTGCCAATAATCGTGATACTGCGATTGTGGGCGCCATTAATAAGCCCGCACCATGCACAAAGTCTACGGCAGCCAACTCACAATCAACAAAATAAGCGAGTGGCTCCAGCTCATGACTATTAGCCCATTGAGGAGAACCTAATAGTACCACAGAGGCTCCATCGGTAAGTGGGGTTGAGTTTCCTGCTGTTAAGCTGCCTTTATCTGACTTATCAAAGGCAGGTTTTAAGGTTGCTAATTTTTCCAATGAGGTATCTTTGCGAGTAATCGTATCACGCTTTAAGGCGTCAAAAGGTGTTATCAAATCGTCATAGAATCCTTCATCATAGGCTTGTGCGGCATGCTGATGGGAACGAAAAGCTAATTCATCTTGAGCCTTGCGGGTAATTTGCCATTCTTTAACCATCAGTTCACAATGATCGCCCATGGATAGACCTGTTCGGGGTTCGCGAACTTCGGGTAATTGAGGTTTTAACATGCCTAAGCGGAATTCTTTGAGAATACCAAGTTTTTCTTTGAGGCCTTTCGCATGTTGAAGTTTAATTAAAAAATGGGTTAATTTTCTTTGACCAATTAATGGGGTGTCTGAATTCGTATCAGTCCCTCCTCCTATTCCTGCGGTAATTTGTCCACTGGCAATTTTGAGCGCAATCAAATTGATTGATTCTAAACCGGTACCACAGGCTCGTTGTATGGTTAATCCTGGGGTTTCAGGAGATAAGGTACTGCCTAAAACCGTTTCGCGTGCAAGATTCCAATCAAAAGGATGATTCATAATCGCCCCGGCAATAAAATCACCCAATAGCTCACCTTGAATCTTAGTTTTATTGATCAGATCAGCTAATGCTGCTCCTAACAAATCCTGATTGGACTTCCCTAAATAGTAGGTTTGCGATTTGACAAATGGGGTACGGGAACTGCCGAGAATGGCCACTTTTTCTTTGAAGCTCATGTGAAATCCTTTTTGCTGCCTATGATTTCTAAGAATAGCCTAAAAAAAATAACTAAGCATCTCCGTGTATCCAGGTTTTAGAGGTGATTTAAGTTTGGGAATAATCAATAGGTGTCAGATTTGGTTTCTTTAAAATTATAGTCTATCTTGTCATTAATTAGGCCGGGTTAATTTGCATAAAAAAATGATACGGCGCTTTATTTAAAGAATTAACACAGGGAGGTTCTCATGTATACCTTATACTCATTTGGTACTCCGAATGGGATTAAACCGACGATTATGCTTCATGAGTTGGGCCAATCTTATACGATTAAATTAATTGATATTTCCAAAGGCGAACAATTTGATCCGGAATTTTTAAAAATTTCACCGAATAATAAAATTCCAGTTTTATATGATTCGCAAAAAGATTTTTATTTGGCTGAAAGTGTTGCGATTTTGCAATATCTTGCAGAGAAACATCATAAATTTCTGCCAGAATCACCAGAAGATAAATACACGATTTTGCAATGGTGTTTTTTTCAAGCGGCACATATAGGACCTATGTTTGGTCAATTAGGTCATTTTCATCGCGCAGAGGAAAAGATTCCCTATGCAATCAAGCGTTATGCGGATGAAAGTGAGCGTTTGCTCGGTGTGATGGAAAAACAGTTAACGCATGCCATCTATATAGGCGGTTCCGATTATACTATTGCTGATATGGCTATTTGGCCCTGGATTTACTGTTTTCAAATTTTTTACCAACAAACAATTGATGAGAAACGATTTTCTCATTTACTCAAGTGGTATCATCGAGTTGGCGAACGCCCTGCTGTTAAAGCTGCCTTAGAGGCCTATGGTTTGAATTTAGAGGGTAAAAAGTAGTGACTAATCCAATTTTTTAAAATATTACAGCTATGATGAATACCTAAACGGGAAATTATACTCCTTATGCCATCAAGAGGAGGTGAAAATACGTCATCGTGAGGAGTTTACGAAGGCTCTCTTGGATTGGCATCATATTTTATTATGATGCCGTGCCATTTGTTGGAGATCCCTCACTGCGTTCGAGATGACGTATCGCGATAGGTGAAGAGGGGATGAATCAAATACTTTTAGTTAAACTCAGGCGAGCTCGTGGGAGTTACCTCACTTCCGGGTTTTTCTTGTTTTGGAGCATAAAATCCCTTCGTGCTCAGTAACTCGGAAACCGGTGTGGCGTTCGGTGTTTGTTCTGAAGGAACTTGCGTTTTAAGCGTTACGAGTGCATTTAAATGCTGCTCTTGAATTTTCAAAAGTTCTCTATATTGGTGGTTCGTACTTTCCAGGTCCTTTTGTACTAGTCCAAGCTGCTTTCCAGATTGCTCCATATGGGTAGCTATCCCCGAAAAAGTTCCTTCTTTCTGTTCTATGAAGGCATCTAGTTTTTCTTGAAAGGCATGGCGCTGATCTTCGCCCATGACAGTATTTGATAATTGACTTATGGTACTGCTTAAAGTTTCTACCATCGATCGCGCTTTATTTAACTCCATTTCAAGGTCTAACTTTACTTTTTTAATTTCCTCAATTTTTTCAGACAATTCTTTCCTGGTAGCCCCATAAGCCTCAGTAAAGTGGACTAACTTCTCTTGGTTTTGCTTCATTAAGTCAGTGTGCTGGGCGACTCCTTCTTTTAGGACGCTAGAAACTGCCACCAATCCATCTTTTGTTTCGCCTAATACTGTATTTATATTGGTAGTGGCTCTGACTTGTTTATCAATTTCATCAATTTGCTTACTTAAATCGCTGATATTTGCTACAAGTATTTCATTTTCTTTGGCGAATTTTTGAATTTCTACTACTAATTGTTTACGGATAATCTCCAACGCACTAATAGTTAATTCTAGAAGATCAGCCAGCCCCAAAATTCCTTTTTGTAAACTTTCTACAGCACTGGTACTGCATTTGTGATGATCATCAAGAATGACGCCACCTGCGGCATAAGTCACGGCGGTGACGCCACAAAGAGCCAAAAGAAAACCAACATGAGCCATGATACCAATGATTAAGGTAGGGACCGTTAATGCGACACCACCAATAATTTTTTGCCAAAGGGGTAGTTCCCCCCAGTATTCTGCAGCGCGTGAGAAAATACTTGGGTTTTTTTCCATACTTTGAATTGTATTTTGTAGGCTTTTTTTAATTTCATCAAATAGTTCTTTGGTAATGGTAATTTTTTGGAGCTTATCTTGTCCTGTATCCTCATTGAGAATTTTTAATTGAGACTTTATTTTTTCTTCTAAGGTGGTTGGTGCCGATTCTATTTCTTTTGTTTGGGTTGTATCAATTTCGATAAGATGTTGAAGCTCTTCTGCGTTGGTAGCCATATGATTTCCTTTCTGTTGAATAATCTTCCTGTGCCTACTATTTTTAACCAGGATAACTTAAAAAAACAAGGAAAATTTGTTTTTTAGAACGAATAAGAATCGGACTCAGTAAATAGGTATTATTTAACGAGTTAAAATTTACTGCAGTGATGAGTTGGGCTTTATAGCCCAACTTTAAATCAGTGAACTTAATTTATACTAGCAATTTTATAGCTGTCCTCATAATGATCTTCTTTTGCTTCAGAGGAACAAGAAGAGATGCACTTAGATGCTTCATTTACAATACTTGCACCAGAACGAGTAAGAAAATATACAAGAGCTACTGGAGCTAAAACAGCGGTTAATATAGCAGCAGCAATTGTGATGGCAGTACAAGCAGCAGCAAGAATACTTGCCTTTGCAGCAACCATAAGCGCTTCGTTTGTTGTTTCTTGAGCTTCGGGTTGGTGTAGACTATACAATCCAGAACCTGCAGCAAAAACTAAGCTTCCTAAAGCAGTTAATGCAGCCCCTGCCGCAGTGGCTGCTGCTGCAGCACTAGCAATGGCGAAAGCGATGGGAGCTACAATCGGGGCTGATGCTACAATCCCGAACTCTGTTTTGCTATTGTAGGGTGTGAAGAAACCAGGGATATTTTTTTGGAGAAAGGAATACGCTTTCAATGCGCCCGCGTCCAATTTATTGCGCGCGGATTGTTTTTTTTCTTTAGAGCCTATGCACAGATCAAAGATGGAGTCCTCATCTTCTTCAGTGTTAATTAAAATGGGTTGTGGCTTTTTTTCATAATTAATTGTTTGCTTTGAGATTCTTCTTGCGCCACTCAAATTGTCATCGTATTTTGCATCCATTGTATGACCTCAGGTTGTTTAAAACCGAGCCATGCTATTCAAAAAAAGAATACAAGTCAAGTTGAGTTTATTTAATTTTTTGATTATTTTATCCGCACTTAACAATTAAAGATGATTTTTTATGACTTTTAATATTGGGCAACGCTGGATAAGTAATACCGAAACACAACTGGGCTTGGGTATCATTATTGAACTGAATGGTAGGCAAGTAAGTTTGAGTTTTCCTGCTGCTGGCGAGGAGCGAATTTATTCTACGGATAGTGCTCCACTAAGCCGCATCATTTATAAAGCGGGTGAAGAAGTAACTACGTCTGACCAACAAAAGATGCATATTACACAGGTTGAAGAGCGTCAAGGATTGTTATTTTATACTGGAATTGATGAGGCAGGTAATGAGATTCGTATCAGTGAGCTTTCTCTGGATTGTTTTATCAATCTCAATACTCCAGAACAAAGACTTTTTAGTGGATTGCTTGATAAATTAAATACATTTAAATTGAGAATAGATACCCTAAATCATGCCAGTAGACTCCAGCAATCTATGGTAAGGGGATTGTTGGGGTCACGAACCAGCCATCTAAAACATCAGGTTTATATCGCGAGCGAAGTAGCACAACGTTATGCCCCTAGAGTTTTGCTTGCCGATGAGGTAGGGCTTGGTAAGACCATAGAAGCTGGCATGGTGCTCCATTATCAGTTATGTACCGGTCGTGCTAATCGAGTATTGATTGTGGTGCCTCAAACTTTGATTCATCAATGGCTGGTTGAAATGATTCGTCGTTTTAATTTGTATTTCTCCATTATCGATGCGGAGCGCTATGAACTGATATACGAGCTAGATGAAGAAGAAGGGGTGCAGATCGGTACAACGCAAGAGAATCTTTTTGAAAATGAACAATTGGTTTTGTGCAGTTTGGATTTTCTAATGGAAAATGAAAAAGCACGCCAACATGCGCTCAGTAGCCAGTGGGATTTGCTAATTGTCGATGAAGCGCATCACTTGCATTGGTCCGAGGAAGAAAAGAGTCCTGAGTATGAATGCATTGAAGAATTAGCGGGACAAAGTAAAGGTTTGTTGCTTCTTACTGCAACACCGGAACAAGCCGGAATTGCTAGTCATTTTGCTCGTTTAAGACTGCTCGATCCTTCTCGCTTTTATGATTTTTCTGCATTTAAAAAAGAAGAAGAAGGGTACCAGCAAATCAATAAATTGGTACAAGAGTTGATGACTTATGGGGAACATACATCAGCGGATGCTTTAAAACCAGAACATAAGTCGCAATTAGAAGCTTACTTGGGAAAAATAACGGATTTGAGTGTTAATCAGATCATTAAAGACTTACTCGACCGACATGGGACAGGTCGTGTCCTATTTCGTAATACACGCGCAGCGATTCAGGGTTTTCCTGAACGACGGGTGCATGCGAATCCTTTGGAATGTCCTACTATTTATTCTTCTCTGGATGAACAAAAAGGTCAGAGAAAGCTGTATCCCGAACAACTTGTAGCGAACGAACTGTGGCTCGAAAATGATCCTCGAGTAAAGTGGTTAGCAGACAAAATCAAAGAAGTGCACCCCCAAAAAGTGCTCGTTATTTGTGCCAAGGCAAATACCTCCATCGCATTGGATCAGTATTTAAAAGTAAAGATAGGGATTCGTAGTACTTCTTTTCATGAAGGGTTATCGATTATTGAGCGCGATCGGGCTGCAGCTTATTTTGCTGAACAAGAAAATGGAGCTCAGGCACTTATCTGTTCTGAAATAGGAAGTGAAGGTCGCAACTTTCAATTTGCTCATCATCTCGTCTTGTTTGATTTGCCATTAAATCCTGATTTATTGGAACAACGTATTGGTCGACTTGATCGTATAGGTCAGCAGCATACTATTGAAATTCATGTTCCTTATCTGATGAATACGGTGCAAGAAAAATTGTTTCGCTGGTATCACGAAGGGATAAACTTATTTACAAAAAGTTGCTCTGTTGGTTTTACCCTTTATGAAGAATTTGAAGATCAGTTACTCCCAATTCTTGATACGGTAGACATAAATAAGGAAACCTTTGAACATCTGATTACTGAAACCAAAACGCGAGCGGAACAAATTAATCAAGCACTTCATGAAGGACGTGATCGACTGTTGGAGTTAAACTCCTGCAATGCACCCCAAGCAGAGGCATTGATTGCGGCTATTGAAGCAGAAGAAAATTGTTTGGGCTTGGAAAATTATATGGCGCAAGTGTTTCAGGAATATGGTATCGATCATGAATACCATTCTGAGTCTTCTGAAATATTGCGCCCTACGGATCATATGAAGACCAGCCATTTTCCAGGGCTAAAAGAGGATGGGGTTACGGTAACTTATTCGCGCTTGAAAGCGTTAGTGCGTGAGGATGTTGAATTCCTAAGTTGGGAACATCCAATGGTCAGTGAATCCATGGAAATGATCCTGGATTCTGAGTTAGGTAATGCAACTTTAGCGACAATCTCAATTAAAAGTATCAAACCTGGAACGTTATTTTTGGAATCTTTTTTTACAGCAAATTGTGCAGCACCCAAATATCTGCAACTAGATCGTTTTTTACCGGTTACACCAATTCGTGTGCTTATGGATGCATCAGGAAAGAATCTTTCTAAAATCTTGGATTATACGCAATTGAATCAAATGTGCGAACCTGTGAAACGTCATTTAGGATACCCAATCATTCAGCAGATTCGTGGGGATCTTGAGAATATATTGACACAAAGTAAAAAAACAGCTGAAGCCCAACTTCAAGAAATCTTGAGAGAGGCAACAGCACAGATGACACAAAATATCGGTTATGAAGTAAATCGGCTTGAAGCCTTAAAAAGCATTAATCCCTCGATACGTGAGGATGAAATTGCTTTTTACAAAAAGCAGCTTGTTGACAGTGAGGAATTTATTCAAAGTACGTCTTTAAAGTTGCAAGCGTTACGTGTGGTAATCAATAAAATCTGATGATTTTTTTGTAGCTACTTTGACTCATGCTCTTGATGATAAGGTAATTCATAATGCCATGATTTTATAAATGGTTTATTATTTCTTTTGAAGGGGTGTGAGTTGCGTCAAATGCATCATTAAGCTACGGTTGACTCATGATATTTTTGAGCAATAATTATTTGCAATGGATGTAGAGTGGATGCATAGTGTATAAGAATCGGGGCATAGGCTAGGTAGGGTAATATTATTTGCTATCTATTACTCGCTATTTTCTTGAAGCAGGTAGTACAAAGGGATGAGTCTACTAATGAACCAACAGATTAAAAAAATTGTAACGGACCTTTTGCATTCAGCGGGAATCACTCCTAATGGGAATGAAGCCTGGGATATTCAAATTCACAATGAAGGGTTGTACCAGCGTATTTTTAACGGTGGTTCATTGGCACTTGGTGAGTCCTATATGGATGGATGGTGGGATTGTAAAAGTCTCGATCAATTTTTCACGCGCATTCTTCTGGCTCAATTGGATCAAAAAATTAAATCCGACAAATGGTTATGGCCAAAATTAATTTGGCTTAAGCTGATTAACCATCAATCTAAAAAGCATGCCCTGGAAGTGGGTAGAAAACATTATGATTTGGGAAATGATTTATTTAAATTCATGTTGGACAGTCGCATGAATTATACCTGTGGCTATTGGAGAAATGCGAATGATCTGGAGACCGCACAATTAAATAAATTGGAATTAAGCTGCCAAAAATTGAAGCTTGAGCCAGGGATGCGTGTACTGGATATAGGCTGTGGCTTTGGTGCTCTTGCAAAATATGCTGCAGAACATTATGGAGTCAGTGTTGTTGGTATCACTATATCCAAAGAACAATTTGAATATGCAAAACAGAATTGTTCCGGGCTACCCATAGAAATTCGCTTTCAGGATTATCGCGATGTTCATGAACAATTTGATCGAGTGGTCTCTTTAGGGATGTTTGAACATGTTGGTTATCGAAATTACCGCATCTATATGCAAAAAGCTCGCGATTGCCTCAAAGATAATGGTCTGTTTTTGTTACATACTATTGGCGGTGATTTGACGCGCACTACAGCGGATCCTTGGATTAACAAATATATTTTCCCTAATGGCATGATTCCTTCCATGGCACAAATCAGTCAAGCCTCGGAAGGCTTGTTTGTTATGGAAAACTGGGCTAATTTCGGTGCTTATTATGATCACACCTTAATGGCATGGCATGAACATTTTGAACAAAATTGGGACCGCTTAAAAGAGCAATATGACGCCCGTTTTTATCGGATGTGGCGTTATTATTTATTGGCCTGTGCGGGTAGTTTTCGTGCGCGTACGAACCAGTTATGGCAAGTTGTTTTCTCCAAAAATGGAGTTCCCGGGGGGTATCAGGAGCCTTTATTCACAGGTGTTAAAAAAAAAGGGTCTGAATGTAAAGAGGCGATCTCCGATCTTGAATTGTCTTAATTAAAATAAAGGGATACTGCATTGGTGCAGTATCCTCAAAGTGTATGGCTTAGTGCTTTTTGTCAAATACCATACGCAAATGGCTATTAATCGTTTCAATGGCATTGCGGCATGCTGGAGTATCAGCAAGCTCATTTATCATAAGAAAATCATGAATGGTGCCATGATGACGAATACCGGTAACGGGTACACCTGCTTCATTAAGCTTGTGCTCATATGCTTCACCCTCATCACGCAATACATCGCATTCACCGTTTATCACCAGCGCAGGAGGTAATCCTTTTAGTTGCTCAGTAGTTGCTCGTAAGGGGGAGGCTGTTATTTCTTTTCTTTTTGATTTATCAGGTAAATAATTATCCCAAAACCATTCCATTGCTTTTTTGGTTAACCAGGGACCTTCGGCAAATTCTTTGTAGGAATCATTTTCAAAATTTGCATCGGTCACAGGATAAATAAGCACTTGGTAATCAATTTTTGGGCCACCACGCTCTTTCGCGAGCAGTGTCATTACTGCGGCCATATTTCCGCCAACACTATCTCCTGCAACAGCTAAACGAGAAGTATCCAGATTCAATTCTTTACCATGCTCTGCAATATATCTCAGTGCAGTATAATCCTCTTCAATTTGCGTTGGATATTGTGCTTCAGGTGCTAAAGAATAATTGACAAATACAATGGCAGCATGTGCACCAACTGATAGTTCCCGTACAAGACGACCATGAGTTTGCCAGTCACCAAAAACCCAACCTGCTCCATGATAGAACATAACTACCGGAAGTTTTTCTTTTGAGCCTTTAGGACGAACAATGCGAAGCTTTAATTTGCCATTCGCGTGTTGAATAAAACGATCTTCAATATCCACTTCAGTTTTTTCTTTTTCTAAAGGTAATTCTTGTAATTTGTCAAAAATAGCCCTTCCTTCTTTTACCGGAAGATCATAAAGCGGTTTACCCCCAGCTTTCTTGATTTTTTCAACGAAAGCCCAGGTTTTTGGTTCTATACGTTTACTTAGATCCATTTTACTTGTCCTCATGGTTGAAGTTTAAAAATATAATTCATTATTTTTTAAAATATGAAGCCAAAACTGTCACTTTTATTATCGGGACAAAATAATTATAGACAATTTGGACGGCTTTTGTTTTGCACAGTAAAAAATCGAAAAAAATGAACGAATTAATTGATTGAGAAACACCTAGGTGGACAGGAGAGGGAACAGATTTTCAAGTGGTTTTACTTGAAGAGCTGAGATTGTTGTGCCTAAAATTAGTTCATAAAGGATCTTTTGGAGTTCAAAATGAAATCATTAATTGGCGGCATGCTCTCCTTGGTTGCTTTTTCTTGTTGGGCAATAGATCGCGGTATTAATTATGATCCTGCACACAGCAAAGCCTTTACGGATGCTCAGATAAAAAACAATTTACAGGGTATGAAAAATGAGATTATAAAAGATCTACAAGTCGCACAAAAAAATGGATTTACGATCATTAAAACATTTTATGCGGGAATTTCTACTGTAGATGGCAAAAGTACAGCAACTATGGCTGATTTAGCTTGCCCTTTAGGAATGAAATTAATGTTAGGAGTGTATGAGTTCGATCCAGGAAAAGATCATTGTGATAACTGGTGCGATATTGCCAGAAAAAAGCAAGTAGATGATGCCATCGCGAGTGTGAATAAATACAACAAAGATAATAAAAAATGCATTATTGGTATTGCGGTAGGAAATGAAGATATTTACAACTGGAATTTTACCCAGCCCAATACTTTAGTACAAAAACATATCTCTGAAGATCTTAGTCGTCTTAAAAGTGCAGTCGGGAATAAAGTAGTGATTGGCACGGCACAACAAGATGGGGCGTTATTAAAACTGGCAGCGAGCGATCCCAATGGAATTATTGGCAAGCTCGACTTCATAGGCGCCAATATTTACCCTTATTGGAGCAGTAAACCATACACCCCAATATCTGGAGCTGCTACTGAATTTACGACTCGCTATGAAGCCATCAAAACTAAATTCCCTGGTAAAGAAATTATTGTTACCGAGGAAGGCTGGCCAAGCCAGGGGTCCGCACAGCAAAATCCAGGCGCATCATTACCTAATGAAACGACCTATTATAATTGGTGGAAGGGCCGGTCTGATGATTTTGACTCCTATTATTTTGCCTTGTTTGATAAGCAACCAACGGATGGCGATGCAGATAAGTTTTTTGGATTATGTAAAGCAGATCGAAGTGACAAGATACTTAATGATTGTGATTAATAAATGCCTTGAAAAGTTTAGTGAGAAAGAGGTTATTATAGCTACAATATAATAACTTCTTTCATCAATTATCCCACACTATATTGTAGGGACCGAAGCAGATAAACCGGGCACGCTAATGTGTTGTAACTCATCAGGCTCACCCGCTAGATTGAATCCCTGCGGTGTGTAATATCCATCCTTGCCCTTCTCATTTCGATATGAAGTAAATCTTCCTCCTTGAATCATATGTGTATCATTGGCCTGTTTACCCGGTATTACATCTGCAGCCGCTAAAGAAATTTCAATTTCCTGGATTAAATACTCCCATTCGCTAATTGGCCTATTGTCGGAAATATAAACGGTTACATCCTTTCCTGCTGTATTCGCAGAGATGGGTTTGTCTTCTGGAGTAATCTTAAATAAAGGAATATTTTTTTCTACTAAGTGTTTTAGCACAATATTTATTCCTTTTTCATAATTTCCGGGTGTTTCACGATCAAAAGAGAAATGGAGTTTCCATCCATAATCGCTTTCATTCAATTGATAGGGTGTTAGTTGATATGATGTAAATTCTAACCATTGATGAGGGGTTCTTTGACAATAATAGTTACCTGCTTTTATAGTGGAACCTATATGTAATGCATTTATATTTTTACTATTAGCCCAACTTTCAGTATCTCCCTTGTAAACAAAAATCCGTTCGTTATAAAGAAGTCGTATTAAATCTTCTTTCACACTATTTAACAGTGTTTTCATTCGAGGATCAGAAGATTGTTGCGGATCCGCAAGGAGCATGTTTATTTTTTTTATTGCTAGATGGTTTCTTTGGAGAAGGGATAACTGAGTATCACTCAATAAATGAATTAACGACAGGACTGTTTTTTTCCCTTGGAATCCAAAAAAACCAAAAATGCCTAAACTTTTTTCCTGAGCCAAACAAAAAGCATTTAGTTTATCTACACATGATTCAAATGAAATTGGCATACCCACCTCATAATGAATTTTATTTTTAAGTATAGGTCTTCTTTTTCTTTTTGTTTGTTGGACGGTCTAGGATGGGGACGCTCATGAAAGCGGGTAACTATGTTCTACTTCCATTAGCTTAAAAGGAACAGAATCTGAGATTTAAACTTGGTAAATCCCAGTTCCACGGTATCAACATTCCCTTTGTTTATTCATTACCCACTGGGAAGGAACCATTTTCGGCGTTTCTATAGTCAGGAAAAGAACAATGCATGTGGGCTATCTTCCACGATCCGTCTTCTTTTTCAATAGTCAGGGTACCGCGTAAATGTTCAAATAAATGTTCTTCCCCTTCAATGATAATTCGTGCACGACATATGGCAGCAGCCCACAAAGCATCATCAGGAGTTGGGACAAAGCGAATTATTTCTATTTTACCTTGCTCTGATTGGCTCCAGTCCCTTCTTAACTGTTCTTCAATTTCTTCTAAACCAACGCGATATTCATCAATCCCTGACCCCCAGACGTTCGAATTATTATTAAACAGGCTTAGCAAAAAGGATGCGTTGCGCTGCTCATATCCATCACAGAATTGTTTAAAAAGTAGTTCCGCAGGTTTTTTTTCTAGAGTGTTCATGAAGCTTTTTCTCCTGGATAATAAAATCTTGGCGGAGTATAAAAAGATGAGAAAAAATTGTCTGTCCGTGCCGAACACGGACAAAACGAAGCGCTATAATGCTGAGTATAAATACAACATGCGTTCCATTTCTAGCCTAGAAGAAAATCCGGTGCGTTGTTTAATACGCAGCAAATAGGTCTCTACGGTCCGCGGAGAAAGTTCAAGCAACTGGGCGATTTGTTTGTGTGTTGCACCTTGCACCAATAATCTAAGGCAAGTTAACTCTTGAACAGTGAGGTATGTTTTCTCATTTTTTCCAAGCACCGGAATTCTGCCTTGCGTCAAGCACATCTCTTTGTAATTTACATCGCGATAGGCTTCGGGTAATGCGAGCGGATTTTTATTCAGTACATGGATTAAATCTTTATTTTGGATGTCAAAATCAAAAATAAATTGTTCAATCGCCTTGAGTTTATTGAGATAAAAGGAACCGGGATTTGCATGTTCATAGGGTAAGGCAACTGCAATCATATCGTAATAGTTTTTACTCCGACGTACTAAAGTAAGTCCGTTGTGAAAATTAAATTTTTCACGAGCAATTTGCACCGGTGTACGGGGTAATTCTTCATCCCAAAAGAACCAGTATGAATGGTTATTTTCATGCTCATCGTCAAATGAAGAGAATACTACTGGGGCATTATCAATGTGTTGGAAGTATTCAAAGAGCCCTGTGTGGTTGGTCAGGCAATTAATGGAACCGTCTGCAAAACAACGTAAATATTGAAAATAATTAAATCCAAATGCATCTAATAAATTTTTACTTGCTTCATGGACTTTGTTTTTTAATAAAAATATAGGGTGGTTTAAGTCAACTTTTAATGACATGTAAATAAAATAACCTAGGTAAGCGGTACAAAGTGAATGCTATTTTCTCAGTAATTTTATTATTGATCAAATTGGTGTCGCCTCACTTGGTAAATACTCACTCGTTTTGAATTAATAGAGGATGAACACTAGAGCAAGACCTTGAGCGTGTAACCGATGATCATTTGAGTTGATTATGATTGCATTTGCCAATTGATCTCATTACCCTTTTTCATTTTGAGATTATTTTGTAATGAGGAGAGCCCTGGGATGCATGAGGGAGAAGATGAGATACAAGAACCAGTAAAAAAATCCGTTCGAACCAGTGAAAAATTACTTGCCAAACTTTCAAGATACCTCGACGAACTGGATTCTGAAGAGGATCATGAACTACACAAAGAATATGAAATAGCGGCTGAAACCATTCTGGAAATCCATTATGAGCAAATAGTAACAGACGCAAGCCAAGTTCTAGTTGGATTATTAGAGAACTATATAAACAAAATAAATACCGATCTTATCTCTTCATCTTTTTTTGAGCAGCCCCACCGTAACAGCGATCTCATTCTCGCCAAACATTGCTTGAAGGTATTAAATCCTGATTTTGCTACTGGGCCTACGGGTGATGCCGCCATTTATCATTTACTGAAATATCTGAATTTACATCCTGAGAAGTTGGATATGAAACACGGCTCGGCACAAATACTATCTGCCTTTTTTTCTTTGTACAGACACTATACTGATGGCCTCTCTGAAG
Organism: Legionella stuttgartensis; assembly: GCF_977063405.2. Classification (NCBI taxonomy): domain Bacteria; kingdom Pseudomonadati; phylum Pseudomonadota; class Gammaproteobacteria; order Legionellales; family Legionellaceae; genus Legionella; species Legionella stuttgartensis. The sequence goes on from NZ_CDRUHA020000082.1 coordinate 359,713, forward strand.
AGCTTACCAAGAAGTTACACGTTCACAATCTCTGGGATGCTATTACTTATGGGGATTGGGTGGACCCTTTACTGGTTGAAATGAGTTATAGCACTGGTGATGTCCGAAAAAGGGGTTTTGAACAATTAGCAGCCGTTCAAAGCTGGATGCCCGAGAATAAGTCCTCATTTCAGGAATTGTTTACCCTGAATGTCCTGGCCGCACTAAAAAGAAAATGGATGAATAGTGAAGACAGTAGAAGCATGATATCTGGGCTGGAGCAATTGACAGCCTGGGTTTCCCCCGCATCGAATGAAGAAATTGCGGAGAGCCTGGCTTTTCTTTTGGCACATGATAATTATGAGCTGGCATACCCAATCTCCCAAACCATAAAAAAATTAATGGAAGGTAGGATTTTCTATAAACCCATTGATTTTTGTATTAGTGCTTTACTCAATCACAGAGACTTTCTGCAAAAACTTGGCTCTAGAACGGGCGCATTTAATATACTTAATGATATTAATAAGTACAGCGAGCTGGCTTCCCCTGATTACCAAGCCATGTTGATGGCATCTTTTAGCCAAGAATTTTTACAGGTATCTGATGTTGCACTGAGTGGCCTTCTTTGCAAGTCGTTCAATCAATTACACGTACCCCTTCCCCCAGACATACAAGACGATGTGCTTGCAAAAATAGTCCGCTTGTTACGTTATGATAAAGATCGCTCGCCTCCTCGCCATAATTTTAATGATTTTTGCGATACGTTCATAAAATTCGGCGACAATATGACTCCCACATCGCAGGAAAACCTATGCTATGACTTATTTAAGAGTTTTATTCATTATCATGGTTGGGAAACTATTTCAAAACCGGTTAACGAACATTTTTCTAAACTCATTGAAATGATGTCGTCAGAAAAACAAAAACAACTTATTGAATATGCACGTTCGCAAATGATGATGGAATTCGTACCCGATCTATTTGATACACGGAAGACTTTTTTACAGTGGAAGAGTCAGGCAATAATTAATTCGATTACCATTATCGCAGCCTTAGTTGGTACTGTTACTGAGAAAATGGAAATGCAGACCCGATTTTTTGATGATCTCATGGCTCTGGTGATGGATAAGGAGCAATATTTTGAGACTATCTCAAAAGCAACAGATACACTGAATCACTTGCATTGGCATTTATCTGATGAATACAAAATCAAAGCAATTCAAGATTTGTTTGATTTAATTAAGCAAAAGGCAAAATATTATCACCGAAGCAAGAAGCCTTTTGCTTTAAAACTGATAGCGCATCTCTCCGCGGGGTTAGACGAGGCCACCGGTGAGGCTGTAAATGATGGATTGCTTGCTCTTATTCATAAAAAGGGAGCTCCCGGCCTAAAATGCGATGCTATTGCAGCACTTATAAAACTACAAGTGATGTTCAACTCCAAAAAACGTACTGCTGTTGCTGAGTCCTTAATTACCTATTTAAAAAACCCCAAAAAAAAGAAAATAGTCAAAGTAAGCATTATCAACTTTATTAAGGATGAGCAAAAAAGAAATCCGCTGCCCGTTTATGAAACGGTGGTTCCCATTCTTATTGACATTATTAAATTGAAAACCAAACATCTTAATTTTCAAATTGCTGCTTGTCGGGCTTTGTGTCAATTTAGCATGACACAAAACTCCGCATTAAAGCAAAGTATTAGCTCTGCTTTAATTGAAACAATGAACAATCCCACCAATAAGGAGCTTTGGCAAGTGCTTTACCAATCCATAGTGGCACTACAGCATTGGCTAACCCCTGAACAAAAAGCCAGGTTTATGTCTGATTTAATTGAAACCATACCAAACACTAAAAAAAATGACCAGGCTAAGCGTATAAAAGCACTTTTTACTTTAAGAGACTGGTTACCTGCTGAACAGCAATTTCCAGCCCTTGAAGCGACATTAAATAATCTTCTAATTCATCCCAACTGTGTTAGTGACTATCGATTATTAGAAGAGTTAATGCCTGTTCTCAATGAGTCTGAACGCACCAAGGTTCTCCATCATTTGATAGAACATTTGGATCATGATAGTCCCTATCAGACTCGCTGCCTGATAATGCTGTATGCTGCCAACATCAATGATAATGATAAAATATCCCTTTTGGCACGTCTGAGGAAACTTGGGTCACAGGGAGAAACTTGGGATACAAATAAAGCCAGGTCACTCTTCGTAATGATTTATAATAATTACCATCAAAGCATCAAAGAAAAACTCCTGGACAACGTTGCACAACAGCACAATTTGCCGGTGGAAATTTCACAGCATATCTTGAGCTATGCTGGAGCATGATTCTGGGCACGCTCTAAAGCCTGCGGTTTGGCGCAGGCTAATCAACCACATTCTGGTGTAGTGAATTCAGGGTAGTTTGATGTCTAAATTATGGAACATAATTAAATCCAAATGCATCTATAAATTTTAATTGCATTCGTAGACTTGGGTTTTAATAAAAATTTAGGAGATTTAAGCAATTTCTAATGACATGTAAATAAAACTAATTTAATTAGAAAAACAAAGTGAATGCTATTTCGCCAATAATTTTTTTATTGATCAAATTGAATTGTATGGTTTCATCTCCTTAGATTTGATATAAAGTTTTGGAGAACTATGGACTTCTATTTCAGAAAATAGAATAAAGGAGATATAAATGCTTAGGAATAATTTAGGAAGACCGCATAAAGATCTATCATCAACACGGCTAAAACGCCAGTTATCAATATTCTACACAGGCCCTGATGGCCGCATTACTTCAGATGACCCTGACTCCTACAAAGGATTAGAACGTATTGCTTATCAAGATGCGCTAATTAGTCAACACCCGGAGACAGGCTATGCCGATGGAATTTTAAAGAAAAGAGCCAAGGAAAAAAATGCAAACTTTTTTTCTGATGCAAAGACTAGTGAATCTTCTAAGTATGAGGTTTCGGTACCTACTTCTCCGTGATGTAATATAATTAAAAGAGATACCTTTCTTAAGGGGAGGTATCTATTCGCCTCATTCAGGACTGATTAATCTTAAACCTAAACGGATGTAAATAGAATGGCTAAACCAGTAATTCCACAAGAAGTATTTCATGAACTTATCAAGGCAAATGGATTTTTCCCAAATAATTCCCGCTACCCTTTAGTACTCTACAAACAAACTAAAGTAGTTAAAAGTCTGACGCCGCAGGCTATCCAGGCGCTTTTAGAGCGAAATCACTGGGGGAATTCATGGGTCGATTCGATTTATGATTATCATCATTATCACAGTACGACCCATGAAGTACTCGTCATGATTGCGGGAGAAGGATCTGTCCAATTTGGGGGGGATAACGGTACAGTTTATCAAGTAAGCGCGAGCGATGTAGTCATTATTCCTGCGGGGGTGGCGCATAAAAGTTTGTGCTTATCCAGTGACTTTCAATGTATTGGTGCTTATCCATGGAACGTCGATTTTGATATGAATTATGGCAAAGCCGAAGAACATCCGCGAGTGGTTGAGCATATTAAGGCTGCTGGGTTACCCAAAAGTGATCCTATATTCGGTGAGCAAGGACTGTTATTTAATTATTGGAAATAGCATATATGCTAAATCGGCATAGTAGCGATTGCATTAGTCTTTAGCGTTTTTTATCTCTGACTCGAGAAAGGTACGCAATACACCTGTTATTCGTCCTTGATGACGTTTGTGAGGATACCATCCTGGACATTGAGTTAACCGATAAAAACTCAAGCAGTATTTAATGGGGCTTAAACGTTTTGCCAACGTAAATGCCTGTAACAATCGCTCCCGTGATTCAAAAGCTTGCCAATGCTCCAAGTAGCTGTCACGCAATTGATTATAGGTTTGATCCTTTATTTGATGAGCGCGCATCATGTTCAGCAAAAACGAAATCAGAGAAAAAAAAGGATGAGAAAGTACACTTTCTCCCCAATCAATAATTGTAAGATGTTGCGCTTGATACAGAATATTATTTTCGTGAAAATCACTATGTTCTATTGTTTCTGGAATAGAATATTGAGCCAGCTGATGACAAAGCGTTGCAACCTTGGTGTGCATCGAGAGGAGTTGTTGCAGCTCATTTGCAGTTAATCCATCGCGCATTAAAAACGCAGACTCATCCAGTAATTTTAAATATAAATGAGGGAGGTTCGCTAATCGCCAATCGGGTATTCCAAGTGTCAGGAGCAAATCAATTTGACTTATAAGACCTGTCTGGATCACCACATAGGATTTAAGTGCTTCTCTGGACAAATCAATCTGATAGTTGATGGTCAATTTTTCTTTAAGCGGTGTGCCTCGGTCATTCATTAGAAAACAGCGTAAATTTGAATTGTGAGCCAGTACCTCGGGTACCAAAGCGGGGAAAAAACTCCGTAGATATAATAATAAATTAGGCTCAATAGCAAATAACTCGGGGACTTGTTTTAAATACAAAAAGCCTTTAGTTGTAACTAATTGATGAACCCTGGCCCAGGATGTGTTCTGTATTAATCTAAACGGTCCTTGTATGGAATAACCCTGCTGATGCAAATAGTTTTGTGCCCAAAGAAGGGCTGGTTCATTTTCTGCATTCATAGATAATTGTTTCATCCTGTTTATCTGGCGATGCAGTTCTGTCAAATGCTTTAAGTAAGCGAATTTCTCTAAAACCTGTTTCATGAAGTAAGTCAATTAAAAATGCTGGATCATCATAAAGACGAATCTTATATTCTTCGATTTCTGTTTTAATAAGTTGATTTGCTTCGACGAGCTCATATTTACCAATTGAATAACAAAGGGATTTTTCAAGAAGGGCCAGCTGACTGAGCAAAATAGTTTGTCCATCGGCACGGCGCCAACGCGAGCCCCGCCAAATCCCCAATTCTTTAGGGACTGCCTTTGAGGTTTCTGTTTCAAATACAAAAATACCACCATCCTTTAAATGATGATGGATTACCTTGAGCGACTGTTTTATGGCCGCGATGTCAATGATTAGGCCAAATGAACCACTGGGAATGAAGATTAATTCATAGTGTTTTGCTTGGCCGAGTTCTTCAACATACCCATGCCATACCTTAGGCTCTAACTGCTGTGTTTTTGCTTTGGCATGGAGCGCATCCAACATCGATTGACTGGCATCAAATCCTTCGATTGCAAACCCCTCCCTCAACATCGGAAGCAGAAAACGGCCAGTGCCACACATGGGTTCTAAAATAGCCCCTTCTGTTTCTTTTGCATAACTCAAATAAAAATTCCATGCATCTTGTGGGGGATGAGGCTTACTCAGATCATAGACCTGAGTGCAGAGGCTTAAGTAAGTATCCAGAGATTTATTGAGCATACACACGACCTTCATTAGAGTGAAAAAGGATAATTTTATCCACTGTTTTTCTCTTTTTTTATTGATATTATCTGTAATGAATAATCAATGCCAATTTTGTGTTCCGATTTTGAGAATCAATAAATGAATTCAATACCCCCGCACATCCGCTTAATGAGCGAAGAGGACATCGACTTAGTTGTAAAGCAATTCGCAGCTCATAATTGGCCGAAACCTAAAAGTACGTTTACAAACTATTTACAAGAGCAGGAGCATCAAGAACGTCTGATTTGGGTCGCATTCTATGACACCCACTTTGCAGGGTATGTTACCTTAAAGTGGCACTCACTCTATCCATCCTTTAATCAACAAAAAATTCCTGAAATTATGGATTTAAATGTCTTGCCTCCTTATCGAAATAAAGGAATAGCTACTGCTCTTCTTGATTGTGCTGAGGTAGAAGGATTTAAAAAACATCCGGTGCTTGGAATTGGCGTAGGACTTTATGCAGATTATGGTCAAGGGCAAAGACTCTATGTGCAGCGAGGCTATATTCCCGACGGTTTGGGAATCACTTATGCTTATAAAACTGTTGCACCGGGCGCTATGGTTTGCCTAGATGATGATTTAGTTTTGTGGTTTACCAAACGTTTTGCTTAATGAAGGATGATTGTGTCAAAAAATACATTGGTTTTTTTACCTGGGGTTTTGTCGGATCACCGCGTATGGTCCTATCAAGCAACTCATTTGCAAGATCTCGTGCACTGTCAAATCATTCCTTTCACACACGGGAATATGACTGAAGATTTACTCCAAAGGGTGTTAAATCATGTTGAAGGGAAATTTTTCTTGGCAGGACATTCTATGGGTGGGTGGTTGGCGTTGGAACTGGCCAGAAGAGCGCCCGAGCGCATTTTAAAATTATGCTTATTGAATACTTCCGCGCAACCAGATTCTGAAGAAAAACATCAAAGAAGAATAGAAATGATACGAACGGTGGAACAGGGCGCTTTTCAGACGGTTGCTGCTGCACTTGCAGACAACTATGTATACGACGAGCGGGTTAAGGCGGAAGTGCTTTCCATGTTTCTAAGTGTGGGTCCGCAGACGTTTCTTGCCCAGCAAAAAATTCTCTTAGCTCGTGACGAGTGCAACTCGTTTCTTGCATCATTGACCATGCCTACCTTAGTCATGCATGCGCGGCAAGATAAAAATTTTTCTCTGGCAGTTCATGCAGAACTGGCAGACAAAATTCCCCATGCCAAATTAGCGATTATTGAGGACTCTGGCCATATGTCCCCTATGGAGTCGCCACAAGCGGTAACTGCATTATTACGTTTATGGTTGGATTATTTTTGATGCAGTTAGTCTTCATAATCATTCAAATCAAATGCTTCCTGCAGATTTTCTAGCTGCTCTTCAACGACCGTTAATTTTTCAAAGCTCGCAATATGGAACAGGGCCTGTCCTGAATGCACGAGCGGTAACATATTTTCACCAATGATAATGCCAGAAATTGGTGATTTTAATTTATATTCTTCCGTACTGGTTGGATTGGCGATAACTGCAATCACTTGTCCTTTAGCCACTCGATCTCCTGATTTTTTAATATGTCTTAAAATGCCACTTATAGGTGCTCTTATCCAATAACTGCACCTGGATACAGTAGAGGTACATTTTTTTACTTTATATCTACCGGGTTGAACCATTCCTAATGCACCCATAACACTCAAAATACCATTAATACCCGTTCTGATGGATAATTCATCAAAACGCAAAGACTCTCCTCCCTCATATACCAAAATAGGAATGCCTTGCGCATTCGCATATTCGCGCATGGAGCCATCTCTAAAGGTTGAATGCAGAATGACTGGAACATTAAAAGCACGAGCTAAATCTTCAATACCGGGCATATCAAGATTTGCTCTAATTTGAGGTAAATTAAAGCGATGATTGGAGCCCGTATGTAAATCAATGGCATGCGTTGATTGAGATAAAATTTGTTTACTGATAATTTCAGCAAGAATAGAGGCAAGAGAGCCATTCGAGCTGCCTGGAAACGATCGATTTAAATCTCTGCGATCCATTAAATATCGTTCCTGGTATAAAAAACCGTACACATTAACAATAGGAATCGCAATGACATTCCCGTTGATATTTTTTAACCCCTTCTTTTTCAAGAAGCGTCTGATGATCTCAACCCCATTAATTTCATCACCATGAATGGCGGCAGTAATGCATAACGAAGGTCCTTCTTCCACCCCGTTAATGATATGTATTGGCAAACTAATTGGAGTCCAATCATATAATTTGGGCATGGGTAATAAAACGGTTTTGCGTTCCCCGGGCTTAATTTTCATGTCCCCAATTACAATAGGTGCTTTACTCATTATCACTATCCTTAAACGGGTTATATAACAAGTGTAGCTGTAATTGGACAAATATGTTCCAAAAAATAACCTTAAATTTAAGCTTATGAGCGAATCTATTAGTGAATAAAAACAAAAACTTGTTGAATAATTTTTAAATAATTTGTTTACACTTGCATATGAATCAGTTAACTTAAATAAAGTACAAATTGTAATAAAAGGAGTTATTATGTTTGCAAAAGGAATATTATTTTCTTCGGAGTTTACTTGGGATAACGATTTATCAATCAAAAAGAATGTTTGTAATATAATGCGGGGTTATATTCCATATGGATTTAATATACTCACGCAAAAGACTCATGTAGCTGATGCAAAAGCGCTGGTCCTTTTCTTAGAAACGAATACGACGGTCACCGAGTTTGAAATTTATATGAACCTCCAAGCGATGAGACAAGTACTTAAGGATGAACAGGGTGAATATAAGGTAAGGTTGAATTTTTGTGTGCAAAAAATAGAAGAGCAGAATAGTCTACTCAAAACCTTAGGCGTGGCTGGACAAGCTTTTAACACTGTTTTTGGTGTGTCATAAAATTATTTAATCAAGGGTTAAATCGGAATCAACAGAAGGTGTTGTTCCAAGCTTTATACCCTTAAGTTGTTGATTAAATATGGCATAGTTATTATGTGAACCTGTGTTAATTATCGGGAACACAATATGGTCGAAGAAATGGGCTCGTTTTTCGATTTCTTCGCCATATACCTGAGCTACTATGTTAGGGTCATTTTTAAATTCCCCACAACCCCAGGCACCTAAAATTGCGTTGGGTTGTTTTGCCAGGATTAATGTATCAAGTTGGGCGCCGATGCGTCTTCTTAGATCCGCTATATATTGTTCCTTGGTTTCAAGATCCAATCTATGAGGTGTGATAGCAAGTTGTGGGGCTGCGGATCGTAATTCATAGAAGGGGAAAATATCTGATTCAGGAAGAAAGGCATAACTTAAGGCACTATCTGCAATATGTTGTGCTGAGGTAAAGTCTTCAGGAGCCGTAGGGAAAACTATCTCAGGTCCTCTGAAACATACCCTGGATTCTGGGCTAAAAAAAACTTTATATCCTTGAGTGTCCGTTTCGCCACTGTACTTTAATGTCTCACGTTCTTCCGCGGTCATTTTTATCTTGCCCTCTAAAAGCTTTTTTGCGGCGTCACTGTAGCAAAATGTCTTCGCTTCTTTATCTAGATAAATGATTTTGTCTAATAAAGATTGAGCGCAAGTACTTCGATGCCATATATTTTCCTCTTGGGCACTTCCTCCTTCTAAGGCCGCCCCACCTGGGAACAGCGGGTTTGCCATATTAAGTACAGAATAAGGTACGCCATATTTTTTGGTCGCTTCAAGCGCTGCAAGTCCCCAATCTTTATGAACTACTTCAACTAACTTTGGTGCGGATGATTTTTTTTTGGCCCATAGATTTAAATTCACTTGAGCTTGCCGGTGTAATTCATCTGATCTTTTTATATCAGTGATCCAATCCAAGGTTTGCTCCATACTTTTGTGTCGCCATCTCTGACCAGTATAAGAGCCTTTAAACAAACTTGGTTTATGCTCAGCATGCACTTCTTTAATCACAGAAGCGGAGCTTCTCTGAGGTGCGGGTTTAAATAGTCTAATTCTTGCCATCATTTTTTCTATCCTTAATTTCTGGTTCGCGTCTTCTACTTTCAGCGTATGGGTTTTTAATAATCTGTTGATTCGTTTTATTAAGATTCCGCATTTAAGAGAAGACGGTACTCGTCACATTTCCATAGGCACAACAGCTTGGAGTGAGATCTGATTGAATTTCCATGCACAGACAGCACTCGTGATTTTTATTTTTTTTGATAGGGCGAACATGCAACAAGATAGGGAGTAATCTCATCACATATTCTAAGCAATTGTATCCTTCCTTTTGTACATCCTTGACTCAACGATGAATGCGTTGAATCAAATTCAGTAGACCAAAATGATTAAAAAAAGTCAACTTTGTTTTTTGTTGTGAGATGAAGTTCATTTATTGCCATATTCAAAGAGAATGTAGTATCACATAAAAGATGGATTCAAATATTGCTTTTAGATACTAAAACAGGGAGGTGCTCAGAGGATTTTTTCAGCAAAACGTGATTAATATTTGGGCTATAATTATATTAATCTCACTTTTTGCTTGATAAATATGAAAGTTGATGAGAAATCTGTAAAAGCGCTATGTGGTGAGAGTTCCGAAGTTGTTGTATTTGGCTTTGGCAAATATGACTATAAAGAGCTCTGTAACGCCATCAATAAATATAGTGGAATGAATGCTTTAAATTCTGACAATTACGACAGCAAGCATACCGATTTAAGTAAAAACAACCCTTATTCTATGTATAATTATTTTAAGTTTATTCTCAATGACTTAATGGTTGAAAATTATAAGCGGCAAAAAGAAGGTAAACCAATCGTTCCTTTAATTTTTGTAGTGGGAAAAAGTGATGCAAAATATGACCCAAAACAAATTGCTCAAAGAGATGATGATCCTACTGAGAAATGGGTTACGCTCACAGAGCTACGAAGAGTCTATAAATTAGCAACAGAATTTGGCCCCGAATTTTCTCAAGTTGCTTTAGATACAATTAAGTTTGTAAATATTGAAACAAACTCCGATGTAACTACATTAAAGCTTGTTACTCCTTTTTGGGAAAGCCAAGATTGGCAGAAAGATTGGCAAACACGAAAGGAAGACACCCAGAAAAGACATGGTCAACTGATAAAAAACAGTATTTGGCGATCCAATTTACACGATAAAATTCAAGAAATCGACAGTCAATATTCTGATGGGGTAGGTAAAGATGAAAAAAAAACTTTTAATAGTTAACTAGAAATTGGCTAGCTTTAGCAAATTCAATTTTTTCTGCTCGAGATTTTAAATTGTTCATATTTGTAAAAAATTATAATTAAGGAGATTTAGAAACGTTTTTATGGAGACTATCTTAAACTAAGAGATTTCATAACGCAGCGCTATAAATCAATCATCAGTTGAATAAACACGCTTACTAAAATCGAACGCAAGAATCCACTTATATCTAAATTGGATGATTCGCGGATAATTCAACCGCTTCATCAACTTCTAATTCATCCAAATCCAGGCAATTTCGCACTTGCGCGTAAAGTTCTTTATCGATGTGCTGATATTTTTGTTCTTCTTGTATTCCGTCCTTGAGTAATTTTGCGGATAGAAATTTAAAACCAAGCTTCCACCAATATTCGTCCTTTACTTCACGTTCTAATAGTGTTTTACATTTTTTTAATGAGATATTCCCAATTAACATTTCAAGAACTATACTTCTTGCGTTTTGCCTAAAATTTGCAACAATTCCATCATGCATTTTAATTGCCAAGAGATCCTTGTATTCATAATGAACACTAATTGAATCGATTGTTTTTTTAGTGGAACTATCTAGGCTTATTCCTTCTATCTCTGTGCATTCATGTAGGTAATGAGTATTATCGAAACTTTGTCCTAAGTGTATATATCTTTGAAGTATAGGTGGGGTTGAAGCTTGCTGTATTGGGCAACAATAAAAGAAGGTTCCATTTGTTCGGCTCGCATAATTACACGTTTCGGGAGTTTCTCGTACTTTGTCGGCACAAATTTCTTTTAAAGATTTGGGCTTGCACATTACCTCAAAAATACAATCTTTTAGTTCTTCGGGTATAATAGTTTGTTCATATAGTTCTATAATTATCTTTTGTATAGAATCCTCTCCCTTTATTATTTCAGGGCAACCTGAATCAATATAAGTCTCTATTATTTTTTCTATCTCAGAAGGAATACACCGTCCTGAGCGTGTAAAATTTTTTATATCTAAACTGTAATTATTCAGATCAATAACTAACAAACCGATACGAGTTTCGGTTAATGGAGGAATGTATTCATATATAGGGTAAGGCTTATCGGTTAGAGACTTTTCACTGATTGTCCAACCACAAGTTAATATTAACATAATTTTACCTATCTAAATTGACTATGAGGCTTCTATTGAGCAATCGTAATGAAGGAATACAAGAACGCATAATGATCACAAAAAGATCTTAAAATGCTAAAAATGGGCATTTTATAATAAAAGAGCATAAAAGCATATTAATTTAACCCAAGTAATAGATAGGTTAGTATGGGTGATTTACTGCCCCGTGGCTCTTCCAAGAAACTACTCATGAATTTGAAGAATGTAAAAAATATAAAAGAATATTTATTATGTTTTAGAAGTGATTATTATCTTTAAATATCCAAAATGCGTTTACAATTCGCACAGCACTGATCTTCTTATTAAGGAAATTTAGTGATTATTGTCGAGTTGGGGCGGATATCATTCGCTCCTTAAAATCCTTCATGCCTTTGAAGATTGGTTGTGCAATTTTTTCTGGGAAGTGCCTCGGTAATTGTGCTGAGACCTCATCAATAGCAGAATCAATACGGTCAATCACTTCTTCAAAAATCTGAACTGCTTTAATTTTAGAATATTGTATGTATTTTGCTGTTTCAATAAAGTGTCTTTTTTGAATATTGTAAACCGTGTAATGACTGGTGTTGCCATATAAAGCCATGGCCATTTTCAATTTCTTAAACGCTAGCTGTTTTTGTTCCACGATAGGATAAGCTGAAATGACGTCGTATAATGGAGTGAGCTGGTAACCACCTTGTGGTTGTATACGTATACTGAAATTTTTGGCATGCGCATCAATTGCGCCAAGGCACCAGTAAGCAACCTGTGCTCTGAAAAATTCATCTCTATCTTTTTGAGGCCGCTGTGAACCATTAAGTAGCTGCATAATTTCTTTAATGCCGGGCCCACCATCTGACTGATATTTTAAATTTGGCGAATAACCCAATGATTGACATAGGTCTTCTTGTGGTAACCTAAGTATATAATGGTTATCTCGACTCCATTTTCTATCAAATCTTTCGACAACCAGCACCTTTTCATCTTCGAATTGTAAGATTTTTGATTTTGCAACATCCAAACCAAATTTGCTGGCCAGTAGTAAACAGAGATGTTCATTTTCACAACTCTCACTTAAATCAATTCCTTGATGTGGTAAATATCCAATAGGTAATTTGAATATGTGAGTTGTTGGTGTAGGTCCTAATGGTTTATGCCATCCATTTTGGTAATATAGAAAAGCTGTTTTTTCCTGAGCACCTGCTATTGATATTCTGAACTCATCATCCTCTTTATCCATTCCCAGTGGTGCGGTTTGGTAAGAACGTAAAGTACGAGCTATCTCGGCCTCACTGACAATGTGACTTTCAATGTTTAGACGCTGCGTCTGAGGAATATGTTCAACAATTTGTATTGCACCAACACAATCACTGCCAATTAAGGCCAATAAATCAAAGGGTCGTGATGATTTTGCCTGAAAACGAGCTTGAATTCTGGCTCTTATCTGCGGATTATCAGGAAGCAAGTTATCAAAAAAGTTATAAACAACTTCTCCTGAAAATTTTTGATTTACTAACGGTAACGATAAAGATACTGGTCGCGAATGTGGCTTGGAAATCCAGTCCGCAACATAGGAAAAACCTAAACCCCCTGCTTTATCCTGGGTAAGCTCCCCCACGAGCTCATTGTTCATCAATATGTATAATTTACGCATTACCATTCTATTTCTTCATGAGTTTCTTGGCCTTTTTCAACAAGACTAATATTTAAATTTAGTGCGGACAATATTCTAAATAAGGTATCAATTCGACTATTGTCGGGGCTATTTTCAAATTTTGATATGGTATCCTGTTTTAAACCCACTAAATCTGCAACTTCAGATTGACTCATTTTGAGTTGCTTGCGTTGATCATTTAAAAATAATGCCAAATCTTTTGCTGATCGAATGATCATAAATTTCCTCTTTTTACCCCCAATTGCCAATAATGTTAACTATACCCTCAAATGCGGGTAAAATCAATTATACCCGCATTTGAGGGTAAAAATTATTGGCTGCCCTGTACTTTGTCTATGTCTGATAAATTACTATTTTGTTTAGGAATGAAAGTTCTTACTCGTTTGCAAGGGGCTACCTTGCTGAAGTTTGGGTTGGGGCGCAGATTAGGAGCAAAAAATATTCTCATTCATACTGCTTATCATCGAATGATAGTTACTTCCTAAAATATTAAAAATTTAAAGTTATTATCTGTATTGCACTTCAACTTAGAAACGGAAATTAATATTTTGATGAGAGAACTTAAAAGTCTTATGGGATTGGCTCCCCGGACAAGACTCGAACTTGTGACCTAATGATTAACAGTCATCCGCTCTACCGACTGAGCTACCGGGGAATAGGGTCGGAATCTTAAAACGATTCTGATTGGTGGTCAAGTAGATTTACTAATAATTTTTTAAAATTTGCTTTTGTAGAGGAGGTTTTTGTTTTGTTCTCGTATTTTCATTCATTTTGGGGGCGTTATTACAAACGCCCTCATCCGCCCTTGCGGGCACCTTCTCCCCATTGGGGAGAAGGATTATTGGTTTTAACTGCAAAAGCGTTGTAGGCGATTTAAAGCATCTTCTAATATTTCCATGCTGGTCGCAAAGGATAAGCGAATACAGCCCTCATTGCCAAATGCAGAACCGGGAACTAAGGCAACGCCTACTTCAGTTAACAGTTTTTCAGAAAACTCAAGGTCATTGGCATATCCACGCTTTTCAATGATTGCTTGTACACTTGGGAAAATATAAAAAGTACCATCCGCTGGAATGACTTCTACTCCAGGTATTTCTTGTAATCGAGATGCTACAAAGTCGTGTCGTTGGCGAAAGGCTTTTACCATTTCCAATACACTTTCATTGCCACCGGTTAGTGCAGCTACCGCTGCTCTTTGAGCAATGGAACAAGGATTTGAGGTTGATTGGGATTGGATGGTTTTCATCGCATTCATTAATGGAAGAGGACCTGCTGCGTAACCGATGCGCCAACCGGTCATCGCATAAGCTTTAGAGACGCCATTTAACACAATGGTCCGCTCATAGAGCTCGGGACATGCGTTAAGAATATTGGCAAAAGGTTGGCTCCAAAGAATATGCTCATACATGTCATCCGTAGCAATAATAATTTGCGGATGCTTTTTCAGGACCTCAGCTAAAGTCTTTAATTCATCCAGTGTGTAGGCGATCCCCGATGGATTGGAAGGACTATTTAAAAAGATCATTCTTGTTTTGGGGGTGATGGCTGCTTCAAGTTGCTGGGCATTAATTTTATAACGTTGTGCTGGAGTTGTAGAAATAATAACCGGGATTGCTTCAGCTAATAACACCATATCAGGGTAAGAAACCCAGTATGGAGCAGGAATAATGACCTCATCGCCAGGATTAAGCAGGGCTTGGCATAAGTTGTAACAGCTTTGTTTGCCACCTACTGACACGAGAATTTGATTGACCTGGTAATCAAGATTATTATCTTTTTTGAATTTATTTTTAACAGCTTCTTTAAGTTCGGGAATGCCATCAACGGCGGTATACTTGGTGTACCCTTGATTAATGGCAGTGATAGCCGCTTCTTTTATGTAATTGGGTGTGTCAAAATCGGGTTCGCCTGTACCCAGATTAATGACATCATGCCCTTGAGCACGCATTTGGGTAGCCTTTGCTGCTACGGCCAAAGTAGGTGAAGGCTTAACTTTTTGCACGCGTTTTGCTAATGCGATATCCATTTGTTGCTCCTGTGAGATATACTATAAAGATATGAAAGATTTATTTAAACTATATGCCGATTATAAGCCTGCTGGCGACCAGCCGACTGCCATAGCCTCATTAATTGACGGCTTGAAATCAGGGTTATCCAAACAAACCCTTTTAGGGGTTACTGGCTCAGGCAAGACTTTTACTATAGCACATGTTATACAAGCCATGCGCCGGCCTGCCTTAATTATGGCTCCTAACAAAACGCTTGCTGCTCAGCTTTATGGCGAGTTTAAAGCCTATTTCCCCGATAATGCGGTGGAATATTTTGTTTCCTACTATGATTATTATCAGCCGGAAGCTTATGTGCCTGCTTCGGATACCTTTATCGAAAAAGATTCATCCATCAATGAGCACATAGAACAGATGCGTTTGTCTGCAACCAAAGCCTTAATTGAACGTAAAGATGCGATTATTGTCGCAACCGTTTCTGCAATTTATGGTTTGGGTGATCCTGATTCCTATTTGCGTATGGTATTACATCTTTCCCGCGGAGAACAATCCGATCAGCGTAAAATTTTAAGACGACTTGCTGAAATGCAATACACACGTAGCAACTTGTCTCTAGAACGTGGCCAATTTCGGGTCCATGGTGACATTATTGATATTTTCCCTGCTGATTCAGAGCGTGAAGCCATACGCATCGAACTATTTGATGACGAGGTGGAAAATATTGCTCAGTTTGATCCCCTTACCGGCGAAATTCTGCGGCGGGTGCCTCGGATTACCATTTTTCCTAAAACTCATTACGTAACTCCTCGCGAGCGTATTTTACAAACAGTAGATTGGGTCAAGGAAGAGTTACAAGAACGTCTGGCTGAATTTAAAGAGCAAAACAAATTGGTTGAGGCTCAGCGTTTGGAGCAACGTACTTTTTTCGATGTAGAAATGATGCTGGAATTGGGGTATTGCTCTGGTATTGAAAACTATTCTCGTTATTTATCTGCACGAGAAGCAGGGGAACCCCCTCCAACCTTATTTGACTATTTGCCACAAGAAGCGCTGCTGATTATCGATGAATCACATGTAACCGTACCGCAAATTGGGGGTATGTATCGAGGGGATCGATCCCGTAAGGAAACATTAGTGCAGTATGGTTTTAGACTGCCTTCGGCGCTAGATAACCGACCGTTACGATTTGAAGAGTTTGAGGGGCGCTCACCACAAACTATCTATATTTCTGCAACTCCTGGCCCGTATGAACAAGAGCATTCTGATAATGTGGCTGAACAGGTAGTCCGTCCTACAGGGCTTATCGATCCCGAAGTGGAAATTCGCCCGGTGCGTACCCAGGTGGATGATTTAATGTCAGAAATTCGTTTAGTGGTCCAACAAAATGCCCGCGTTTTAGTGACGACTTTAACGAAACGAATGGCCGAAGATTTAACCGACTATCTGAATGAACATGGCGTTAAAGTGCGTTATTTGCATTCGGATATCGACACGGTTGAACGCGTTGAAATTATTCGAGATTTGCGTCTAGGTGTTTTTGATGTTTTGGTTGGAATCAATTTATTGCGCGAAGGTTTGGATATGCCTGAAGTTGCTTTAGTTGCGATTCTTGATGCAGATAAAGAGGGTTTTTTACGCTCCGATCGTTCTTTGATCCAGACTATAGGGCGTGCAGCACGTAACATGAAAGGGCGTGCTATTCTTTATGCGGATAAAATTACCGGCTCCATGCAAAGAGCTTTGGATGAAACCAGCAGAAGGCGCGAAAAGCAACAGGCATATAATGAAGAACATGGAATCATCCCCAAAGGGATTAATAAGTCCATAACCGATATCATGGAAGGCGCATATCAAGGAAAACGCAATGTTGCCGTTGCAGAGCCAAGCCCAGAATATTTACAGTGGTCAACTCAGGAGTTAGTGAAACATATCAATACATTAGAAAAGCAAATGTATGTACATGCAAAGAATATGGAATTTGAAGCGGCAGCTAAAGTGCGCGATGAGTATCTTTTATTAAAAGAGCAATTAATGAAAGGATAGCCCGACAGACATGGATTATGAACCCTGAGGTTCAAGTGGGTAGCGGATGAGTCGGTTCAGGCTTCCCACTACAGGGTGGGCTTGCACAACGCCGACTTCAGGATGCTTCCCATGCTGTTAGCATTGGTTCTAAAATCACTCGCTATCGGGTTAAGTTGATTATACCATGGTCAACTCGCCTAAAGTCAAGAATGAAGCTGTTTCGGACGGAACCACGATTCGTCATCTTGTTCTTAGGGCATCTCAAACTACCACGCTGTCTTTTCGGGCTGCCAAATGACTGCTGCTTACTTTTTTATTATTCTCGACCCTCGATTAAATAAATCGCAAATGCTTAGGAAGATTCAGGATTAACCCATTTGATTACCCATAATTTTTCATTTAACATGTCCGCAAAAGAGGTTATCCCATTCTTTTTGAATTTTTATTCAAACTTAGCGCAACTGACCCATTCAATGAACTTACACCCAGTTATTCTCTAGATATTATGCTGCAGTGATTGAATAAAAGTGCATAGGATGATGATGTGGCATATATGATTAATGAGAGGTAATTATGGCAGCAACTGCATCAAATATGCTTCCACTAGGAAGTAAGGCATCTGATTTTACTTTAATTGATACGCGTAACGATCAGTGGATTTCTCTTGCTCAGATCAAATCACCCATTGCAACCGTGATTATGTTTTTGTGTAATCATTGTCCCTATGTCAAACATATTCAGACCAAAATAGTGGAGTTGGCGGAACACTATCAAAAAGATGGGATTCAATTTGTCGCGATCAGTTCCAATGATGCAGAAGCCTACCCCGCTGATGGTCCTGAAAAAATGCGGATTGAGGCGGATAATTTTCATTATCCATTTCCTTATTTATATGATGAATCACAAGAAGTTGCAAAAGCCTACAAAGCTGCCTGTACTCCTGATTTTTATATTTTTGATAAAGACCTGCTTTGTGTCTATCGTGGTTGTTTGGATGAATCAACACCTGGTAATAATAAACCTGTGACCGGCTCTCACTTGCAAAATGCGCTGGACAATATCCTTGCTGGTAATCCAGTAAGTCCAGAACAAAAGCCTAGCCTGGGTTGTAATATTAAGTGGAAATAATAGGTAGCCTGGGTGAAGGTCTGAAGGACCGTAACCGGGCTCCCCTGCGCTTCGTCCAGGACTACAATAGTGGAGAATACGTCAATCTCGAATGAAGGGCTCCCAATACACCTTAAGTTTACTGACTTATAACAATACCCCGTCCCGCGGCTTGTCCGCGGGATCCAGTGATTGAAGCACTAAACTCGCTTTTTGCTGGATGCTGCGAATAAGTCCAGCACGTAGGGCTCTACTTAAGGTGAATTGGAGACTATTGAGTATCTCCAGAAGATAGCTATAAGTAGAAATTAAAATTTGTCTGGGTCGGCCTTTTCCCAATGTGCTTTAAAACTTTCAGGGATATCAGGACCTAGTAGTTGTCCTGGTGTCAGATACTCATAAATATCATTAAAGCATTTAACTTCTTGGACGCTGATTCGTCTCATGATGTGGCCAGGTTTCAAATCACTTGGGTTATCTAAACCGATAGAGCCCACCATTTCCAAAAAGCTTTTCATGGTGTTTTTATGAAAGTTGGCAACGTGATATTTTTTCTGATCGACAACCAAACCATATTGTAAACGTTTATTTTGTGTTGCAATTCCTGTGGGACAGGTATTCGTGTTGCATTGTTTGGTCTGCAAACAACCTGCAGCCATCATCATTGCGCGTGCGGCATTACACATATCGGCACCCAGCGCGATATTGGTTAATAAATCAAACCCGTTTGCAACTTTACCGCTGCAGATGATGCGTATTTTGTCGCGTACATTGATTCCTACCAATGCATTATGCACAAAGATCAAGCCCGCTTCCAAGGGGGTGCCGATAAAATTAACATATTCTACGGGTGCAGCACCAGTTCCTCCTTCAGCACCATCTACAGTAATAAAATCAGGTAAAATATTGGTTTTTAACATGGCCTTACAAATAGCCAGAAACTCATCTCTGCGTCCTAGGCATAATTTAAAACCAATTGGTTTGCCATGAGATAAGTCACGCAATTTTTTTACGAAAAGAAGTAACTCTACAGGAGTAGTGAATGCAGAATGAGCCATGGGGGAGATGACATCTCTTCCCATAGAGACTTTCCTTACTTTAGCTATCTCTTCAGTTAATTTGGCAGCAGGTAAAATACCTCCATGCGAGGGTTTTGCTCCTTGAGACAGTTTAATTTCAATCATTTTTACTTCTTTACGATTGGCTTCAGCAGCAAATTCCTGCTCATCAAAATTTCCTTGAGCGTCGCGACAACCAAAGTAGGCGGTTCCAAATTGAAATATTAAATCGCCGCCTTGCAGGTGGTATGTGCTTAATCCCCCCTCACCAGTAGCTTGAGCAAAACCACCAATCAATGCCCCCTTGTTCATGGCCATAATCGCTTTACCAGAAAGTGCGCCAAAACTCATGCTGGAAATATTAAACCGGGAGGCATTGTAAGGTTGAAGGCAGTCCGGACCGCCCACCATAATTCTTGGCTCAACTTCTGAGTGATGTTTAGGGGCTAAAGAGTGAAGTGCCCAGGTGTATCCCACACTTAAAATATCGCGTTCGGTACCAAAAGGTACGGTATCGCGCGTATTTTTGGCTCGCTCATAAATAAGAGAACGTGTTTCACGATTAAATGGGAGTTCATTTTGGTCGGTGGCAATAAAATATTGTTGGATTTCTGGGCGAAGAAACTCGAGTAAATAACGTACATGACCTAGCACGGGAAAGTTTCGTAGAATCGTGTGCTCTTTTTGAATCAAGTCATAGATCCAAATGATAATAATGGGAATAAGAAAAGCGATAAACCATTTGAGGCTATGGAACATAGCGAAAAGAGCAAATGTAATTAATAAAGCTACTCCAAAGCCTACATACCATTGGCGTCTCATTTTAAATCCCTTCAATTAAATTGGTTCGCTTTCTCTTACTCAGAGAGCATCCATTAAATTATATTGTCTCCCCGCGTAAGGCGAGGAGGCTCATTCATAAATGACTCACCATAAAACTAATCTAGTTCTGATAGGCGTTCTACCATCTCACCACCTACCATTTTGTTAATTTTATTTTCTAGTGAGTTAATAAATTGTGTTACTTGATGCTGTTGGTGTGCTTGTTTGTTTTTGCATAATATCAATTCATGACTGATATCGAGAGCAGCGAGCAGTAAGGTTTGGAAATCATCCAACTGCTTCGCTTTCTTTTTATTAATCCCTATTTGGTTATTTAATTTTTGAACCGCAAGCAGCAAATTGGGTTCTTCGCCTTCAGGGCATTTAATTTCATAAGTTTTATTTAATAATTTAACTGTACACGATTTCATTTGCGTCATAATAATAAGACCTTTGCAATTCCATAGAGAGCCTAGGTGAATAGTAACAATTTTGCTCGCAAGCAGCAATTAGTAGGGTGAACGCTTGCGTTAAATCGGTTATCATGGGGTATTTTTTATAAATGAGTTGAATATGTCCCAAGAAAGAGCACATTTGCATTTGCCCAATTATGATGAATTTTCTGCAACGATTTCGGTTTTGATGTTACACATATCTGCCAGTTTATTACACGGGATGATGTGTGGCTACCTATGCGCTGGCTCCGACGCCCAAGGTGAAGCCTATTTGCGTGCTTTATTAAATAATAAAAAAGATGAAGCCAGTCGTAATGCGGTATTAGCGATGTTTTCTGTTTTTTCCATAAGCCAGCAACAAATTAATACTATGGATTTTGAGTTTGAAATGTTGCTCCCAGATGATGAAGAGTCCTTGCTAGTCCGAGCGCAAGCGTTTAGTGAGTGGTGCGAAGGTTTTACTCAAGCCTTAACCTTGGCTGGTATTACTGCCAACCAATTTCATGAGGATGAAGCGCAAGATGCATTTCAACATCTTGTTGAATTTGCGGAGCTTGATTGTGATACTTTAGATGTAGACGAAGAAGATGAGCGTGCATTAATGGAAGTCAGTGAATATGCACGAATGGCGGTGCTCCGTTTATACAGTGATTTAGTGACGAGTGAAACAGACCGTGGCGGCCATACTGGAATGACCCATTAATAAGGATGTTAATATGATTTCCCAACAAGAATATCAAACAAGAAGAAATCAACTGGCAAAGAAATTGCCCGAAGGCAGTATCGCCATTATTCCCGCGGCTCACGAAGTATTACGTAATGGCGATGCCCATTATCGTTTTCGTCAGGACAGCAATTTTTATTATTTAACTGGATTTAATGAACCTGATGCATTGTTAGTTCTTATTAGCGGGGCGAATACTCAGAGTATTTTATTTAGCCGTACCCGCAATCCTGCAGAAGAACAATGGACTGGAAAACGCCTAGGGCAAGATGGCGCGCTATCGAAATTAGGCATGCATGCTGCTTTTCCAATAGATAGTGTTGAGGAAGAGTTACCGAAACTATTAAGTGGTAAATCAGCGGTTTATTATGCTCTTGCGCGAAATCCAGACATGGAAAAAACCATCATGCAGTCTTTGGTGACCCTTAAAGGTCAGGTACGACGTGGAGTTAAAGTACCGGATTACTTGTGTGATTTGGAGCCAATATTAGGGGAAATGCGTTTATTTAAAAGCGATGCAGAACTGGATTTAATGCGCCGAGCGGCAACTATTTCTGTTAAAGCCCATGAACACGCAATGCGTCGTTGCAAGCATTTGGAACATGAATATCAGTTGGAAGCAGAGCTGATTTATGAATTCAGTCGTCATGGTTGTCGAAGCGTCGCTTATGATCCTATTGTAGGTTGTGGCGAAAATGCATGTGTTCTGCATTACACGGACAACAATAAACCCCTACACCGAGGCAGTTTAGTGCTTATTGATGCAGGGGGCGAATTTGAAAATTATGCTGCGGATATCACAAGAACATTTCCAATCAATGGCAAATTCAGCGCAGAACAAAAAAGCATTTATGAACTGGTGCTCAAGGCACAAAAAGCAGGAATTGCAGCGGTTAAGCCTGGGCTTCCATGGAATTCGGTACAACAAATAATGGTACGGATTTTAACAGAAGGTCTTTGTGCGTTGGGAATTTTACACGGCAACGTGGATGAATTAGTTGCTAAAGAGGCGTATAAACCTTTTTACATGCATAATTCAGGACACTGGTTGGGGTTAGATGTTCATGATTGTGGCCTTTATAAAATTAATGGCGAGTGGCGTCCTTTAGAACCAGGAATGGTTTTAACTGTTGAGCCAGGTTTGTACATTAGTGCAAATATCCCAGGAGTAGATAAACGTTGGTGGGATATTGGTGTGCGTATCGAGGATGATGTAATCGTAACGAAAACAGGTCATGAAGTATTAACTGCGGCATTGCCTGTAGAGGTAGATGATATTGAGGCGTTAATGCGTGATTAATAAAGAAATTGATATACTGGTCATTGGTGGGGGGCTTACGGGGGCAACCTTAATGCTTGCTTTGCAAGGATTGGGCCATAGCACCTTGTTGGTCGAGGCAAAGCCTTTTAGTGATAAAGTAAACCCTGATTTTGATGCGCGATCCTTAGCTTTATCTCCTGCGAGTCGACGCATTTTAACCATGCTTGGCGTTTGGGATCTCCTTAAAGATCATGCCACTGCTATCGATTCGATTCATGTTTCTGATCAAAATCATTTTGGGATATCACGTCTCCAAGGGGAATCAGATGCTCCGTTAGGCTATGTTGCTGAAATGCAGCATATAAATCAGGCCTTGCATCAATTATTGCCTCATAACCAGATTATTGCGCCAGCAAGCCTAAAGTCCTTGGATTATGAACAGAATACGGCAACAATTCTTACTGACTCTGGAGAAATGAATGTTACCGCACGTTTAATTGTTGCTGCAGATGGTGCGCAATCCTTAGCGCGTCGTTTTTGTTCATTACCCGCCAAGACCAAACTTTATGGTCAACATGGGATTGTCACTAACGTGGGCTTACTTAAGCCCCATAATCATCGTGCTTATGAGCGCTTTACTATCCATGGTCCGTTGGCACTTTTACCCATGCAAGAAAATCGGATGTCATTAGTTTGGGCGGTTCCACCTAAGGAAGCAGAGCGTCTATTGTCTTTATCAGAAGCCGCTTTTTTAGGAGAATTACAACAAGCTTTCGGTTACCGCTTAGGTCGTTTTGCCAAAGTGGGTAAGCGCTTTTCTTATCCCTTACAACAAGTTTTAATGCCAATACAAACTAAATGGCCCGTAGTTTTTGTAGGCAATGCGGCACACACTCTGCATCCAGTGGCGGGACAGGGATTTAATTTAGGGCTTAGAGATGTGGCTACTTTAGCGCAATGCATTGCTGAGCAAGGACTGAATGCGGAGATGTTGCAACATTATGTGCAATTAAGATCCCACGATCAAAAAGCGATTACTCGTTTAACAGATGGTTTGATTCACGTATTTACCAGTCGCTTACCAGGATTTGGAGTAGCACGTGGGCTCGGATTGCTTGCTTTTGATAATATTCCTGTATTGAAGAGCCTTTTAGCGCGTTATGCACGAGGATTTGGGGGAGTGGTTCCTGATTTGGTTTGTGAAATCGCATTGGCAAAGCGATAAAAATAGTTATGAAGGAAAAAACATGAGTCTGCAATTTAACGTATTAGTAATTGGCGGTGGCATTGTGGGTTTAACTGCTGCCCTAGCCATGGCTCAGCGTGGTTACTCTGTAGCAATAATCGATGCAGGCTCATTAAAAGTTGATGGCTCAGAACCCGATACGCGTGTCTATGCAATTAATTTTGCCTCACAAACACTGTTACATCAATTAAATGCTTGGCAACATTTGGATAAGTCGCGTCTTTCTCCTTACCGTAGTATGTATGTTTGGGATGCTGAAAGTAAGGCCCATATTGATTTTGACTCACGTTATATAGGGAAACAGTATCTAGGGAATATCATTGAAGAATCCGTGTTGAAACAGGCTTTACTACAGCAAGTTTCCACTTTGCCTTCTATCCATTTATTCCCTAATAGCCGTGTTGAGGAAGTGTTTAGTGGAGCAGATGGGGTTAAAGTGTGCAGTAATCAGCAAACTTGGGAAGGGCAATTGTTAATGATTGCTGATGGAGCTAACTCGCCCGCCCGACAAAAACTGAAGGTGCCATTAAACAGCTGGTCTTATGAGCAACATGCTATAGTAGCCACTGTATCGGTAGAGAAACCGCACCAACAAACCGCATACCAAGTATTTCGTGCTGATGGGCCTTTGGCATTTTTACCGCTTGCTGATGCACATCAATGTTCTATTGTTTGGTCCACTGATCCTGAGCACGCAAAAAAATTAATGACTCTTTCAGAACAGGAGTTTAATGAGTCATTAACCCAGGCCTTTACTAACAAACTAGGTCGGGTTGAAGTACTAAGTACGCGCCATCAGTTTCCTTTACAGATGCGCCATGTCAAACAATATGTGGGGGATCGTTGGTTGCTTCTTGGTGATGCAGCGCATACCATCCATCCTTTGGCTGGCTTGGGTTTAAATGTTGGTCTGGCTGATGTACGCTCTTGGATAGAGTGTTTGGATATAGTACAAGATAAGCTGTTATCTAAAAAGGCGTTAGGTGCTTATCAACGTGAACGCAAAAATGCAGTATGGCAAATTATTATGATGATGGAAGGGTTCAAACGATTATTCAGTAATTCCTTTATACCGATTGTTACCTTACGTGGTTTAGGGTTACGGTTATGTAATCGATTTATGCCTATTAAACGATTATTTATTCAACATGCTCAAGGCGGGCGTCAATAAGTTCCCTCTTTATTACAAAGCTTGTATTCATAATCCTACTTTATCGGGATGCTCATCATTTAACATGAAGAATGTTTATTAGGCCAAGCGCTTAATATTTGGTTAATGTTATCTTTGTATAATTTCAACAAGAAGCTAATTTTTGTTGAGGTGTTTTATGTGGGCAAGATTTTCTCCTAAGACTTTTTTTGGGAAAGGACTTAGTATTGGCGACCCTGTAGTGGGTAATAAAATTATCGAACTCCAACGCTCTTCTTTACTCGTACGTGTAGATGGACGCAGTCTTGAGCAATTATTCCAACAAAATGGCTTGTTACCGCGTGTATCAGGGATGAAACTAGAAACACTTCGTTTTTCTCATGTAGAACGATATCAAAAATATAATGAAGAACCCTTTGCATGGGGAGCGTGTTCATCATTACATGATTTAATGCGCTTTATTAAGAACAATTCCTCCCATACGCAAGATGCCTGGATACATAAGTTTTATGGCAGGGCAACATCACTAATGGTATTGAAGTGGGAAACTGGAATAGAGAGTGAAGGACATGATGATGAAAAAGAGGAGTTGGTAGTAGAACATGTTCCCTTCGCACAGTTTATTGCCTCAACATGTCCTAAATACAGAGAAAAGTTTTTAAGTGGTGGTTTAGTACCTAACGCCATGTTTGAGTACAATAACTCTCTGCCTAAGTCAATGCGAAAGAGCGATTTACTCACTGAAGGGGATGTTCTTAGCTGGTTATTGATCAATAACTGTGAAGAAGCATTTACTACTATTTGCCAAACCAGCTACAGCAATTTGAGTCAACAAACGTTGAAACGACGCTTTGAGGGAGATCAGAAAATTTTGGACGCAATTGCTAGTGCTTTAGGTACGTCGACTTTACAAATTCATCTGTAACTTGCCGGATTTTATCTCACCAAGTTCAGCCCCAAAGTTGCTGTTGATTTTGACCGGAATGTGATGGTCAGAATCAAGCAACGGAGGGTTTGCCAAAGGTATTTGATCGAAACGCAATGATGAATTTAAACCTATCATTGCCTCAACACTACCAAATGACCATTCATTTCCAGCATAGGAGAATGCATCGGAAGGATTGATGGCACACACGTAATAATTTTGCGTCTCTTCTTCGGTAAACTCTAGAACATCGCGGTTTTGTCGATATACCTCAACATGTTCAAATGGTTCATCCATAATCAAGTCAAATTGTGCCTGAACTTGCTCGCCGAATGTAGGAAATTCAATTTTTGCTATCCAAGGATAGGAGTTATCTTGTAATAGTTTTTGAAATGCACGAAGAAAACGAGGATAAAGGAGATATTGAATATCATATTGTCCATCCACCTTAGCAAAAAAACCCATTCCCACTGCCGTAGCTTTTAACAAAGCAGGTTTTCCTGATTCCTTAGCTGCTTCATTTACTGAAGCTAACAACATGGAAATATCTTCCAGCTGATGCCGGTAATACGCTTCTCCTAAAAAAATAACCGCATTTTTTTTAGAAAAAGAAGAATAAAATTTTCCAGATTCAGAACGGGCTAGTAGCGGAAATCCGGTTCGAATTCGGGTAATAGAGCCATCTGAATCGTAGGTTCCAAGGGATGTTTGTGCCTCTTTAAAATCAGATGGTAAGTTTTCAAATAAATGATCAAACATTGGATTTTTATTTTTGGGATTCACTGCATCCAGCATAAAAAGGGAATAATGTAGGTAGTGATTTTCAAAACTAGCCCCCGCTAGAGAAAAAATTCCAACTTCAAAAGGATCTTTCTTAATAATTCTGGGATTCATTGCAGGATAACCGCCTACAGCAAACACGGAGCTATTCGAATAAATAATTTTTTTTGCAGCACTTAAGCGTTCAATAGGCGACAAAAGTTCAGGATGATGCAATGGGATTTTTTCAAAAAACTCTGGGGATGGCGGAAATGGAGTGCCATTTGGAAATACCCCTTCTCTATCGCCCGCCACATTAATTGCAGGTATTTTGCACAATGCTCTACCTAGGGAAAAAGGAGCTCCTGGATTAGTACTCGTGAAATAACGTGTGTTATAAAATACTTTTGCGGTGCTTTGGGTTTTTTCTCGGACAAGTTGGGGAATGAATTCGTTTAATCCACTTACATTTAATCGTTCATTGAGCCATTCTTTGGGAGGTCTCGGGCTACTAGGCTTGGTTGGACGAAAAAAATTTTTTAAAAACATATAATTCCCTAAAAATGTGCGAGTGTCTTCCTCATTATATTATACAAAAGGGGTAAATTGAAACAAATTGGTTATTATTTTTATATATGAAATGAATTTTTTTTGAAAATTATTTGTGACATAATGAACAAATTTTTCTGTTGCTAAGGATAGTCAGTATTATGTTAAGTCGTATGTTCACTCAAGCGTTCACCAAAACTGGTGAACGCTACGCTGTTTCTTCAAACAAAATTCTTCCAAGTGTTCGTGTTGGCCGTATGGCTCCAGAAACTACCAGGGAGACGATTGCTCAAGAGTTGCAAGCCGAGCTGGAAGAAAAAGGATTGGTTCAACTAGGCAAGACTCTAAAGGAGGAACAAATAATCTTACAAGAGCTGCAAGCGTCGCAAGAAGAAAGTTTACAGCGCATAAAAGAATTATGCGTTACTCCGGCCAAAAAGCGAGCTGCTGAGGGATATAGTATTAATGGTTTGTTCTGGCAGCAAAAACAACAAGATATGACACAAATAGCAACAAAAGAGACCTTGCAAATTAGAGAGGAGAACATTGACTGGCTAAAAACCAGGCAAGATTTATATGCGGTTCTTAAAGAACGTCATAATAAGACACAAGAAAGTTCCGACAATTATGCATTTAATTGGTGAAATGAACCCCCATTTTTTTAGAAACATTCTTAACGGGTGATAGTGTTTGCTCAACTTACCACCCAACATCTTCTTTGTTTAGAAATTAGCTGGACAGGTTAATTTTTTTTATTAAAATTCATCCGCATTCAAACGGTGAAGAATTAATATGAAAAAATCCATTACATTTTTAGACAACTCAGAAAAAGTAAAAGCCAGTGAAGATATGCTTAGAGAGCAACTCATTTTTTTTCCTGAAGAGGATGATTCTGTACTTAGATTAGGAAATTATTTAAAGTATAGTTGCGGGCAAGCAGATTTTGATTACCAACATACCGAGTATGATGATGGCGTAATAATAGCTGCTAGTCCGAATCTGGGTCCTAATCAACTAGCTGTCTATGCAGCTAAATCCTTTAGACAAGGAGACATTGTAGGAGAAATAAAAGGCACGGATTTATTCGGCATCCTACCTAATACTACTATAGAGCGCAAAGTTGAAGACTACCAAGGAGATTCCACTTTTGTTTGGAAATTAAACTTAGATGACGAAGATAAATATGCTGTAGTAATCGATTTACTTAAATCAGGTTCAAGTACACGTTGGGTTAACCATGCTAATAAACCCAATCTAGAAGTAAAAGTAATTTGTAAAAAAACAAAAGATGAGAATGGAAAAATTTTATTTGATTATCATGCTTATTATATTGCAGTGAAAAAAATTAATTTTGCCGATGAATTGACTATCTCTTATGGAGATGAGTATTTTACGGAAGAACGTCCTCAAATTGTATGTCAACCACAAACCTTGGTCGGAATTCTAGAGGATCTCGCAAAAAAACAAGAAGTTGCAGTAAGTAAGATAAGTACACCTAAGGAAATAAAAGATTTGTTCACTTTATTAAGATCAGACATGTTAAGCAAACAAGAACAAAAAAAACAAATGTATTTAGATAAAAACTTAGATCCTAAGATCTATGATTTAAGAGCGTTCGACGATGTGTTGCGTTTTCAAAAAGAGCAAAAAATAAAGCTGGAACAAACCTCTCCCTATCATTTATTTATAGCCCCTACGGTACGAGGTAATGGGGAATATCGGTATTCATTATTTAGTACTGAGAAAATTCCTGCTAAGAAAACCCTATGCCAGCTTGTGGGGCAGAAAATGGAAGGCGTGCCCGAAAAGAATAAAGAGATGCAGTTATGGGCAGCAAAGCATAATATTGATACGAATTATTTAGTGCAATCAGGCAAGGGAGGATATCTTTATACTAAAGATAATGCATCAGAAGCCTATTGCGTAGAAGGAGCAAAGTACCGAAGTGATATGAATGTTCGTTTCGATTTTGCAACCAATTCTTATATAACGACACGTCAAATTCAACCGGGTGAAGAAATTCTGGCTTTTTATGAGGGCTATAATTACGGCGCCTCTCCGGTCACGTTGGCTAAAGTGTTCACTGATTTTAATGAAGCTCAATATTATTACAAAGCTACTTGGGAGAACGATACAGCAATTGTGGAATACGTAACACCAAAAACTCCGGGTTATGGTTTAGAAGATTTTGATGAGACGATTTATTCCCAATCAGCAGAACAAGGGAGTAGCCCGGTGTGGAGTCCGATATCGAATTATGATAATGAGCACATTTTAACCCCTGGTCGTGATTTGGAAGATGATGAAAAAATCCCCACATCTGATTATATTGATACAGTTGGTGGGGACTTTTATCGAGATTCGAAGGAAGGGCTTTTAATGGATCAAGAAAGCACCTCTGAAAAAAGGAAAACTTGGAGTCCAACTTTTCAATTTGGTGAAAATCTTAGTAACAAAAAAAGAAAAAATTCAAAAATGGAAAAGGATGAACATAAAGATGAGGAATCTCTTTCTGAAACAGAGTATACCCCTTAACGAATAACATAAGTCATGCTGAATGCAGTGGGAGCTCCAGTAGGGAGCACGGTATTGTAATAAAGTATAATGCCAAAACAAGAAGATACTTCGGGTAAACGCCTCAGGATGACGTGGTTCTAAGGGACGAGCCCCGGTCATCCCGAATGCAGTGAGGAATCCTCCGGGAGAGAAAATTGTTTTAGATTTTAACTCTATGAGGACAATAGCCCGACACGCTACTTTAACCGAGCAAAATGTTCACGGCTAAAAGCCACTTTTGCGGCAACTGATTCTTTAGGATGATTCTGATAGTGGGCTTCAATTGTTCGATAGCGTTTTAATCCGCCTTCCCTGTTCGCAATTTGAATATTTAAACCGGGCCGTGCATTCAATTCAAGCATTAAAGGTCCGTGTTCTTTATCAAGTACTATATCAACCCCAAGATAGCCTAGACCTGTTAACTCATAACAGCTGGAAGCTATCTCAAGTATTTTATTCCAATAGGGTACTTCAATACCTACGATAGAATTTAGAGTGTCAGGATGATAATCGATGATGTCATTATGATATACGCCACCAAGGGTTTTACCTGTAGCTAGATCGACTCCAACGCCAATAGCACCTTGATGTAAATTTGCTTTTCCACCGGACAA
Source organism: Legionella stuttgartensis (assembly GCF_977063405.2). Taxonomy (NCBI): domain Bacteria; kingdom Pseudomonadati; phylum Pseudomonadota; class Gammaproteobacteria; order Legionellales; family Legionellaceae; genus Legionella; species Legionella stuttgartensis. The sequence goes on from NZ_CDRUHA020000082.1 coordinate 390,336, forward strand.
ACGGGTCGGGAGCCTCACCATGGCCATAGCTGGATAACCCAATAAACTAATAATGCGAATATCAGGAATGCCCTCATAACTTACTTCGGCAAATACCGGGTCTACCACTACTCGTTTCTCTATAATTGCATAATCTGAGGAGCCTCCCAGACTATATGCTCCTGAAAGAAGACAGGATAAATGATAGCTAAGCTCTTGGGTGGTGGTGAGTTTGCCGTTAATTTGTCGATAACGGCCATAAACTTTATCCTTAAAAACCAAAATACCATCTCCCCCAGAACCACGAGCTGGTTTAACAACAAAGTCATTATAAGGTTCTAAACGTTCCTCTATGGTTTTAATTTGTTGTTCTGTTTCAATGATATCGTATAAAGGAGGGACCGCGATGCCTGCTTTTAGAGCCAGCTTTTTTGTTTTTAATTTATCATCAACTAGAGGGAATAGTTTTCTGGGATTATAGCGTAAAACAAAATCTGAATTACGCTGGTTAATACTTAATATTCCGTGGTCTTTTAAACGGCGAAACAGATTAATCATTTGACGTGTCCCGCAAGTGATTTAAAGCGTTTCAACTCAAATAATCGGTATCCTCGATATTGTCCAAACCACAAGATTAACGCGAGCAGAACTAAAACCAACTCAGGGAAGGCAAAGACAAGATATTGTAATGGTTCATAACTCATTGCCCAATAAGAGATAACCGCGGCGATTAGGCTGCCTATACCTGATTTGATGGCTTCTGATGCCCCTCGCTCATCCCAAGTAATGCACATACGTTCTATAGTCATAGTCAAAATGACCAGAGGGAATAAGGCAACTGATAGGCCCGCATCGAGTCCAAGATTTTGACTGATAATACTAATGAAGATCATAAGCATGATCACGACAGTTAAAATTGCCGCGAGTCTTGGTACCAAAAGCAGCCTTAATTGGTCTAAATAAAAGCGTGCCAGTAAACCAAAAGATACAATAATAACGAAGAGGGAAATCCCCCAGACTACGTGCGTCTCTCTAAACGCTAAAGCGATTAGAACGGGCATAAAAGTCCCAAATGTTTTGAGTCCGATAAAGTTTCGTAGAATCAAGATAATAAAAGCACCTATAGGCACGGTTAATAAAATCTTATAAGTAGCTTGAGCATTAACTGGCAATTGTAATAAGGAAAATCGCAACAGTTGCGAATCGGATTGCAAACCCCTGGATTTAGCAATACTTAAGGCATTGATGGGCGTAGGTGATACAGTTAAGCTAAATTGCGCCTTTTTGCCCCCTTCGACGTTAAATACAGGCTCATTGCCATATTGCCAAATCAGGAAATCTTTAGGCAAGCCTGCACCACCGGTTTTAGGATTAATGTAAATCCAATTTTTACCATTGAATACCGCTAAAAATGGGCTTAATTCAGCTTTGCTTTTTTGGGATAAATAAATTCCCTTTACCGGAATCGCAGAAATTTTAGATTGATTTAAAATTAAAATGGCTGCATTGATAAGGTGTTCATCACTAAAGTCATTACCTGTTAATAACTTAGCATTTCCATCTTTTTTATTCAGTTCTTTTATGGTGCTCTGAGCAAAGGTTTTAATATCCGCCGAAGATTGGCGCACTTGGCTGATAATGGTTTCCACAGCGGATTTTTGACTTTCTTCAAGTGGTTGTGTTTTGGCAGCAGGAGGAGTGGCCAGTGGTGATTCATTGCCTTCGGTTTGGCGAAAAATTGCTCTGTAATACAGCGATTGCGCGCCATGGGCTCGCCGGATTGACCAAACGGTTTCCCGATTATCACCATTTAAGTTCGTCGTTACCCCGTAATTTCTTGAGACGAAATACTCATCAAGAATAGCAAAATGTGGCGGTAAATAAGGGATATTAAAACTCGCTTTAATCGGCGTATTCGGGTCCGCAACGAAACGCAAATTGGATTCAACCATCCAACTGTTTATCGTTTCAGTATCAGTTAACGGCACATCGAGTACGAAGTGCCGATACAAAAAAATTCCTGCTCCAAGGATAAATAGTGTAAAGATCAATCCATAAACATGACGCGTGTTGTTTTTCATTGTTTCTTAAAACTCTGATTTCTTAACGTAAATGTGAGTGCTGGATTAACTGCACCATTAAAAGCAATAATTGCATCTCTACCTAAAAGTAAAGGATAGAGGAACCGCTTGCGGTTTGTTAAATTTACTTTAATTGTTCTGACCTTATCTCCAAGTTGAATATCAAGCAGTACCACGGGCCGTTTGATTGGTGCGTGTGCAATGATCTCTGAACCATGCTCTCCATCACGAACTTTAATTTTTACTCGGCCTTTGTATTCAGCTTCAAATATAAATTCGCCTGTCTTTGTTGGCACTGTAAAACGTAAATAAGGGACCCCATTTTTAGTAATTTCAGTAATGTTAGTCGCATTTAAAGATGCTGATTTAGCCCCGGTATCCAATTTAGCTGATAGAGTCAAATTTTTTTCGGGAAACGAAACTTTTTCAACATAACCATAAATTTGTGTTTCATTCGATGCCATAACGGGTCCAGTCATTAGTGCTGCAAAAATAAAGAGAGCAAATATTGATCTCATTGAATCCTCTTTCCTTAGTTGTTTTTATATTAGGGCAATATCGTAGCAGGTTTGCCTCCTAAGTCACAACCCGTAAGTGGATTTAATGAAATATTTTTTGTACGAACTTAGTGTGATATCATGATTAACTGCCTGAAAATTGTATTTTTTTAGCTCATGATGAAACGATTATTGACATCGAGAGCAACAATCAATATAATCCGCCCATCCAAACTGGTGGCCATTTCTGTGTGTAAGAATGACTGTTAAGGGCGAAGAAAATTCACAGTTAAAATCGGAAGACCTCGTTTTCCTCTTGGCAATCGCCGGTCGTATTGACGCGCAAAGTAGACTTCTCGCTCAAAAGCTCGATAAAGATCGTTATATTTATCATGCTTATGCCATTATGGATTCCCTAAGCTCCTCTTACAGTATGTTTAAATACTTTTTTGAAGTATTTTTTTCCAAGACTGATCCTGACTTAATACACAAAGTACTGACCTCTCCTGAGGGAATCGCCGCGGTTGCTGCAGAAGCGATATTTTTAGTTTCGTTTTCCTTTTTAGCAAGTGTTTATGATAAAGAGAAAAAAGATTCTGTAAAGAAATTCATAGCATCTGCCTGGCCCTATTTTCGTGACCTGATGAAAGGCCTAAAGAATGCTTATAAAGGATGGCGAAGTACTGTACAAGTTTTAAGCTTAATTAGTGGGATGGACCTTAAATATATGGTGATCCCCGTAGGATTAGTTTTAGGCATATTTGCTGCCGCTAATCGTCTTTGGATACGCAGCATGGTTGAGCAGCGTAAAATACAAATGGATAAGAATAAAGAGCTTTTATTGCAAATCCAACAATTAAGCTCCATAACTCCGTTAGACCGTAATTCCTATTTATCAAGAATAGAATATCAGGATAATGATACTCGCGCTTATGCTTATTTAGCAGTAGCGACTGGGGGATTGCTTGATGGGTTATATCTTTATATTGGTGTAGTAAGTCTTTCGGTTCTTTCGCCACCTCTTCTTCTTGCTCTGTCAATTATTGGCGTTTTTTACACTCTATCCTGTGTCATTTCACGAATTTATGAAGAATATGATTTTCAGTTACGTTTGGAAGTTACCCAAACCCGGTGTAAGTTGGCATTGACCACTAAAGAATTGGAGTTGACCTATGCTAAATTGCTTGAGTTACAAGCGCATAAGAGCACCCAAAATAATGACCTAGAAGAAATCAGGGCATTGAAACGGGAGATTTGTCGCTTAATTGATAATTTTGAAGAAGAGCGTCAATTATTACAAGATCAATTAACCTACAGTTATGCAACAGCTGGCCTGTTAGGTATGAAGTATGGCTTATTTGCTTACGGTGTGTTGACCAGTATCATATTTACAGCCGCCTCGCTTTCTTTAATCACAGCAGGTAGCTTTCCTCCGGCTTTATTGGCAGTAATTATCGTTTCTGGCCTGGTGCTAATGATAGGGTTGGCCGCATACACGCTGAATGCTCATTATCAACACATGCAGCGACGCGAAGAAGCGAGCAAAAAAGAACGTCCTTATACGCAAATCATGGATATGAGGAAACGTATCGAGACCAACATAGATGCTGATGTTTTAGATGCAGAACCTTTTGCGACCTCATTAAAGGATGGTCTTAAACTGGATCCTTCACCACAGACTTTTTTCCAGGAGTGGTTTGAAGTGTTCCGCTCTTTTGCTTCCGGTCTATCCAAGGGAAATAATTTCTTCAATTTTGCAATGACCTTTGCTCAAGAGGCAGATTCTGATGGGCATTATCACGATATCCCTATAATGGGTGAATTCGCAATCGTAAGTGGGGTCTTATTTTCATTAGTTCTAGGCCTTCGGGCTCTAGCAAAAGGTTTGGGGCGTCTTCAAGACCAAGCTAGTTCCACTAAAACTAAAGGAACTGACTGTGCTGGTGTGTCGATGGAGGAAATAAAAACCCGGTCTTTACGGGAATCAAGTGAGCGTCCGAAACGCAAAGCCTCTGATTCCCAGCCGAAAAACGGTTCTTCCTTTTTGAATTTCTTTTATCATAAAAAAACCTCACCAGCCGCCACGCTGCCTCATTCAAGGAGCGACACTAACTTAAGTCAGCACCATCCTTCTTCTTCTCCTGGGAGTATATTTGGGGGTTTAGAGTAGGATCATTATACATTTTAAATTGATGATAGATTCTGAACGTACGTTTTTTCATCTGTACTTCTTCAAGCAATTCGTTAAAGCACTGAGTTAATTGTTCTAATTGCTGATTAATAATTAGTAATTTATCGGCACAATTGTTTCGATGCTCGTCCGAGACGTCTTCGCGCTTGGTTTGTAGACCCATGTGATAAGATTTCAAAGATAAAATAGAAAGCCTATCGATAATCATTCCCGGTGATTCAGAGTTCACTGGACATGCATTATAATTGGCTGGTTGTAATTTCTTAAACAGCCATTCATCCATTGCTTCCATACGGTTATTACGCAATTGATTGAAGCGGTCAATTTCTCGCTTTGCTTGGTAGACAAATTCATATCCTTGATCGTCACGACGTGCTCTATCTTCTGCGTGCCAGAGTTGATAGTTAAAGGCATGATTTTCTTCAACTAAGCGATAAAATTCCTGGTGTTGATGCACAATACCCGAGGCTTTCCATTGAATGATGCAGTTTTTATGTAGACTGATGATTTCTGCGCTATTAATACGATCTGACATGTTTTATCCTGTCTCTTTGAAAAGAGGTGCCAGTTTAACCTATACTGCATAACGCTACAAATTGGAGCCAAAGTATTTATTATAAATGGTTTCATAAGTACCATCATTTTCCATTTGTAATAAAACTTTGTTGATTCCATTAATGAGTGCAGTGTTTTTGGGGAGTGCGAGGATTCCATATCCATTTCCCAGAACAATAGGTTTACCTACAGTTTGAAAGTTAATCACTTTATTGAGGGTAAGATATTTAAAGATATTGACGTTCAACACAATTGCATCGACATTATTACTAAGCAATGCTGTAATCATTAAAGAAATTTTTGGATATGATTTTATATTATCTTTGCTGGTATACAGTGCAAGGGTATCATCAAGGTGGCTTGCTTCTAGAGTGCCAATTTTTTTGTTTTTAAGATCAGCAATGGTTTTTATAGTTGAGGACATCGTTAAAAATTGTCCATCACTTGTCATATAGGGCAAACTGTAAACATAACTTGGGGATAGAGCTGATGGTATGGGACTTGGCGGGAACGTAACATCAATGTTTCCTGCATTTAGTTCATCCATTTGGTTTTTCATGGTGACAGCTTTGTATTCACAGGTAATATGGAGACGGTTACACATTTCATTCATAAGATCGATGCAAAAACCAAAATAGTGATTGCTGCCATCCACTGCAGAAAAAGGCGGTGCTGATTTGGAAACCCCTACGATAATGATGTTGCTATAAGCGAGCGTAGTACCCACTAACAGAATAAAAAATAGAATATGTCGAACCAGCTTCATGCAGTTGTACCATTCCATCTTGAGCATATTTAAAATCTAGGTTGCTGGGAATTATTTGTCAAATTTTTATATTTTCTTGGCTAAGCATCGATCTAAGGCATTGGCAAATGCAGTTTTTTCCTTAATGCTTAATGCAGCTGGCCCCCCCGAATAATGACCCGTAGCGCGTAATTGTTCGTGTATATTCCTTAAATTTAAACGTTGTTTGATATTGTTTTCAGTATATTCTTCTCCGCGTGGATTAATTGCTAATCCTTTTTTAGCAATAACATCTGCAGCCAGAGGGATATCTGCGGTAATAACTAAATCAAAAGGTTTCAAATGAGTTGTGATATAATGGTCGGCACTATCAAAGCCTTTCACGACTTGTACTGCATCGATAAAAGGCGAGGGAGGATAATTAATAAAGGAATTAGCCACCAAGGTGAGTCGTGTTTTTGTACGGACTGCGGCGCGAAATAAGATCTCTTTAATTATTTTAGGGCACGCATCGGCATCTACCCAGATATGCATATTAATTAGATTGTCAGGCGAAAGTTAGAATGATTTTAGCAAGTAAGGCTGACAAGTAATATAGCCTAACTATATAATTTTATCCTTGCAAGCTGCCTTCATGATTTGAATCATCAGATTTTTCTTTTTTGGGAGAAAGTAATGAAAGTTTTCGCTTTTCTTTGTTGTTCACTGGTATCTTTTTGTGTTGCTGCTGAATCAACCTTGCCTGTTGGATGTCAGGCTGTTGCTGTTCAAGGTGAGTCAGTGACCCTACAAGCTAAAAGGAGCAGCCTCGTTTTTATTCATAATCTCACTTCTGCCGATTTATGGATTACCCATCCCGTTACCGAGCCAAGCGCTAGCGCAGGTTGGACAACCCGATTACAAGGTGGAAATTGGTCTGCATTAGCTTTGAATAAAGGCCCATTTGCTTTAAATTGCATTGAATCGAAGCCTGGCCATGAACAACAAGTTCCTTGTGAAGGTCTCATCGCGGTATGCAAATGGATTGGGGTGAAAACTCCCGCTAACGGACAAGACAGTACGTTTTGGGCAGCAGAAGATATGTCATTATCTGCCCTAAAGGCTGCGGTAGGTGCTCGTGGTTTTGTGATTCCGGTATCTAAGAGCTCTAAGTAAGCAAGAGAACGTTATTTCATCAATCAAAATTTGGACAAAGAAATTTAATTTTAAGGATTTATGATGTACATGAAGTTATTTGATAAAAAAACAGATCCAACAGAAAATAAGGTAACAGAGGATAAGGAAAAAAAAATCCAGTTAATACGTAATGTTTATTCTGTATTATCTCGTGATTTCTCAATGAGTGACGAGATGAAGCAGAAGATATTAATTGGTGCATTGATTCATACAACGCTCTCTGCAAAAGAAGTTCAAGCAGATATAGAAAATAGATATACATTCAGTACTATTCACTAAAAATTAGTGAAGCGAGATTAACTGGCGGTTGACTACTTATCTTGCTACTTTTATAGATAAGTGGTAGAACTGGGCAAAAGATATGTAACTTAAATGATAACAACTAAATACAAACAGGATAAGCGGTGAGCAAAAAATCAAAAGATCCCTTTTATAAACGGGAAAGTGAAAAATATACCGATCCTGTCCCCAGTCGCGAATTCATTATGGAAATTCTCAATGAATACGGGAAGCCGATGTCGCGCAATCAATTATTTGACAAATTAAAGATAAGCGATGAGCGAAAACAAGAGTCTATGGGGTTTAGACTAAAAGCTATGTTGCGCGATGGCCAAATTATGCAAGACCGCCGTAACCGCTTTTGTCTGATGCAACGCATTAATTTATCTCGTGGTACTGTTCAAGGACATCCAGATGGTTTTGGCTTTTTTATCCCTGGTGATGGTTCAGAAGATATGTTTTTATCCGCTAAAGAAATGCGGGGGGTGATGCATGGAGATGTGGTTCTGGCCTATCAGGTGGGTGTGGACCGACGCGGAAGACCCGAGGCAAAAATTCATGAAGTAATTGAGCATGCGAATGCCTCCGTGGTGGGACGGTTTTTTACCGATCATGGAGTTAGTTTTGTCTTGCCAGATAGCAAACATTTGACTCAGGATATTTCTATTCCACAAGAAATGGTGAATGGTGCCAAAAATGGTCAAATCGTTTTAGTTGAATTAATCTCCTTCCCCAGTAAGCGAACACAAGCCATAGGTAAAGTGGTTCATGTGCTTGGTGAGCATATGGCGCCAGGCATGGAAATTCAAGTTGCACTTTATGCACACGGAATACCTTTTGAGTGGCCAGAGGATGTGAGCATTGAAGTAGCAAAAATTCCACTCCATGTGGGTGAGGAACAAATTAAGGGGCGTACCGATCTTCGCAGCCTTCCTTTTGTTACGATTGACGGTGAAGATGCCAAAGATTTTGATGATGCAGTTTATTGTTACAAAAAGCCAAAAGGCGGTTTCCAATTATATGTTGCGATAGCAGATGTCAGTAATTACGTAATGCAAGATTCCGCGTTGGATAAAGAGGCCGCACGCCGTGGTAATTCGGTTTACTTTCCTGGGAAAGTAATTCCCATGTTACCTGAAGCTTTATCCAATGGTGTATGTTCGTTAAATCCTCATGTCGACCGGCTGTGTATGGTTGCTGAAATGTCTATTAGCAACGAAGGAAAGATTTCACGTTCCCGTTTTTATCGCGCAGTGATTCATTCCCATGCTCGATTGACCTATACTCAGGTTGGTTCTTGGCTTGAGCAGGGCGCCACAGACGAACAACATGGTTCTTTATGGCCTACTTTGCAAGCTCTTTATGATTTGTATCAAGTTTTATTGGTAACCCGGAAACTTCGCGGGGCAATGGATTTCGAAACAACTGAGACGCGAATAGAGTTTGATGAACATAAAAAAATTCAATGCATCATACCAGTGATTCGCAATGATGCTCATAAATTGATTGAAGAGTGTATGTTGGCTGCCAATGTGGCTACGGCACGATTTTTGGAAAAAGCGCAGATTCCTACTCTTTATCGAGTGCATGCTGCTCCTGAAGAGGATAAAGTTACGGCATTAAGGCAGTTTTTAGGTGAGTTAGGATTGCAATTGGGTGGGGGTAAGAGACCCGGGCCCAAAGATTTTCAGCGTACTATGAATTCTATAGAAGGACGGCCCGACCAACATTTGATTGAAACAGTAATGCTCCGTTCTTTAAAACAAGCGCACTATGTTGAAGCGAATGAAGGGCACTTTGGTCTCGCTTATTCTGCGTACACTCATTTTACTTCGCCCATCAGACGCTATCCGGATTTATTGATCCATCGTGCAATTGGTCATTTGTTAGACGATAATCCGGTTTATGAATTTAGTTATACCCATGAAGACATGAATCGATTGGGTAAACATTCATCGATGACCGAGCGTCGTGCAGATGAAGCTACAAGAGAAGTCGTGGCTTGGTTAAAATGTGAGTACATGCAAGATAAATTAGGGCAAGTATTCAAAGGGCGAATTTCTGCAGTGACGAGTTTTGGAATTTTTGTCGAACTTGATGAAATTTACGTCGAAGGTTTAGTCCACGTCACTTCATTAAAGAATGATTATTATAATTTTGACTCTGTAAAACATCGTTTGATTGGGACACGAGGAGGACAGGTATATCGCTTGGGAGACAAGATGACTGTTTTAGTGGCCCGCGTTGATCTGGATGAGCGTAAAATTGATTTTGAGCCGGTAGAGGAAGCAGTAAGTCATGAGTGAGCAGTATGTTTATGGGGTTCATGCGGTTTCTGCTTTGTTAACCAATCCGCATCGAGTGACTAAGAAACTCTATATAAGTGAAGACCGAGTAGACACACGATTGCAGGGCATCATTGATAAAGCTTTACAAGCGCATATCCATATTGAAAAGTTAAGCACCCAAAAAATGAACCAGCGTTTCCCAGACTTTACCCATCAAGGAGTCGTTGCAAGCGCTTCATCGTTGCCTGATTATAATGAGTCTCATTTGCTTGCATTATTGGAATCGAGTAAACAGCCTACATTGATTCTTATTCTAGATGGAGTGACCGATCCTCATAATTTAGGAGCCTGTTTGCGCACCGCAGATGCAACGGGTGTTGATTTTGTGGTAATTCCTAAAGATAAAAGCGCCAGTATTACTCCTGTAGTGAGCAAAGTCGCCTGTGGTGCAGCGGAATCAGTACCTTTGGTGAGAGTGACCAATTTAGTACGAAGCATGAAGCTTTTAAAGGAGAATGGGGTTTGGATTTATGGTGCAGCTGGCGAGGCAACCAGTTCTCTATATCAAATAGATTGCACTGGTGATGTTGCTATTGTGATGGGTGCTGAAGGTGAAGGGCTGCGTCGCCTGACCCGTGAACATTGTGATGGTTTATTTTCTTTGCCTATGTCAGGCAGTGTAACAAGTTTAAACGTTTCTGTAGCCACTGGTGTTTCTTTATATGAAATTATAAGGCAAAGAAAAGGGAGCGGTTCCTAATGAGTGAATTGAAAATGAAAGCGGCAAAAGCCGCGCTGCAATACATTGAAGATGATATGGTGGTTGGTGTAGGTACAGGATCTACAGTGAATTTCTTTATTAAAGAGCTTGCTACTATAAAACACCGAATTGATGCGTGTGTGTCAAGTTCCAAAGCAACAGAAGCGTTATTACGAAAAGAAGGTCTTCCTGTTATTGATTTAAACTCAGTACAGGATTTACCCATTTATATTGATGGGGCCGATGAAGTGACTGAGCATGGCGAAATGATTAAGGGTGGCGGTGGTGCACATACGCGCGAAAAAATAGTAGCCCAAGTAGCAGAAAAGTTTATTTGCATCGTCGACAACTCAAAGCTTGTGAAGCATTTGGGAAATTTCCCTGTAGCTGTTGAAGTGCTTCCTATGGCAAGAAGTCTGGTTGCGCGTCAATTAGTTCAATTGGGTGGTGATCCCGAATATAGAGAAGGATTTGTTACCGATAATGGTAATATTATTCTGGACTTGTTTAATTTAACCATCAATGAACCTATGGATATGGAAGAACGCATCAATCGAATAACTGGAGTGGTGGAAAACGGGATTTTTGCACATCGGACAGCGGATATAATTTTATTGGCTTCTCAAGATGGTGTGAAGCGTGTGAAATAGACAATCCAGGGAAATGTTTTAATGAGCCACTCTACCTTTTTCACAGGATAATACTTGGATACCGCGCATAAAGCGCGGTACGTAGGGAAAAAAATATGAGAGTCTCTTAAGACAAGTTCTGAGGTTTTGGTATTGTTCAATACCATAAAGTTAAGAAACTAAGTATCTCTACGTTCCGCAGCTTGTCCGCGGAACTCAGAGTCCCGTAATATCACCGGATCCCGCGGGTAAGCTGCGAACAAATTGTGAGGCGGAATATAAGATAATAGTATTAACTTAAGGTACTAACACTACGTTACGCTGAGTACTTTATAACTAAATAGGTTTTAGGCTAATGAACGAACATAAAGTTTACGTAAACCGAATTTTAAATATGAAAAAAATCAAGTTAATTGGTCTGGACATGGACCATACCTTGATTCGTTATAATTCTGAAAATTTTGAGTCGCTGGTTTATCAACTTGTTAAAGAGCAGTTGGTAGAAGTAAAGCATTATCCTGAGCAAATTAAAAAATTAAATTTTAATTATCATGATGCCATTCGTGGTTTGGTTATTGATAGAAAAAATGGCAATATTTTAAAGCTCAGTCGTTATGGTGCAATTCGGCAGAGTTATCACGGCACGAAACCTATCGATTATGTAGAACAACAACAAATTTATCGAAGTATCTATGTGGATTTGAGTGATCCGAATTATATGGCTATTGATACCTCTTTTTCCATTGCCTTTTGCGTTTTATATGGTCAATTGGTTCACTTGAAAGATACTCTATATCCTGAGGAAATTCCTAGTTATCAAACCATAGCGCAGGATGTACAATTTTGTGTAGATAAGGTCCATTCTGATGGTAGCTTAAAAACAATCATCAGTAAAAATTTACCAACATATGTAATTAAAGAACGCGCGCTGGTTGATGGGCTGAAGCACTTCATCCATCATGGTAAAAAAATATTTATTCTCACCAACTCTGATTTTTCTTATACCAAGCTATTGCTGGAATACGCAATTAATCCTTTTCTAAAGAAAGGTGAGAGTTGGATCAATTTATTTGAATTTGTCATTACCTTAGCCAATAAACCCCGCTTTTTTTACGATAATCTTCGTTTTTTATCAATTCATCCAGCTGTGGGTACAATGACTAATACAGTAGGTCCAATAGTGCCAGGCGTGTACCAAGGAGGTAATGCCAAAAAATTTACCGAAGATCTACATGTCCGTGGTGATGAGATTCTGTATATTGGCGATCACATTTATGGGGATATCTTAAGGTTGAAAAAAGATTGTAATTGGCGCACTGCTTTAGTTGTCGAAGAGCTTGGAGATGAAATAGCGGCGCAAGCACGAGCCATGCCCATAGAGAAAGAAATCAGCAAGGCAATGGACGTCAAAAAAGATTTAGAAAAACAATACGTCAAGTTGTACACTAAAATGGTTGATGAAGACTCAAAGCAATACAGCAATGAAATACAGGAGTTGCAAGCACAAATCAGCAGAATTGACGCACAGCTTACCAAATTGTTAAAAGAGCAACAAAGCTATTTTAATCCAAAATGGGAACGTATTTTTCGCGCGGGTGCCGAGGAAAGTTATTTTGCCTATCAAGTGGACCGTTTTGCATGTATTTATATGGAAAAACTATCGGATTTATTAGAGTACTCTCCTGTAACTTATTTTCGTGCGAACAGACGTCTCCTGGCGCATGATGTCGAAGTGTAGGCATCTTTGGTTGATCTTGAGTTAAAATGGTTCTAAGAAATGCTCACATGGCAGCTATGCTGTAATGGCACTAAGTTAAGCTTATTCTCTTAGAGCCTACGTTCAGCGACTTGTTCGCGGAAACCAAAGAGTGCTGGCTTCGTAGCTGGATCCCGCGAACAAGTCGCGGACGTAGGCAGAGAGGAAATATAAAAAATACTTTTAACTTAGTTCCATTAATCTGTGCTGCGTTTTTCTAAAACCAATTCAACCTGTACGCATTTGATTTTTCAGCAAGATTTTCTACTCGTGGCTAGGAGACAACAACTGTTTGAGGTAATAATGATGGTACAAATTGATGTTTCACTTGTACGAAGATTGATTGATTCACAATTTCCACAATGGGCTAATTTACCTATCAAACCCGTAGAATTTAGTGGTTGGGATAATAGAACCTTTCATCTAGGCGATGAAATGACCGTTCGCCTTCCAAGTGATACATTTTATGCGCTCCAAGTAGAAAAAGAACAGCATTGGCTTCCCTACCTTGCTCCTCATCTAACGTTGCAAATTCCAACACCTATAGCGAAAGGAGAGCCGGCAGAGGGCTATCTTTGGCAATGGTCAGTTTATCGATGGATTGAAGGGCAAACAGCATCCATTGAACGCGTTAACGATCAGAGCCTATTTGCCGCGGATCTTGCAAAATTTTTATTGGAATTACAAGCAATTGATACGACAGGAGGACCATTAGCTGGCGAGCACAGTTTCTATCGTGGAGGCCCACTGATAACTTATGATGCTGAAGTACAAGAGGCAATCAAAATTTTGGCGAAACAAACCGATACAGCAACTCTATCTTCAATATGGTCCGAGGCGCTCGCTGAGCCCTGGCAAAAACATCCTGTTTGGGTTCATGGTGATATTGCTGTGGGCAATTTATTGATTCAAGAAGGATGTCTTCGTGCAGTAATTGATTTTGGTCAATTGGCTATCGGTGATCCAGCATGTGATTTGGTACTTGCTTGGACATTTTTAAAAGCACAAAGTCGGGATGTGTTTCGTAGGACTCTTCAACTTGATAAAGCCACATGGGCGCGCGCTCGGGGATGGGCCTTGTGGAAAGCATTGATTGTATGTGCCGCATTACCAGGTACGAATCCTTTGGATATTACGAAATCTTGGAGTGTAATTGAGGAGATCATTGCAGATTATAATAATGACAACTAAGATCATATTGAGGCATGAATTAAATCCTCTAAGTAGGATTTTAGACCTATAGACAACTTATGGAATAAATAATTATAAGGAAAGCCATGTCAACAATTAACCTATTGAAAAGAGTGATTTTTGTATGTTGTTTGGTGGGTGTTACTGTATTCCTCAGTTCCTGCAATACAAGTGAACCCGATCAACCCATTTCATCAAGTAATGAAAAAGGTTATGGCGGAGAAGGAGGCGGTGGCCATTAAGTTTTAAATACTCATCATCTTGCAGTGTTTATCTGTGGGATGATGAGTGCCTTGCCAAATGGAAACGGAGTATTTATCAACTACCGAATTACTTTTCTTAATGTTTCCAGGCTAATATTTCCTCCACTTAAAACCACCACGGCATTTTTTCCTGGATAATCTTTGGCGCATTTTAAAAATGAAGCCAGAGCAACTCCTGCAGCACCTTCAATTAATAAATGTTGTGTTTTTATGATTGTAAGGAGTGCCGATTGAATTTCATTTTCGGAAACTAAAACAAAATCATCCACATAATCGCGACACAGGTCCAAAGTAATTGAGTCAGGCTCAATCCCCCCAGCTGTAGCATCTGAAAGGGTTGGCAAGGTTTCCATGGAAATAATTTTCCCTGCCTTTATTGACTCAGACATAACTGGAGAGTTTTCTGGTAAACACCCTATAATTTTGGTTTTTGGAGAAACGGCTTTCATGTATCCGGCAATTCCCCCAATTAATCCGCCTCCGCCAACGGGTATAAAAACTACATCAATGGAATTTAGTTGGCGCATCAGCTCTACAGCAATGGTGCCCTGACCCGCAACTACTTGAGTATTGTTATAGGGAGACACATAAACCATGCCCTGTTGTTTTGCATAGTCTATTGCGTGTAACTCAGTTTCTACACAATCGTTCCCATAGAGTTTAAGAGACGCATTATAAAAACCTATATTTTCCTTTTTTACGGGAGATACATTTTCGGGAACAAAAATAATTCCTTGGCGATTGAGCTGATGCAATCCATAGGCAATTGCTGCCCCATGGTTTCCGGTAGATGCCGCGATAATCCCATTTTGCTGCTCTGTTTTTAAAGACAATAAAGCATTAAATGCGCCGCGTACTTTGAATGAACCTGTATGCTGTAAATTCTCACATTTTAAATGAAGGTTTACCCGGGTTAATTTACTAAGTGGAACAGAGAAATCCAAAGGAGTTTCACGAATATAGGAACGAATTCTCTGTTCTGCCTTAAGTACTTCAGTTTTAATATCCAGCATGAGTTGCTTTCTCCCTCAACTATGAACGATGTGGGTAATTATATAGTGGCGCGTGAAATCTACTTATATAGACAAGAAAATAAATCAGTTCAAAAAATAATTTCTTAATTCTTCCTTAAGGTTTGATCTTTATACTTAATCCTGAACTAAAAGGGAGCCCGGATGCTATGCGTGTATTAATTATCGAAGACAGCGTTTTTAATGCATTTTGCTTATCTCGACTCATGGAGTCAGTGATTACTCCAATATCAATAGATGTCGTAAGCAACAGCCAAGATGCTTTGTCTTTTATAGATACACATGCACCAGATCTGGTTATTATTGATGGTGAGTTGAATTTGATTGATGAGTCCTCTACTCATGGCCCTCAACTTGCAGCGGTAATACTTCAAAAATACCCTCATCTTCCTCTTATCGCATGGTCAGATTCTGAATTTATGCACGGATCTTTTGCTAAGATTTTTATTCAATATAATCGGTTAGTTAATGAATATAATACTTGGACTAAAACCATAAGTCCGGAATGTATTCAAAAAACTTGGGCTTATTATTTTGATGAGTCAATTGGAAAAAAACAGCAAGCGTTCTCACATGCCTCTCATGCTAAAAGACTGGCTGGCTATCAACTAGACTGCATTTAGGCTTACATATGTTGTTCTGAACTTCTCTTAGGTATTGTCAGCAAAGACCTGAAATACGCGCTATAATTGTAAATATATACTGTTTACAGGACAAGTAAATAGATCTTTTTTTTTAAGGAAATCGCAAATGATGGATTATGAACGAATGCAGAGGCCTTCGGATCATCCACCAAAAAAAATACATAAAACAAAAAGAATTCGTAAAAAAGAAATGGATAATGATCTCAGTTCCTTAGGCCAGCAATTTAACAAGGCTAAAAATCACCAAAACAAAAAGCATGCACCAATAAAGGAGAGCATACTTGATTTGGAGGTACAACCTATTAAGACAGAAGAAGCATTTTATGCAAAAAGTATTCTGCAAAATATTCTAGAAAGCTCAATTGAGTATTCAATTGTAGGAACAGATTTGGATGGAAAAATAATTGTCTGGAACGAAGGAGCTTATCGTAATTACGGATACCATGCTACAGAAATGGTAAACAAGAAGAATATTTTGGACCTCTATAATCCCGAAGATATTAAATCCGGAGCTGCTCAGGAGTTTATGCAAAAAACATTGCGAGAGGGGAAGGCAGATAAGGAGTTTGAACGCATTCGCAAAGATGGGTCAACTTTTATTGCCTCGGTCACCTTAGCATTGCGTCGGGATAATGAAGGCCGCCCCATTGGGTTCGTTATGATTTCCAAAGACATTACTGAAGCAAAGAAAATTGAAAATCAATTGATAAAGACGAATGAAGAGTTAGAACAATTTGCTTATATTGCATCACATGATTTAAAGGCTCCTTTGCGGGCAATCGAACGTTTAGCGACCTGGATTGAAGAAGATAATATTGATAAGTTAGATGATAAATCGAAAGATCATTTGGCATTATTACGGCAACGTACGTTGCGTTTGGCCAATTTAATCGATGGAATATTACAATATTCACGAGCTGGTCGATTAGATTTGAATCTTGAGCTTGTAAATACCAAAGAAATTTTGAAGGAAATTATTGAGAGCCTTAATCAAGAAGGCCGATTTGAAATACATTATCCAAAACATCTGCCGATTTTTAAAACAGCTAAAATTCCATTGATGCAGGTATTATCTAATTTGCTGGGCAATTGCATAAAACACCACCATCGAAAAAAAGGTACGATTACAATTGAGATTGAAACATCAGGTGCCTTTTATACGTTTACGATTCATGATGATGGACCGGGAATTCCCTCCGAGTTTTTTGACAAAATTTTTATGGTTTTTCAAACGCTTAAATCAAGAGATGAATTGGAGTCTACAGGTGTTGGCCTGAGTATAGTGAAAAAAATTGTTGAAGCTCAGGGGGGGCGAGTTATGGTTCAATCTCGGGTTGGACATGGAACTTCGATGTCATTTACCTGGCCTAAGCAAATCAGCAAACAAGATTTGAACCCTCATTAATATCGTTTAGCGGATAGTAATGGCTACTAATCCTCTTTTTTGTTAGGGAACTCAAGCAGATTCCAATAGTGATGTAAGGATGAAATTACTTCCATAAAGTCTGAAATTTGAAATGGTTTGACAATATAGCCAGCCGCATTCAAGTTGTATGCATCTATTTTATCTTTTTCACTATTTGAAGTAGTAAGAATAAAAATCAATAGAGATTTTAATTGTTTATTGGTTCGAAGAGTTTTCATAAACTCGATACCATTCATTTTAGGCATATTGATGTCTAAGAGAATTATTTTTGGGGTTGGTGTTAGTTTCTTTTCTCCATTAATGCCTAATAATTTGTTTAAGGCATCTATCCCATTAGTAGCCACATGCAGTGGATTATTGATTTTATTTTTTTTAAATGTTCTTTGCATATCTTTGATATCAATTTCATCGTCATCCACAAGCATAAAATTAATGGATTTGTCCAATTGATACATAATTTTTATTCCCTATGACCGTGTAATATAGATTATAGGCAATAAAGTTAACTATTTCACATAATGATCTTTTATTGATACTATAATCAAAGTATGAATCAATATAATTAGGATAAGTCTCTTTTAGAAAACTAATTCCTAATAACCGTGATTTTGAGCCATTTAAAGAACACCATCGCGGCAGGAGAATGACTATGGAATCCAAAGGAAACATCGTTGATATTTTGTATATTGAGGATGATATTGTTGATGTCGAGGGTGTAAAACGTGTATTTAAAAAAGTTAAAGAGTCGTGCGCTATTGAGGTGGCTTCAAATGGTGAAGAAGCATTAAATAAATTATTCGGGCGGGATGGACAAGCAAAAATTCATCCGAAAGTTATTCTCCTTGATATTAATGTCCCTAAAATGAATGGGATCGATTTGCTGAAAATTATCCGTAAAGATCCTTCATTAGCTTTTACCGAAGTATTTATTTTGACTAATGCTTATACAAAAGAGGATAAGCTTGCGATCAAGGACTTAAATGTTAGAGGACAAATTATTAAACCTCTTGAATATGGTGACGCCTTGAATATTTATTGGGCAACCCATCATGTATAAAATGAAGCGCTAATGCTTCACATACCGCACAACCACGCTGCTTCATCGCATAACAAAACATTATTAATGAGCTGCATCCCAATTAGCGCCTGTACCAATAGAGACTACCAGCGGAATGGAAAGTTCCACTGTATGCTCCATTAATTCTCGAATTATCTTTTTGCTTGACTCAATCTCTTGGGCATTTACTTCAAAAACCAATTCATCATGTACTTGCATAATCATCTTGGCGGGTGGATTTTTTTGCTCATTTTGCCATTTAGCAATAGATATCATCGCTTTTTTAATGATGTCTGCAGCAGTACCCTGCATCGGTGCATTGATTGCTGTTCGCTCTGCTGCCTTTTGGCGTATCATGTTGCGTGCATTTATTTCGGGTAAATACAAACGTCTACCAAACAAGGTTTCTACATAACCTAGATGATGAGCTTGCTGTCGGGTGCGATTCATGTATTCCAAAACTTTAGGATAGCGCTGGAAATAGGTGTCAATGTAATATTGTGCATCCTGACGTTCCACCCCGATTTGTTTAGCCAAACCAAAAGCAGACATTCCATAAATCAAACCAAAATTGACTGCTTTGGCGCGACGGCGTTGCTCACTGCTGACTTCATTTAAGGGTGTTTGAAAAATTTCGCTGGCTGTTGCTGCATGAATATCCCAACCGTGAGCAAAGGCTTTTAATAGATTTTCATCTTGTGATAAATGAGCCATGATTCGTAATTCGATTTGCGAGTAATCTGCTGCAAGAATGATGCAGTTTTCAGGTGCTATAAATGCAGTACGAATGAGCCGGCCTTCCTCACTTCGAATTGGAATATTTTGCAAATTGGGCTCGCTTGAAGAGAGTCGGCCTGTGGCAGCGACTGCCTGGTTGTACGTTGTATGTACTCGGTGCGTCTGCGGATTAATTTTTTTAGGTAGGGTATCAATATATGTAGAAACTAGTTTCGTTAGACTGCGGTATTCGAGAATTACTGCCGCAAGACGGTAATCATAAGCGAGTTCTTGCAGTACAGACTCTGCTGTGGAAGGTTGTCCGGTTGGTGTTTTTGCGATCACTGGTAGTTTGTGTGAATCAAAGAGGATCTCTTGTAATTGTTTGGGAGAATTCAGATTAAAAGGTTTGCCTGCCAATTGTAATGCTTCTTGCTCTAGCGCATTAATGCGCTCTTTTAAACGGTTTCCATGCTTCTCCAAAGTTACGGAGTCAATCAGCACTCCAAGTCGCTCCATATCAGCAAGCACCGTAACTAATGGCATTTCTATATCATTGAATACTTTTTGCACTGATTCAGGGAGCAAAGGGAACAGTTTATTGTGAAGTTGCAGCGTAATCTCTGCATCTTCAGCGGCATAAGCTGCTGCTTTATCCACCGGAATTTGATCAAAACGCAGTTGTTTTACTCCTTTTCCCGCAACTTCTTCATAACTAATGGCTTTATGTCCTAGATATTTTAAGGCCATTGAATCCATGTCATGACGCCCGGCACCGCTATTAAGCACATAAGATTCTAACATGGTGTCATAACAGATGCCTTGAAGGCTGATGCCATGATTTTTCAATACGGAATAATCATATTTGAGGTTTTGGCCGATTTTTTTAATTTTGGGATTTTCTAAGATAGGTTTTAATGCAGTTAATACTTCTTCACGAATTAATTGGGTCGTTCCATCTGTATGCGTAAATGGAATATATACGGCTTTTCCTTCTTCAATCGCTAAAGAAATTCCGACGATTTCTGCAAGCATAATCTCAATGCTGGTTGTTTCTGTATCAATGCAAAATGCTTGGCATTGTTCCAGTTGATTGAGTAAATGATTTAATTGGTGATTGGTGGTAATTAATTCGAAGGGAATGTTGAATGTACTAGGTTTTGAGGATGTACTTCCTTCTTCTCCTAAAAGATCTTTCAGCCAGTTTTTAAACTCAAATTGACGGGTTAACTCAATGAGTTGTTCTTTATTCATTGGCTTAGGTTTTAACTCCCCCCAGCTTAGAGGTAAATCAACATCTGTTTTAATCGTCACCAATTTTTTGGATAATGGCAGTTGAGGTATGCCTGCACGTAAGTACTCACCAATTTTGCCACTAATTTCAGCTGCATGTTGAAGGAGATTATCCAGAGTTTGATATTCGGTAAGCCATTTGACTGCGGTTTTAGGTCCACATTTGGTTATCCCTGGAATGTTATCCACACTGTCGCCAATAAGTGTAAGATAATCAATCATTTGCTCTGGTACTATCCCAAATTTTTCTTTGACCCCATCAATACCCATGATGGTATTACTCATAGTATTGATTAATGTAATATGTTCATTAACGAGCTGAGCCATATCTTTATCGCCAGTCGAAATGACCACAGAAATTCCTTGTTCGGTCGCCTGCCTTGCCAAAGTCCCTATTACATCATCGGCTTCAACGCCTTCGATAATCAATATGGGAAGTCCCATCGCTTCCAGTATCTGGATCAAGGGCGCAAATTGAGAGCTTAACTCTTGGGGCATAGGCGGTCTATGCGCTTTGTATTCTGGATACCATTCATCTCGGAATGTTTTTCCCTTGGCATCAAAGACTACTGCTAATTCTTCTGGTTGATAGTCTTTAATGAGCTTTTTAATCATATTAGCTACCCCATAGATGGCACCTGTGGGTTGGCCTTTTGAATTAGTTAAAGGCGGTAGCGCGTGGAAGGCGCGAAAGAAATAGGATGAGCCATCAATAAGAATCAAGGGGGATGTCATAGTTACTCTGCCTCTGCTTTGGCTAGTTGCTTCTTCAATGATTCAACTTGTTCCGAAAGTGCTTTAATGTTTTTACGTATCAAAGGGATTCGATTGACACCTAACTCATGTTGAATGGCAATATCTTTAGGGCGAGCTGGATTGCCTAAATAAACATTTCCTTCTTTCAAATGTTTGTTCGGTGGTACCCCTGTACGAGCACCTAATACCACCCCGTCATCAATACGTACATGATCGCTAACCCCAACATTCGCCGCAAAAATTACGTGATTTCCGGAAGTCGTACTTCCTGCTATGCCAGTGAAACCACATAAAATGTTATGTTTACCCAATTTAACAGAATGCGCTATCTGGACCAGGTTATCAATTTTGGTCCCCTCGCCAATAACAGTCGCCCCCATGGTGGCGCGATCTATGGCGGTATTTGCTCCTATTTCTACATCGTCTTTAATAATGACTCGCCCAACATGAGGTACTTTGAGGTGTTTGCCATCAACAAAGGTGTAACCAAAACCATCAGAGCCAATAACAGTAGATGCATGAATTATGACTCGGGAGCCAATTTGACACGAATCATACACAGTGACATGAGAATGAATGGTGGTGTGAGCACCGAGAGTCACCTCACGACCAATATGAATATGGCTTTTTAAAATACAATGATCCCCAATAACGCTACCTGATTCGATGACCACATAGGGCCCTATAAATACTTCCTTCCCTAATTGCACTCCTTCGCCGATAACTGCAGTGGGGTGAATGCTAGGAACGACTGTTTGGGGCGGATTAAAGTGATTCATCAGAGTAATAAAGGCTTTGAATGGATGCTTTACTTGTATTAATGGTTTTTGAGAGGTAGTGATTTGTTCATTGACTAATATAGCAGCTGCTGGTGAGGCCTCTGCCAATTTTATATTTTCATTACTGTCAGCGAACACTAAGCTTCCAGGTTTAATTTCATCAATAGGAGATAAGAAAGAGATTTTTATTGAGTCATCACCTATGACTACCCCTTGTACCTTATTTGCGACATCACGTAGTGAATAACTCATTTGTAAGCCTTTTTTTATAAAATAGCTGATTATATACTCAAGAAACCTCCATTGCTATGTTTTAAATGACTTGATTGCTTTGCGTAGAATCATCTACAAAGTGAGTCTTTATTAAGTCCCTTTCATTTTTTAAATTGGAATAAAATATGGTGATACCTGAGCTCGCTGTCTTTCACCGTGACTACAATTTTGACTTCATTGGATGAAGATTATGAACCATTTTCTGAAGCGCAACAAAGCCCGGCAGCCGCGGTTAAAATGTAGTGATATGAAGTATAGAAAAGTAGGTCCAAATACTGTATAAAATTAGCCTGAATGCTTAGGATTTCATGATTAAAAATCAAAAGGACATGTATGTTGAAAAAAATAATAGCCTCAGGGTTTTGTGCGCTGTTTACCGTAAATGTATTTGCTATGGTAGATCCTTATGCCCCAGTGTTACCCCAGGTTTGGTCCTCAATCATTATCGTAAGTGGGGGACCTGCGTGGTCTAATCCAGGGAAAGATCAATATCTTTATCCTTTTCCGCCCCCGCAGAACAACTTATATCTAGCTGACTCGAAATCCGATTGGTTAGGATCGGGTGAATTGTTTTTTGGACTACAGCATTTTATTGGTGCAAGCAATGTTATTGCTCAATTTGGACTCGGGGTGGCCGCAGCCAGTGATGCGAGTCTTTCAGGAACAGTTTCTGTTGATGGTGTTCCCGATGTTTATACCTATAGCTATAAGGTAAGTCATGTGCGGGCGGAGTTTAAAGGGAAACTTATTGCTTGCGGGTTCCAAGCAGTTCAGCCTTATTTAAGTGGTAGTTTTGGTGTGGGTTGGAACCATGCTCATGATTGGTTTCCTACTACAATCGATCCAGTTCTGTATCCTACCTACTGGTTTGACACTGCCAGTACGGTTGCTTTTTCCTATACTGTTGGGTTAGGCGTGCAAAAAATGTTAACCCCTAACTGGCAAGTAGGTGTAGGCGCTGAATTTGCAGATTGGGGTAAAAATTATTTAGGTGATGATGGTGCGACCTTAGACCAAGGCCCCGGTATGCCCCATTTATATACTGCAGAATTATTGTTCAGTGTGGGTTATATGTTTTAAGTAGCTGTGGTGTAAAGAATTCCTCTTTGCAAACAGCGGCCTCTAGATCACATCTGCGTCTACGCCCCGCGACTTTGTCCGCGGGGTCCAGTGTTTTAGGGTAGATCTTCTGGATCCCACGGACAAAGCCGCGGGACGTCGGAATAGAGATGGGCTGGTTTTTCAGCGATGTGTAGAAAATTTAGTTGCAAGCACCCAGGCTACGCCTCTATTTGATGTACCTGCGTAGGATCAAGGCTACGTTGGCGCCTCCAAAGGCAAAATGATTAGATAGTACGATATCAATAGCTTTTTTCCGTGCTTCATTAGGGACATAATCCAAGTCGCAGGCAGGATCTGGAGTTTCCAAGTTAATTGTAGGTAATAATAAATCATGCTGTAGACTCAGTGATGTGGAAATGACTTCCATTACCCCAGAGGCTCCTATGGCATGCCCAGTCATTGATTTTTGTGCGGTGACCGGGATTTCATAGGCTCGTTCACCAAATATTGATTTAATCGTTTGTGTTTCAATTTTGTCATTTAATGGTGTTCCGGTACCATGAGCTTTGAGATATTGGATATCTCGCGATGATAATTTAGCGTCATCTAATGCCCCCTGAATCGCACGTTGCTGTCCTTCTGAAGAGGGGGCGGTAATATGAAATGCATCACAGCTGGACCCAAAACCAATAATTTCCGCAAAAATAGTGGCTCCTCGTGCTCGGGCGTGATTTAATTCTTCAAGAATTAAAATTCCGGCTCCTTCCGCCATCACCATCCCCTCACGATTCAGATCAAATGGACGGCAGGCTTTTGTTGGTGTCTCATTATTGGTTGCCATCACCTTTAATTTGCACCAAGCAGACATCATCGATTCCCAAAGAGGTGCTTCTGTACCGCCACAGACAGCAGTGGAAAGTCGACCATGAGCGATTTGTTGGTAAGCTGTTCCTATGGCATCTGCCGAGGAAACACATGCATTCGAAATCGTCGAATTGGGTCCACCCAGGCCAAATCCGATGGCAATAAAATTGGCAATGGAGTTAGACATTCCTCGAATAACCGTCAGAGGTTGCATTTTTTTCCAATTATCATCAAAGAAAAATTTATAACTGCTTTCTGATTCGGGATATCCACCCATTCCAGTTCCTATGAAAGTCCCTGTTTTGCTGAGTTCCTGAGGAGTAAGTCCAGATTGTTCTATGGCATTATGTGTACAATAGAGTGCGAATTGAGCGACCCGTGGATAACGTTTATTTTTATTAAGCTCCGGAAGATGCTCCAGTGAAAAATCCGTGATTTCCCCTGCTATTTGTGTTGGGTACAAGGAAGGATCATAGCTCTGAATGCGTTTTATTCCACAGTGCCCTTGTTTTGCCGCTTCCCAGAATTTGTTTAAACTTGTTCCTATGGAAGAGGTTATTTCCATGCCGGTTATAACAACCCTTTTTTTCATCAATGATCCCTTTTAATTTTTTAAATGTGAGACGTCTTTTATGTAAGCTGAACGAACGATTTTGAGAAAAAAAGTTGTTACGGCTTTTTTAGGACAATACTAAAGGCGGGGTTTAAATTCTGTCAAGCTCTATATGAAGAGGTTTTATTTTAAGGAAATGGTTACTCACACTGTCATTAAGTGTCGTTCCCGCGAAGATGGGAATCGATTTTTTTTGTAGTATTGAGCGATTTTCGAGAAATGGATTCCCGCCTTCAGCGGGAACGACAGTTTTATTAACTTAATGGTTGTGATGATTACTCAGCGCAGCCAATATAATCTGTTTTTCTGGGACAGCAGAGTTTCAGTTCTGCTCACCACATCGATATAAAAGGTACCTCGAGTAGCGAAGACATATCAATGTTTGTTTTTTGGTTTAATTCGTTTTTGCAATTCGAAGAGGTTAATTTCCCAGTAATCACATGAATTTTGAGTTAGAAAACCTAGGCGGGTATATAGATTAAGCGCTTTTTGATTGTGTGTTTCTACATCAAGATTCAGATCGGGTTTCCCCTCGCTTAAAGCATAATTAATACAATGAGAAATCAAGGCTGTCCCCAATCCTTTACCTTGGCGAATTGGTAAAACGGCAATATCAGAAAGCGTTGCACCATGGTTTTCCCAGCGAATGTGTGCTTTTCCTACAAGGTGATTATCTTCAAAGGCCAGTATTATTTGATAGGTTCTATCACTAAGAATGTGTTCAAAACGAGGAACTAATTCTGCTTGGGTTTTGAAGAAACAGGCTTCATCTAAGACGCAAAGCAATGGAATATCTTTTTCTGTTGCAGTGCGGTATGTTAGATTTTTTTTGTAATCCAGTAATGGGTTTAAATCATGTCGCTCCATATAGTATTCACTATGCAGATACGAAAAACCAAGCTCAGTTAACCACGGACTATTTATATGAGCAGGATTAGAAAAAATCAATTTTTGAAAACCTTGTTCTTGCACAAGCGGTAATATATTGTGAAGCAATTTTTTGGCTATGCCTTTCCGACGATAATTTGGGTGAACAAGTAGAGAAACTTCAACTGCATCTTCGTAAAAGAAAAAAACACTCAGAAAGCCGACTAATTTTTTTTTGTCATAGTTCAGCACGAGCGTAGGTAAATTTCTTTTTTGTATGAGCAAGTGAGTGTATAAATTGGGTACACTGCCGTCATTTTTTTTGCATGCGGTTTTTAAATATTCTAGATCTTTGAGCTGATCTTTATTAAGTTGATTTGTTTTACTAAGCATAATTGATAATAAATTATTATTCATTTTTGTAAAGAATAGCTTGTTTTGGATTAATTTGCTCTAATTACAGCCTAATTTATTAAAAATGTAAGTTTAAGACCGCAACAATAATTTCCAAAATAATTAAGACGATAATGATAATCTCCAAGTTATGGCCATGTCGATTATCTAAGTAACCATTAAACATATCAAAAATTTCATTTAGAGTATCGAGTCGATGATTAATCGCATTGACGCGTCTTTGAATATGTAGGTAACGTTCCAACATGGTAAAATGTTCTTCTAAGGTTGGATGTTGCCAAAAATATTTAGGGTGATAAAGGAAATTACTAATTAAATTCAGTTCACTTTTAGCACCAAGGATTTCCCCTATAATTTGTTGTATTTGAGTACGGCTAATTTCCATTTCACCGGTATGCGAAAGCGTTTGAATCGTAGGATTATATTTATCGATTAGCGCATCAATAATGGTTTCAAAATATTGTAATTTGACGGATTGAGAAAACCCGTAAGAGAGACTGAGTTTGAGTTCATCACTCTCATCCTCTATAGTCAGGCAGTCCACATCGAAAAAATCATGTGGTTCTATCGTAGTTTTATCACTGAATTGATAATGAAATTCATCATGCACCAAAAGTGTGACCGGTTTATCAATCAGCTGCTTAATGGTGTTTAGATAGTCATTAATCTGATAACGTTTGATCCCCCATGAAACCACTGTGCCATTTTTAAAAATGAATATTGTATGGTCTTTGTTGTGGTTTGCACTTAACTTTAGAACATCTCGAGTTTTCAATGAGGTAAAGTCAGTTGAAGCATTTTTAAAATGACTGTCGACACGTGATAAATCAATTGATTTGGCAATACAAAAACTTAAGCATTCCATGATGGTAGTAACCCGCGAATAAAAGCTATTTTCTATGATGAAAATAGATACATATGCTGTATCTAATAATCGAATTTAAGATCAGATACAGCATTTTACAAATATATAATAATTATCTCAACTTTAACTATTATACATCATTCTGCAGTTTCACGAGCTTGATAAGTTTTTTTTCGGTCGGTTGCCCCACATAACCATTTCGGACAAACTTCTAAAATCTCGGCGATCCTATTAAGTTGTTCTGCTGCTGGAAGTATGTGGCCAAAGATTAAAGAGTTAGCTAAATGACGTGAAATACCGAATACTTTAGCTACGGCTTTGACTTTCTCGGTTAATTCCTCTGGAAAGTCCAATGAAGCCAACTCGCGATTGAAGCGTTGCGAAAATACTTTACTGTTCATTTTCTCACTCCATGAAAAAATAATGTTCAGCATCATGCTGAACAATCCTAGATAATACCCGTCAATCCTTGATTCAGGTAAGAGAGAGTTATAACTCATTTTTTTTTAATCGCAAAGACTTTTTTGGCATGAAATCAAATAGTTATTATTTACTTGCCATTATGGTAATTAGTTGATCAACGATTGTTAAAATCCGCAACAATTCATAGAAATAGTGCAGTGAGTCACAAATAAAGTAGAGCGATAAAAATATAAGCAGGAAAATTTTATGGTATAATATTTATACGATATGATAAAAAATAATTCCACCCCAGAAGAGAATAAAAAAATACATATCAGCAAAAATAAAAAGTATTTTTGAATGAGGTGTGGAATGGGAAATAGCTATAAAGACATTTATACTACATTAGGCTCTCGGTCCAAAGTCCAACAGCTTCATAGAGATGAAAGTTTTTCCGATCTAAACACCCTTAAATTAAGCTATCTGAATGAAGCATTTGCTGTTTATTGCGCAAGAAAATACCCTAATCATCCTGCGGAACAGATCCCTAAACATCCCACAAGCCTAAAAGCGTATCAATCATTTACTAAGAACAACCCTGATTTTATTAATTACAATAGGGCTGCTCTTCTTTTATACCAAGAAAAATTAGATGCCATGGTAGTTGAATCCAGAAAGGATGCCGCTTTAGCAGAAGCCTGTAAGCTTGCATTAACCAGTTTAATTTCAAAGAACATTATAAAAATTAATTAAAACCAAATGGATGAAGTAATTTCATCTTTAGTAGAAAAAGCAAAAGAAACACCACAAGGAAACTATTCAGATACCAAAAATTGGCATACTTGCTTAGCTGCTTTTATTGTTACTAAAGGAAACTCAAAAAAAGCTAAGGTGGAAGAAGAAATAAATAAAACAATGCAAAAGGCCTTGGGTGCATTAGAACCTTATGCCAGCTATAGCACAGCAACCATAGAATATGACTTTGCCAAAGTAATAGAATACGCTTGTAAGCGATATGAAGATTTAAATCCTAATCCCAATAAGAAGAGGGTAGCTGATCTCTACGCAATAAGAGAAATCTTAAATAGTTATCGTAGTCCACAAAAGGTACCACCAGATAGAATTGATGAGGTGGTTAAAGAGATAGCAAGCCATTTCTTATCCTCAAGTTTTAGCAGAGGCTTTTCAAGCCGGTTTGAGATTTTAATAAAGCAGGCCATTGTTGATTTTTCTGCCAAACATCCACAAGGATTTAAGCAATATAAAGCTGAAAATGATAATAGAACATTACAAATAAAAACATGGTCTGATTTTGCTCCAGAAAATGAAGCAGGCAAAAAATTAGTATTAGCGGTACATGGATTGCAAGACAGCGTAAACACTTTTAATGTGGTTGCTAACCAGTATGTCAGAAGAGGTTATAAGGTTATAAGTTACGATCAGTCCGGCGCTGCTTTTGATGAGTCTCGCGGGAAAGAGGATTTAAATATTAAACAAATGCAATTAGATTTTTATAGCATGTTAGAAAAGGCCTATTCTGATCCCAATGTCGATGAAATAATCTTATTAGGCCACAGCCTAGGAGGTGCAGTTATTGCCAATGCATTAAATATGATCCATGAACTCAATGAAAATCCGCCTCCAAATTTGCCTAAAGATAAGATAAAAAAAATTCAGTTAGTAGCCCCAGCAGCTATGAAAAATCCACTGTTACAAATCATTGGTAATTTACCAACGATTAAATTTAATCCGAGTGACAAAGATGAGCATGCTCATCTAATAGGGCAACGAGGAATAAGACGAGAAGGCGGTGCTTCTGCGCTTTCATCTCTTTCAGATTTTATTTCTTTTGTAGCGAACGCTTTTAAAAACTTAACACGATATTTCGAAGAAGGGCATGCCAAAAATCCAATTCCAATAGAAATCCATTACTCCGAGACAGATGGGTTGGTAAACAAATCTAATTTTGAAGAAATTGAACGAAAAGCACCTAATTCAAAGCATAAAATTTATAAAAATCCTACAGGACAACATCATCTTCATGCAGCACCAGATTCAACTATAGTAAATGGTCTTGAACCTGAGGATGATATGCACATAGGCTTCAACTAAATTTTATGAGAGACCAAAACCAACGGGTGATTCATCTTTATCCTCCTCAAACGTATCCTCAACTTTAATAAAGGGAACTCTAAAATAGGATAAGGTATTTTTTGGAGTCAATGAAGCTTTTTGGAACAACCTATTTGTTCTTTGGTATTCATTACCAAGAGAAAACCCAAACACATTAAAAATATTAAAAATTACTGCAAGGAAGTTGTAAACAGCAGATTTAAATCGCACATCACTTGCGATGGCGGTTTGATGTTCAGTGCAAATAAATTTTAGCTTTTTTTCAAATGCTGAATGCTCGTACAATTGTTTCTCGGGCGATAAAGTAAAATATTGATTAACTGATGCGGTTAGTTTTGCTAGAGCACTTTCTAATTCTGTAACATAAGGATTATTATTAACTTTTAATTGTTGGATTGTTTTTTGTATTAGCTCTAGTTTTTCCCGCGCGAGTTTTTCCGGATTAATTACATGTTCTTTTAAATACCAGTTATAAGTGATTGTGAGTACATGAAATGCGTATGCTTTATGCCCCTGATCCAACATCGATAATTCATGAGAAAACGAATCCAATACTTTTCCAAGATAAGGATGTACTTTAATTCCACGAGCTGCAACATGTACCATTTTATCGATAGAGTTCATAAATTTATCGGGTTCAATGCTATTATTGCATTTCACAGCATGATCATATATTGCAAAAGCAGATGCGGTTAGATTTTTTTTATGCTTTCTATCATAGGGGTTTTGCAAATAATATATTAATGCAGTTCTAAAATTTTGGATTAACTCTTTAGACATTCATCGCACAGTTAGTTTTTATTTGGGCAATTGTACCAAATAGTTTTTATTTGGTTAATAAAAAATGCAAGTAGGCCAAAAAGAGACTGCCCGCTTAAGAGCTAGGCGCTCTATCTAATTTATCGATAGTTCAACAATTCTAGAACCATTTAAATAAGCTGTTTTCGAGCAAAATGAGAATTAATTTATAAATTTTTACACTATTCGTATGAAATAGGGTATAATGACGGACTGAAATTGATCAGAGTAGTTGTTTTATTTTTAGACAATCTCTTGTTTTCTTGTTCTTTGCAGTGGTTTAAGGAGAATAAAATCATTACAAAGAATATTTATTTCAAATTAGGAGTTAAAACAGAATGATGAAAGTAGCCTCGGTAATATTGGGTTTGGTTTTAACTGGTTATGCTTTTGCAGACAATCCTAAAGAAATAGCAACTCATAAAGTGACACTTGCTGGTTTGCAACCTGGTGAAGGTCGTTTTATTCGTAGTGATGTATTCGAGAATGACAAGTTCCAATCCGGTTCTTATTTTTGTGCAGGCGCAGATAGCGTTTTGTACGATATGCAGTATGTTTTTTCAAAAAGCTATGAGCCATTTCACTCAGAACATTTAATTAAATTTTCAATATGCCAAGACGAAACCATGGCTCAATGCCAAGAGTTTGCTGCCGATAAATATTCTACCTTTAGAAACTTAGATGGTTATTTGCAAAATAATAGTACCAAATCAACTGTGGATGTTTCTCCATTAAAAGTTGTGTATCAATCTTGTGAACCTAGCGCTGACATGGATGAATTGGTTAAAAAATCAATTTATGAAAATGATCGCCGTTTTTCACATGTAGGGTAATGCCCCTTCTTTAGTTTGAAGTGTAACTCGGGAATTTCGAATGGATTACGATTTTCGGGTTGCGCTTCGATCAGGCTTTTTGTTTTTGCGTCAATTGAATTCAAATCCCATTTGTTAAATTTTTGCAAAACTCATCCATTTGTTGCCTGAAATTTATGTATCAGTGGTTAAATAACGTCCACTTTAAAAAGTATCCATGTATTAATTTGGAGGTACAGTGAATGAAAAAAATGAAAGTATTAGGAAGCTGTTTATTATTAATGCTTGCATTGGATGCGTACTCCTACCAAACTCGGGAAAGTAAAATTTACAATGATAAAGGTCAACTTGTTCATATAGATGGTCTATCATGGTCTGGATTTCAGGACACCAATGTTTTTCAAGGCTTACAGAGCAATCCTTTTTATGCAATTCCCTCGTTGAGTTCCAGCCCAAGAGCTTATGGAATGATGAATTTGATCAGCAAGCCATGGGAGTTCCCAAGTTCAGGCGTAGATAGAAATTCGGGGGTGAGTTTTAAAACCGTACGATTACCCATACAGCCTGAAGTTCTTTATGATGATCAACATGAGGTTGATTTGAATAAGTGGCTTTCAGATAAAGCAGCCCCCAGCGCAGGTAATGGTTTATTTTGTAAAACATGGCAAAGTAATGGAAGTGCTTGTGAAAAAGCAGTGAGCCCGAAACAAGCGTTCTGGACTGTTTTACAGGAGTTAAAAAAGAAGAATATCCGGGTAATGATTGACATCCATCATCGTCACGGCTATGGCGATGCAATGCGAGATGGCACGGTATACGATATGAATCGATACGAACAAGATATTTCTCTTTTAGCTACAGAAATTAAAAAGCGTAACTTAGATAATGTATTGGGCATTGATATTTTTAATGAACCTTATCGTTTAAATTGGTTTAAAACGCATGACTCGCAAGTACCATGGACAAAAGTCATAGCAACAGCTGCCAATGCAGTTCAAAAAAACAACTCTAATTTGTTGCTCTTTGTGGAAGGCCCTGATTCAGGAAATGATGATTCAAACAACCCTGTAATTTGTGTCCCTAAATCAAAGATCGTGAATGATAATGGATACAGTCACTCGCCTGATCCCGCTTTATGTGGCGCGTCAGATCGGATGTTCTTTAAAGGGAATTGGGGAGAAGATTTCAAGCCTTTACTCAATGAAAAACAGGCTAAAAATGGAGTAGCAGTATTTGATAAGGACAAATTTAAAAAAGAATTAGTGAGCCAAGGAATTAATCAGACTGCTTTGCAGTGGTTGCTGGGTGATGCACAAGCGCAAAACAGTCATATCGTTTTTTCACCGCATGTGTATCCTGCTGAGGTCGCTGGTTGGGAAACTGCACCCGGAATTCCAAGCCAATTACGTTTCGACTGGTCATGGGGATTTTTATCCAAAGCAGGTTATCCGGTTGTGCTTGGTGAGGCCTCATGGAAAACTGCAAAAGGTAAGGCATTTTTTACCAATTCAGTTATGCCTTATTTGCAAGCGAACATGGAAACCAACAACATCTTCTTCTGGGCGATTGGTTATCTTGGGGATACGGTAAGCGCTATCGATCCTAATTCTGGTGAGCTCAATTTGGATGTGCAACAAACATTAAAAAATTACTTTGATGATGTTTAAAGACAGTATCTAGAAGGGATTCACGACCACACGTTATCCTGAGGAGTTTACAACGAAGGATCTCCGGATTTTACTCATACCCATCTTCTGGAGCCCCCTCACTGCATTCAGGATGACGTATCCTCCGTTAGGATTATGCAGCTACAGTCAACAGCCCCTTACTCACTCCCTACACAATGATGGCAGCTAAATAGATTTTGGGGACGTATTTGTGTTTTATTTGCAGTAATTTAGGATAATTGCTTACCCATAAAGTCGGTTGTCAATTTTTAATAAAATAATCTGCTTCATTCGGATAAGTACCCGAGTCAGGACTTAGGGCTTGTAGTAATGCCATAGCCTTATTGGCTTGCTTTATTGCCAAATTGTAATTCTTATCCCGCACCAACTTCGCTTACTCAGAATATCATGTAACTTGTTTCCAGGTTTCACAGTGGCTTTATATTCCATGCCAGACACTGCCATTCCTCAGATGGCTCGTTGTTTTCAAAGACACACAATCCGCCTGTTGCGACTTTGATCCCATATTGCGCACTGAATGTTGCAAAGTCACCAGTTAAATAAGGTGCGAAGCGGGCAATCCCATTGCTGGTAACTACCAAACATGTTTTTCCAGGGTATTCTTTACGAATACGTATCGAAAAATCCAGCCAATTCTGAATCAGTAGCGAAGGATCGACTTTCCAACCTTCAGGCACTATGGCCTGGGCTTCCCATGCATTAATTGCTTCTTTTCCTAGACGCGCAACAACCTTTTCTTCGGGTTGATTTTCATCAGGCCCATAATCGATTTCATTGAAAATGGCCAGTGTTTCAATCGGCAAATTGGTCCCCATAGTACTTTGGGCTTGCTGTGCTGTTTGTATGGCTCGTTTGAGCTTTGAGGTGAAGATGACATCAGGAATAAGCCCATTATTTTGGAGGTAGTTGCCTAGTAAGCGTCCTTGATTCAAGCCACTATCTACGAGCGGCAAATCAGTAGTTCCTACTCTACGAACAATATCGCCAGGTGCAAAAGTATTTCCATGGCGTGCAACCAGTAATCGGGTCGTCATCGTTACATCCTCTCTAATAGTTCACCGTGTTGGGCAATCAATGCCTCAGCACGTACTACATCTTCTGGACTATCAATACCTGACATACTGGCACGACCTTTATAGTCAACGGGAATGCAACGAAGAGTATAACCATTTTCCAAGATACGTAATTGCTCTAACCCTTCCATTTTTTCAAATTTACTTTCTGGCAAGCTCAGGTATTGTTCGAGCATATCTCGCGAATAACCGTATAAACCAATATGACGAAATACAGGACTCTTATCATCTTTTTGACGTAATTCATTTTCTTTGCGTATGGCTGGAATGATATTTTTACTAAACCAAAAAGCGTTGCCAGTTTTTTCATCGAATACGGCTGTAGTACCACTAAAGGGAGTGGTCAATTTATTTTGGCGCAAATCGTCCAGTTGTTTCCAGGTTAATTGGGTTACGGGAGTGACGACGTCACAAGGAGAAGTGGCAAAAGCATCAATTAGGGCACGTAAGAAATCTGGCGGCGTTAAAGGGGCATCCCCCTGCATATTTAAAATGAAATCGGGTTGGTTCTTCATGGACCGGATTGCTTCGGCTACACGATCCGTTCCACTGGGGGCTTCAGGTGAAGTCATTACTGATGCAACACCCAGTTGATTACAATGTTGGACAATTCGTTCATCGTCGGTTGCTACGACTACAGACACATTTTCTAATCCTTCAGCAGCAGCATGTGATAAGCGGACTACACGTTGCAACATCGTTTGCCCTTGAATCATTGCCAGAGGTTTTCCTGGTAAACGAGTTGAAGCATAACGAGCAGGAATTACAATGGCAGTATGCATGGCAAAAATTATTCCAATAAAAAGGCCAATAATAGCCTAAATATTTGAGGGTTACTATAGTAGAATAATTTCACAATAATTTGGGTAAAAAACACATTCTGAGCCCTTCAGACAAGCCATAGGATGTAGAGGAATTGAATTTTCCCGGCTTATTGATCGTAGTTTTACACACTGGATTTTAGATAAGGACATTGGCATGAAAAAATTAAATCTCTTCACAGCAGGGTTAATGTTACTTGGGGCAACAAGTGCTATTGCAGACGAGCACTCCTTGGCGAAACTAACTGATTTGGCAGGGGCATCTGGTTTTGAGAAGTCTGTTCGCGATGCGGTAAAGCAACAATGGCAGCCATCCATGAACAGTATTACTGTAGATGGAATGGGTAATTTAATTGGCCAATATAAAGGAAATCAGAAAGGTCCTAATGTCTTGTTAATGGCACATATGGATGAAGTAGGATATATGATTGAATCAATTACTGCAGATGGTTTTATAAAAGTTATTCCATTGGGCGGCATACCTTCTTCAGTAATTTTTGCACAACGTTGGATGATATCCACGCCTAATGGACCTATTTTAGCTTATTCAGGAATGGACTCGACGCATCTTATTGATGAAGCCAAGAAAAATCAGTTGCCCTCGGGGAGTGCAATATTTCTTGATATCGGTGCAGAAACCAAAGAGCAGGCTGAAACAAAATTTAATGTGCGTCCAGGATTGCAAGTTACTCCTGCGAGTCAATTTAGTCCATTAAGTGAAAACCGCTTTTTAGCAAAAGCGCTCGACGATCGCTTGGGACTTGCGCTTATCGGAGATGTTCTTGACTCCATAAAAAATCAGGATAAATCCAATCAACTCTATGCTGCGGCAACGGTTCAGGAAGAGGTTGGTCTACGTGGCGCAAGTACGGTATATCACAGCACTCATCCAGATATTACAATTAATGTTGAAGTAGGTATTGCGGATGATTATCCTGCTTTAATTGCAAAACGCAAAGGTCGAATTGCCTTGGGTAAAGGTCCTACTTTATTTGTCTATGATCGCTCGATGATTCCTCATCAAGAACTACTTAACTGGGTTTTAGATTTAGCAAAAAAAAATAATATTCAAGTGCAACTGGAATCAGAAATTGGTTATGGTCAGGATGGATCAAAAGTTCAAGGTTCGGGTTCAGGTGTTCCCAGTATCAACATAGGAGTTCCTATTCGCTATGCACATCAACAAGCTGGGATGTTTGATAAACGTGATTATGAACAAGCAGTTAAATTAGTCAGTCTTATAGTGACCCATCTCAATCAACACGTAGTGGATCAAATTAAACAAGGTTAATGGATTTTTTTGCCCTTGGTGAAGCAAAAGCGACACCTAGGGGTCTTGCGCTTATAGATTTTGCAATTAGTCTGATTACGGTTGTGCAGCAATCATTTTTTCTTTGCATTGCTGCAAATAATATTGTGCTGGTGAGTCCTTTGGATTATTTATTACGATTTGCTCAAAAAGATTTGCTGCATCAGCAAATTGTTTTGCGTCATAATGCATTAATGCATTCGTAAAAAGAGTACTCGAATCCTTTTTCAATTGCATTTCGCTTACTGGGTTATGATTAAAAACTTCATAAATTTTTATAGGCAAGCTTTTACCTTTCACCTGTGTTAAACCTAAGCTCCGTAAATTGTATTTTTCTTTTTGTTTTAATTCTTCATAGGTTTGTTCACCAATGACGAGTTCAATATTAAAATTTCTAGTTAATGTTTCAAGTCGAGAAGCAATATTGACAGCATCACTAATTACACTGCAATCCATCCGTTTTTCAAAACCAACGGTACCTACAATCAAATTACCGGTGTTTATCCCAATTCCTACGTTAATGGGTTTCAGGTTATCGCGAATACGTGCGGCATTAAAATCATCTAAAGCATCTAACATGTCCAATGCCGCAGTCACAGCATCATCAGCATTATTGAATAATGCCATAATGGCATCACCAATATATTTATCTATAAGACCAGAATTTTTTAAAATAGCAGGATCTAAATAACTCATTAGTTCGTTAAAAACAGTGAAAATTTCAACAGGAGATAAGCGTTCAGCGAGGGAGGTAAACGATTTTATATCTAAAAATAGAACGGTCATTACTTTTTCAACACAATCGCCGAGTTTGATATCCGAAATATTTTTACGATTCAGAACCTTAAGGAAATCTTGAGGGACAAAGCGTGCTACCGCAACCGCATTTTGTTGAATTTCGACTAACTTATTAATCAATTCTTCATTTAGGGCTTTGACCCTTTGTTCAGCAATCTGTAAGTCTTGAAAGTACGAATTGGTTCGCACCATATAACGGACTCGATATCCTAATAACGTTGGATTAATTGGTTTGGTTGTAAAGTCGGTAGCTCCGGCCTGAAAGGCTTTATTAATGGATTCATAGTCTTCTAAACCAGTGACCATCATAATGGGAAGGAAAAGACAATCAGGTAATTTTCGAATCGCTGCACAGACTTCAAAACCATTCAGACCCGGCATTTCTACATCCAGCAAAATAGCATCCGGTTTAGAGGTTTTAAGTAGCGATAATGCGGCTTCTCCATGCTCAGCTTGAATGACTTCAAAACCCACTTTGATTAATGCATTGCAGGTAATCAAGCGCATAGTGGCACTGTCATCCACAACCAAGATCACTGGATTTTCTTTTTCCATAAAAGAGCTACTCATGTTTTGTCGGACAAATTTTGGTTAAATAACTTGCAATCTGCTCTAATCCAATGACCTGGTCTACAGCATTCAAAGACTGAGCCACAGCGCCCATTCCAAAAACGATGGAGCTCTCCTGATTTTGAATCAAGGTATGCCCATGAGCTTTTTTTAATTCCAATAAACCCTCTGAGCCATCATCACTCATTCCAGTTAATAGGATTCCAATCGCTTTGTTCCCAGAAACTTTAGCAATGGAGTGCAGCAATCGGGTAATTGAAGGACAAAAACCAGAAACTGGAGGTCCATCAACTAATTTACATACTAATTGTTCATGTACACGTTCAATTTCCATATGCTTGTGTTCCGGAGCTACATACACGGTTCCTTTTTGTAATGGTTCATAATTTACTGCATTTTTTACTTTAAGATGCGTATTTTCTTCAAGCCATTGTGCAAATCCTCGAATAAAGCCTGGACTCATATGTTGAACAATCATGATAGGTAATGGGAAATCAGGGCCTAATTGCGAGAGGATTGTCTTTAATGCCATAGGGCCGCCAACAGAAGCGCCTATTCCTATAATTTCATAATTAGCATGTTCTGTTTGATGCTTTTTGCTTTCATCAAGAGGCAAATGTTTTTTTAACGGTTTTTTGACTACACGAATATCAGAGAGACTTCGTAGGGTATCAACAATGTGTGCTCTGCTTTCTTCAAAAGCAGGAGAGAATACATTAACGGGTTTTGCTAATGCAGTTAACGCACCTGCTTCAAGGATATGGAATGTGGCGGCGAGCGACTCATCATTCACCATGGAGCTGATCACTACTATCGGTGTCGGATTTTGGGCCATAATAATGCGTGTGGCTTCGAGTCCATCCATAATAGGCATTTGAATATCCATCGTAATGAGATCGGGATTTAATGTGGCTGTCAAATCAATTGCTTCTCTACCATTTTTTGCAATACCAATGACTTCCATATCTTTTTCAGATTCTATGATGTGTTGAATTAATGCAGCTTCGGTTGGTGAGTCATCAACAATTAAAATTTTTATCATGGATAATAGTTCACTATAACAGCATTTTTTTAATGATCTCCGCGGAGTTTAATACGAAATTAATTTGATTGCTTCCTGTTAAAGTAGCTCCAATGACACAAGGGATATTTGTTAATGGTTCTTGCAACGGCTTGAGTACAATTTCCCTTTCACCAATAATTTCGTCGACAAGTAAGGCAATACGGTCCCCATTTTTTTTGATTACCACAACAGAGATATGTTCTTTTGTATTTTGTTTCTTTTCATCAAGATGCAGTACCTTAGACAAAGAGCATAACAAAACTGGTTGTTCTTTGACAAGAACACTTGGGCTTCCCTCTACAATCATAACTTCATGTTGCTTTAATAGCATGACTGTTTCTACAGAGTTGGTAAGAATTACAAATATTTGATCGTTACAATTAATGGTTAATCCACGCTCCGTAGCTAGAGTGAGTGGCACTCTCAGAAAAAAAACGGTTCCTTTTCCAGACTGGCTTTCGATACTGACCTGGCCTTTTAATCGAAGCAAATTGGAGCGTACGACGTCCAAACCTACGCCCCGCCCTGAAATATCAGTGGCAATTTCTCGAGTGGAAAAACCCGGTCGAAAAATGAGCTCATAAATATCTTCTTTTTTCATATTTTCAAGCTCAGATTGGGTAATTATTTTCTTTTGCAGCGCAATGCGAATCACTTCATCAGTGTTAATCCCGGCACCATCATCAATAATTTTGAACACAATCTGATTGTCTTCCTGATTGACATTGATGCGAATATTACCTTGAGGTGATTTACCTGCAGCGGTACGGACTTCGGTTTTTTCTATACCGTGGTCGATTGCATTACGCAAAAGATGCACGAGCGGATCCTTCAAGCCATCGAGAATCATTTTATCAATTTTTACATCGTTAGTATTTATTTCAAGATTGACTTGTTTATTCAATTCAAGGGCTAAATCACGCACGATTCGCGGTAGATAACTTAATTGAGTGGTTACCGGAATAAGTCGCAAAGTGCGAATTTCATCCTGAAGTGCATTTAATAAAATGGATAATTCACTCACAGGGATTCGCAACTCTCTTTGCATTAAGCGAGTTGAATTATGGATTTCGGATAACTCAATAAAACTTGTAGAAAACAAAGAGACCCCTGGTTCTTCTTCCTCTTGAGTAAGAACTTTTAAATTAGTCTTATTTTTTTTCCATGATTGGACCAGATGCTCGATTTTAAAATTAATCTTAGTTAATTTGTTGTAATATTCTTCGATGGCAATTTTAATGGCTTGAATTTCTTCTGTATAAACCGAAACACGATCTAAATTTTGCAAAGAAACACGGATTGATTCAAATTCGCTTGTTTTTACTGGTCCCTCTTGAGTTGTAGGCGTTTTGTTAACTGTTGAAGGTTCAGTACCTGATTCAGAGTATGGCATTTCTTCAGGGGATAATTCAGTATGATGTTCGAGTTGCAATAAATGATTTTTTAAATCGAAAGATAGTGGCTTTTGCTCACTGAAACATTGCATGGCTTCATTCATGTAATCAATCGATTGTAGACAAAGATTAATCAGGCCCGGAGAAATTGTTATACTCTTTTTTTGGATTGCGGCAAATAACGTTTCTATATGATGTGCAATCTCACCTACATCAAGAGCCCCTATACCCCGCGAAGAACCTTTGATGTTATGAGCAATACGAAAAATTTCTTCCAGTACACTCTGGAACTCCTGATCGGACAGAGTTCCTTTTTCAAGTTGCAGTAAGCCATCAGTAATGGTGATTAAATTTTCCTGGAGTTCCACTTTGAATGTTTCAACCAGTTTTTTTATAAATTCATTATCTAATGCTTTTGGCGTAGGTTTTTCTGCAAGAACAATGGGCTCAGTTGAGGTGGATTGTTCCTCTATACTTTGAATTTCTTCGGTTTTCTCCACATAGGTTATAGCGTGTTGTAACTGATACAACAATGCATGATGATCCTCAGAAAGTGGTTTTTTTTCTATATAATCATGAAGAATTCCACGCATTCCTTCCACAGCGTGAAAACCTAAATTAATTATTTCAAATGATACGTTCTGAGACGGTTCAAACAGTTTTTCAATGTACTCAGCCACTTTCCCCAGATCATCGATGCCAACAGAAAATGCAGAAACTTTAATATTTCGTCCTGCGCGGGAAATTTCTTCCATCATAGGGCTTAAATCACTAGACTCACTATGTTCGATTTTTTTTAAATGATCGGTGATGAGTGTCAGTAATGATTCAAGTTCTGCACTAAATGTCGCCAGTAATTGATCGTCTGGAGTCATATGGAGCTCCTAAACTTTATAGATATCTATATCATCCTTTAGATGTTTGACAATAGCATCCAAATTATGGATAAATGTTGTCATCTCTTTGATTCCACTGGAAAAAGTGGCAGTGGTTCGATTAATTTCATTCATACTTTCAACGATTTGCTCAATTCCAACTGCTTCTTGGCGGATGGCCACTTCAATGTGTTGACTAGAAATTGACGCGTCATTAATCATTTTACTTAACGCTTGAATAATGTGACCTGCTTTTTCAACGAGTTTTATTCCTGAGTCAAGAGTCTTGGCTCCTTCTTCGGTCACTGTAACCGCGCGCTCCGTAGTGCGTCGAATGTCTTCCAGAATTTTCTGTACCTGTACGGTGGATTGTTCTGATTGCTCTGCAAGATTTCGTACCTCTGTTGCTACTGCGGCAAAACCTTTTCCAGCCTCCCCTGCTTTTGACGCTTCAATGGATGCATTCAATGCGAGCATTTTTGATTGTTGGGCAAGAGTGTTGACTAC
The DNA here is from genome assembly GCF_977063405.2 of Legionella stuttgartensis. NCBI lineage: Bacteria > Pseudomonadati > Pseudomonadota > Gammaproteobacteria > Legionellales > Legionellaceae > Legionella > Legionella stuttgartensis. The sequence continues at coordinate 431,630 of NZ_CDRUHA020000082.1, forward strand.
TGAGGTAATATCACCAATTTGTTGCGTGTGATTACTTAAATCAAGAATGGTTTGCGCTATTAGTTTCATTTTTTCTTCTGAAATTTTAATACCCTGGATACTTTGCTCTACGGATTCGGTACCGAGTTTTCCCTGCTCATAGGTATTTTTAGCAACCTCACGTAGTGTTTGTGCCTTAGTCATAGTTTGTTTTGAGCTCTTATCTATTTCTTCCAATGAAGCGCTGATTTCATTAATTGCTGACGCTTGAGAGGTAATACTTTCTGCTTGTTCATTCGCTGAGGTGAGTACCGTGCCCACCATAGTGACTATGTCATTGCTGGCTTTGGTAATTTTTTTGGTGATGGAGGCTAGCCCATCAGTCATTGAATTTAAATCTCTACCTAGATCTTGCAAGATATCTTCTTTATCTATTTCAAGGCGTTCTCTAAGATCACCTGAGGCTACTTTACTACTATGCAGTCTATATTTTTTCGATGAATTGACTAATTTTTCAAATAATTCTCGAGATTCTTCTTCTTTGTTGCGAAGGATTTCCTCATTTTTCTTAATTGCCTCTTGCATTGTTTTTAACGACAAAAGCATTTTGCCTAATTTATCCGAAGTCTGGATCTGAATATCTATATCACGTTCACCAGCCGCAATGCGTTCCGCAATATTAATTGCATTATCTACCGGCCTTGCTATAGAGCGCTGTGTTACATAAGGAACTGTAATCGTTAAAAAAATGGCAAGAATTAATAACGCATAAGCAGATTTTTTTAAGGAATTTAAACTTTCATTTATTTTATCTGTATTTTTTTCAATTTCTTCCGACAAGTATACATACAAGCCCCCCATCCTTTTACCTGTTTCTAAAGAATAAGAGCCTAATATAATGTCGATCATTGCATTTTCGACATCTCTTGTCTTATTTCTGCTATTTTCTACATTATTTGAATTATTGGGATCTCTCTGAGAATTGATAATGGATGTTTGAACATCATAAAGAGGTATATATAATTCTTGCAATTTATCCCATTTAGTCTGTAATTTTTTATCACCCAGCGAGTGCATTACTTGATCCCACTGGTTCCTAACCTCATTAATCTCACTCCATAAACGGGCCAGATGTTCTTTGGCGCTCGGATCTCCAGTCATCGCCCAGTGTTCGAGAAGATCTTGTGTCTGATAGATTTGACTGTCTAGAATTTCAGGTAAGTTTTCAGTACGAATTTCATGACTTAGATAAACGACGTTGTTTACTTTGGGTATCAAAAACAGAATTGATAGGATTACGGGTAAACTAAGGGTCATAAAGCCAATCAACAAACGAGCGCGTACTGTAATAACAAACCGTTTATTCCCATTAGTTTCCATGGACTTCTCCTGTCTTATATAAGCACCTTTTAATTTCTTGATTTAAACTTGCTATTAACGTTTCTACATTAATGATTGCCGTAATGGCGTGGTGTAATCCCAGAATATATTCTGGATTAGTCACATTCGCAGAAGACAATGGCACAGCTAATTCGCTTGGTAGATAAAGCTCGCTACCTTCTACGCGCTGGACAAGTAAGCCAAGAGTTATATTATTTAACTGAACAACAATGATAAATTCATTATGTTGTTCGCTACTTGAAAGTGAATGATGTAGATGAAAAAATTTAAGAAGGTCTACTACTGTAATTAGTGCACCACGCCAGTTGATCACCCCAGCAATAAAATGGGGTACGAAAGGGGCTGGAGCGATGCTCACATTCCGTAACACTTCTTGGACATACTGATAAGAGATCCCATAATTTTCATTTTGGCCTAGGCTGAAGCGAACGAACGTAATACCATGATTTTTGCTGGTATCTATTTCCTGTTTGGCAAGTTGTTTTGCTCTTGCCTGCAGTATTTTAAGTGCTTCTTCATCTTTGGGTATTAATTCTGAAGCATGCTTTTGTTCTTTTATCATCATTCAAAATCCTTATTCGCTTCATCATTATTATCCAGAGAAAAATAGATTGCACCATCATGATGAAAAACAAGATTTGTCCCAGTTGTAACAATAGGATCTGATGCGCCCAGTAAAAGATAAGCGTTTTCAGACATGCATGCGCTTATCTTTTTCATAATTTTGGTAACAAGTTCATTATCAAAATAAATTAGCACATTGCGGCATAAGATTAAATCGACCTCGAATATTCCATTGATTATCGACGGATAAGTCTTATCACATAAGTTAAGGTATTTAAATTGTACTAAATCACGAATCTCAGGCGATAGAACATAGGCGCGATCCTTTTTCTCAAAATATCGTTGTAGGTATTTTTCCGGAATAGAGCGCATGGACCATAGCCCATATGTCCCTGAAATTGCTTTCTGAAGTGCGGCCATATTGATATCGGTGCCTACTAAATAGAGATCCCATACATCAAGATTGGGTATTAGTTTAGCCAGCAACATGGCAATGGTATATATTTCCTCACCTGAAGAACAACCGGCACTCCAAATTTTTAAAGTAAAATCTTCAGCTTTTCGTTTTAGTAATTGAGGGAGCAGTTTATGCTCAAGTAAATGCATTTGATTTTTGTCCCGAAAAAAGTAACTTTCCCCCACCGTAATTGCTGCAATTAAATCGGCTAATAAAGAAGAATTACTCGCACAGCTTTTTAGTTGTTCCAAGTATTCTTGGGGGCGATAATTGAATTTATTGCATGCGGCAGTAATGGTTTTTGCTAACTCTTGCGCTTGGTTTACATGGATTATAAGTCCATAACGGGCATGGATTAACTCCATAAATGCAGGCTCAAGTTTTTTGATGTCATTTAATATATTAGCGCCCATGTTACTCATGATTGCTAGCCGTCTGGTTGAATTGGGTAAGCTTTAAAGCAAAAACCCAATCGATATTGATTAATAGCGAAACCCCTGTTTCCAAAGTCACGGCGCCAAAAAACGGTGAGTTACTACTCGAAAACTCTTCATGTATTTCGATTTGCTGTTCATCGATGTGACTCAATCCAAGCATTTTATCAACAAGCAAACCCACCTGATGCGTGCCATCAGAGCATAGTAGAATGGGCATATTCAAAGGATAAGTTTCACTGCGGGTCAAGCCCGTACCAATAGCTAAGTCAAGCACAGGAATGCATTTGTTTTTAAGATTCATTAATCCAACAAAATAGACAGGACTCGAGGGCACGATTTCGAGCATAGGCAAAGGAAGAATTTTTTCTATATAGCGTAAATCCATACAGACTTGTATGTCTTGTAAAAGAAAATGGAGAACTGTAAGGTTCTTGGGGAGCACTTTATACATTCCTTCTTTTATAATTCAACGCCATTATCGTGTCTCTAAAAACGCAGGTGATGCTGGTGTAAAAATAAATTATTAATTCCATTTTATAGTTATAGACCTAATAGGATTGATGCACAAGACGTACTCTATGTGTTTTAAATGTAGCCTTACAGGGAGGATTCATAACTCGAACGTATCATGTTCATACGTCCAAGTTATGTTTAGAAGCGGTTATGATCTACTGCTTTTATGCATCAAAATCCAAAGTTGAAGATTAATGATTCTTCTAGGTTTCCTTATGAGATGCAAAATAATTTAAATCCAACTCGCGGGCTGCCTTCACATCATCTAACCGTTTGACTGGTAACGTATGAGGAGCACTTTTAACCAGGTCAGGGTTTGTGGCTGCTTCTTCTTTAATGATTTTCATAATTCGCACAAACTGATCTAATTCTTCTTTGCTCTCCGTTTCCGTAGGTTCAATCAGAAGACATTCAGGAATCAGCAATGGGAAATAAGTTGTTGGGGCATGTACGCCATAATCCAACATCCTTTTGGCAAAATCCATTGCGGTAATACCGTATGATTTCTTTTCTGGGCTTAAAGTAAGAATAAATTCATGAGAAGCACGTCGGTTCGGATAGGCTGCCGTAAATCCTACTTTAGTTAATTCTTTGAGTAGGTAATTTGCATTAAGCGTCGCATATTCTGAAACGCGAAGTAAACCTTCTTTTCCGAGCACCCGCATATAAAAATAAGCACGTAGTAAAATACCAGCATTTCCCATAAAACAAGACAGACGACCAATACTTTGTGGGTAGTCTTGGCGGGTTGCCCATTGATAACCCGAATCGGTTTTTTTTACGACCGGTAAGGGTATGAAGGGAAGTAATCGCTTACCTACAGCTACTGGACCCGCACCAGGCCCGCCGCCACCGTGCGGGGTTGCAAATGTTTTATGCAGGTTTAAGTGCATGACATCAAACCCCATATCCCCGGGTCTTACTTTCCCCAAAATTGCGTTAAGATTGGCACCATCGTAATACAATAATCCACCAGCTTGGTGAACAAGAGCTGCTATCTCTTTAATTTGACGCATAAACAAGCCCAAAGTAGAGGGGTTGGTTAGCATGATACCGGCTGTTCTTGGTCCTATTTTGCTTTTTAACTCTTCTAGATCGATGTCGCCATCCGCAGCAGTAGATATTTCAACAATCTTAAAGCCACACATGACCGCTGAGGCTGGATTTGTACCGTGGGCAGCATCGGGAATCAGCATTTCATCGCGTGCTGTATCACCTCGGGATTGATGATAGGCTTTAATCATCGCAACGCCAGCAAATTCTCCTTGTGAACCCGCCATCGCTGTTAAAGAAACACCAGCCATTCCTGTAATTTCAGCAATATGTTCTTGCAAGCGATATAAAGGCTCTAAAAAACCTTGGCTGTTTTCTTCGGTCGCCAGAGGGTGGCGATTGAGAAAGTTGGGTATGGATGCCGCTTTGTGAACTCCTCGAGGATTATATTTCATGGTGCATGAGCCCAGAGGATAAAAATTGCCATCAATCGAGAAATTTTTATGAGACAAACGAGTGAAATGCCTGACTACTTGCAATTCAGAGCATGCAGGCATTTTGGGGGGCGTTTTTCGCTGCAATTCCTCAGGAATAGCATATTTACTGATTGAAATTTTTGGTGCTTGGGCTGTTGCCTGACGGTCTTTTTTAGATAATTCAAAAATCAACATAATTTGCCCTCCATTTTTTGAATAAATTCTTTAAGTTCAGCTCGATGAAGGGCTGGAGTAAATTCAATAAATTGATATTCCGCGATTTCCGCCAAGTAATACGGATCCTTTTGGAATATGGATTCGAGATAGGCGCGATCATTTGTGGCTGCAATGATAATTCCACCAGTACGAGGTTTCATGGGACCTGAGACCAATAATAGGCCTTGCTTATAGTAGTAATCAAGAAACTCTCGGTGTGCTTGTAGGTACTTATCTACTTCACTTAGAGGAACTAAGTAGGTTAACTGAATTACAAACATGAGGCACCTCGTTGAGACATGATGGATTTCAAGGTTTGGGCATAAAAGGCAATTTCCTCTTCAGTACGCATTTCCGTAGCACAAACTAATAGAGTATTAGCCAATTGAGGATAATGAATTCCTGGGGTATAGCCTCCAGTAATACCTGCTTGTGCCAATTGTTGTAACACCAGTTCTACGGGTTGGTCGAGCTTAAGTAATGCTTCATGAAAATAAGGGGCATTAAAAACTTGCTCTACACCCTCAATTTGGGTTAATGCGTCTACTAATTCATGTGTATTCTGATGGCATTGACTTGCAACTTGGCGTAATCCTTCAGCGCCCAAAAGACTCATATGAATGGTTGCTGCGGTGACTAACAAACCTTGATTGGTACAAATATTTGAGGTTGCTTTAGCGCGGCGTATATGTTGTTCACGTGCTTGCAAGGTTAAAGTAAATCCTCTTTTTCCATCTTTATCCAAAGTACAGCCGATGATTCGGCCAGGCATTTGGCGTACATGAGCCATGCGAGTGCTTAAAAAACCAAAATAGGGGCCTCCCGATGCCATTGGAGAGCCTAAAGGTTGTCCCTCACCACAGGTAATATCTACGCCATGCTTTCCCCATGCGCCAGGGGGTTTTAATAAGGCGAGTGACACAGGATTGACGCAGGCGATACTAATGGTTTTATTGTGCTGAGCCCAATCGCTGAGTTCATCCACTTTTTCAAGACATCCAAAAAAGTTAGGCTGAGCGATAACCAGCGCCGTAATATCTTCGCCTGTATATCCTTCCAATGCGGAAAGAGGGGTAATCCCTTGTTTTTCATCAAAAGGCAGTGTGATCACTTCAATATGCTGATTACGCAGGATAGTCTCAATGGTTTCACGATAGAAGGGATGAATTGTCCCTGGGATTAATACACGACTTGTTTTGCTGTGTTTATTAACGCGTACCGCCATTAAAACCGCTTCGGCTAAGGCCGTAGCGCCATCATACATCGATGCATTAGATACATCCATCCCTGTTAATTCACAGATCATGGTTTGGTATTCGTATAGTAATTGCAAAGTGCCTTGACTGGCTTCGGCTTGATAAGGCGTATATGCGGTTAAGAACTCACCACGAGAAGCGATATCCCACACTGCGGCAGGTATATGATGCTCATAGCATCCTGCGCCCATAAAGCAGATTCCATTTTTATTTTTGTCTGCCAAATTTCTTGCTTCTTTGAGCATATCCATCTCATTGATACCAGCAGGTATATTTTGAAATCCTGCATATTGCAAAGACAATGGAATTTCATCAAATAGGGTTTGTGTGTCTTGAACCCCAATGGAATCAAGCATGGCTTTGCTGTCTTCGGGAGTGTGTGGGATATAAGGCATAATTAATGCTCCTCAGCGATCTCATTTTGATATTGTTCTGCAGTCAATAAACTATTAATTTCATCCGGATGACTGGGCTTCAGTTTGACAAGCCAACCTGCTGCATAGGGTTCAGAATTAACAAGAGCTGGATTTTCGACTACTACTTCATTGACGGCAGTAACGATACCGCTCACTGGCGCATAAAAATCAGAGGCAGCTTTTACTGACTCGACGACACCAAGTTCTTCTCCTGCGCTCACTTCATCTCCAATTTCAGGCAATTCGACAAACACCATATCGCCCAGTAATTGTTGAGCATGGTCGGTAATGCCTACGGTTACTTCATTGTGTTCTTCTTTTAGCCACTCGTGGGTATTGGTGAATTTTAATTCATTCATTGCATTGTCCTTATTTAATTCTATAGCACTGAAGCGAAGCTAAATCTATGAAATCTACAAAGTTACAAGAAAATCCAGATTCTTTTTCGTGTATTCAGACTATTTGTTCTCATTTTTACAGTTCTACTATCTGGGTCAAACTAACTTGATTTTCTGTGCCTCGATGCACGCATACTATGTATGCCGCCTTTAGTACTCGAAAATCAGGGCCGTTTGACTCAAGCTGGTGAAAGGTAAATGACCCTAACTTAATTCGATGTTTTAAATCGCCTTTCCTGATTTAACAAAACGTGGTTTTCCTACTTTTGCCGGGATTAATTTACCACGAATATCAACCATTACTTCCTCACCGGTTTCAGCTGGAACTCTCGCCAAGGCTATAGATTTTTCCAGTGTGGGTGAGTAGCTACCACTAGTAATAATTCCATCAGCACAACCAGGGATTATCACTTTTTGTCCATGACGCATAATTCCTTTATCTAATAAAGTAAGCCCCACCATTTTTCGTTTAATTCCAATTTGCTTTTGGGAGAATAAAGCGCCCATGCCAATAAAATCACGATCTGCGGGTTCCCATTTAATAGTCCAACCAAGCCCTGATTCTAATGGGCTGGTGGTTGTGTCCATGTCCTGGCCGTAAAGCAGCATTCCTGCTTCCAAACGAAGCGTGTCACGGGCACCTAATCCACAAGGATGCACACCAACCTGCATTAAATCATTCCATAATTGGACAATGGAATCTTGGGGGGCGATGATTTCAAATCCATCTTCCCCTGTATACCCAGTGCGGGCAAAAAACCATTGCTCCACATCCACGCATTCGAAACTGGTTAAAGTAGAAACGGCGTCAATTTGTGCAGGATTAAGAATTTTTTGTGTTTTTTCTATGGCCTTAGGTCCTTGCACGGCAATCATTGCCAATTCTCTTCGTTCTTGTAAACCAACGGCAAAGCCCTCACTTTTTTGGCGAATCCACGCCAGATCATTGTGTCGGGTTGCCGAATTCAGGACGACTCTGTAATTATCAGAAGCGCGTTGGTATACGATAAGATCGTCGATAACTCCACCATGTTCATTACACATGCAACTGTAAAGTGCTTTTCCGTTGTGTTCAAGCTGATCCACATCATTCGTTAAAAGCTTACGTAAGAATTGACGGCCACCGGCACCAAGAATATCAACAATAGTCATATGCGAGACATCGAACATGCCTGCATCTTTACGCACATAATGGTGTTCATTAAGTTGAGAACCATAATGCAAGGGCATTTCCCAGCCATGGAAATCAACCATTTTAGCGCCACATGCTTGATGTGTGGCATGGAGAGGGGTTTTAGCAATCATTGTACGTCCTTTTTCAATCACCTTAGTGTGGGTGATTATACCTATTGCGATATATACTGTATATTGCATACTGCATATTTCTTAGGACTACTTTAATGACTGGGCTAAATGTTTGGCGCTGGATGTTGGATTTAGGTTGGTTATTGTTTCTTCTAATACTCCTCAGGCATTTTTGGCGTGATAGACAAGTTTTGATTCAAGCGCAATCGTGGCTCAAAGTTAAAGGGTATATTACGAAATGCGAATGGACAAAAGTAGGTCATAGTATTTGGCCTAAAATTGAATATACCTATCAAGTTAATGATAAAAATTTGACTGGAGAATATTTGTTTTTAGATACCGCTCATAATAATCCGAATAGTAAATATTCCCGTGGTATTGCTTACAAAGCGGCCATTGCCTTTCAAGACAATACGGCTATTGATATCTATTATAATCCCCATGACCCTGAAGAATCAGCTTTAGATGTAACCATGCCGATCAAATTAAATATGATTTTGGTTTCGATCGGCATGTTAATCCTCGTGCATCTAGGACTTATGGCTTGGCGTTATTTGGGGTAGGTTGCCCTGCTGCTGGTGTGCCCGATGGTGGCGTACTTGCTGGCGTTGAATCACTTTCTTCTTCCACATCACATTTACAAGGTTGTTTGTTGACTGTTGATTGTAAACTGGTGATGGTATATCCCCGTACTCCCTGACCTGATGGCGCGACCATAAAATTAATGTTTACTTTCAAATTTTGTCGTTGTTGGTATTGTGGATTTTGGTACACCACGATAAGGCCCATAGTTGCTTTCCAATGTGTTGGGTCGATATTGGTGATTACAGGGGGGGCAGTAGCTACGGCGCTTACACTATAAAGATTTTTCTGTACATCCTCTGGTAATTTGGACGCATTTAAAGCATTGCTGTAGGAAATCCATGCATCAGCTGCAAAATACTTGGCTATTTTTCTTTGATCTTCAAGGTAGTTTTTATAGCTATAAGTATAGGTAGCAACTATTGCCTCATTGACCCAGACGGATAATTGTACGGGTTCCGGTTGTGCATAACTGAATTGGAAAAAAATTGATAAAAGAATAAAGACTAATTTCTTGTTCATAAGCATGTCCCGTTTACAGTAAAAAATAGAGTGTAGTCTAATAGTACAAAGTTAAGAATATTTTCCTATATTTCCTTCATCCGGCGACTTGTTCGCAGGGTGTAGGCTGGATGAATAGGCTTAACTTAGTGCCATTAGGGTGTAGTCAATTATCCAGGTGACCCGTTAAATCCACAATTAGATTATTTTATAGTGTAGCTCATTCATTCCACATAAAAAAATCCCCGGCTGCTGCCGGGGCAAATTGAATGTTTAGATAATGAATCTAAACACTGCTCCGCTTAAGAGGGGGTAAAGCGGAGCTAAGCATTCGGGGGAAATGCTCACTATATTAGACACAGAAATTATTAAAAAGTTCAATTTTTGTACAAATTATTTCATTTTAAATAAAAAAAGGAACTAATCTATTGAATATTAATGCATTTTAATAAGGACTTGAGTTTTAGCTTGTCATTTTTTATTTTTGAGCAGAATGCTCTTCGTTTTTATAAGAAAAGAAAGCGTTATATTCAGTCGCTTGAATCTATCGGAGGGGGCTTCTTTATGATATTTTATTACCCTGAAACAAGCAACTGAACTCGCATCAACAAAAACTAATTCCTGTGCGGAAATTTGCGATGCATAGGCATTATATTAATGCTCTTTAGTTTCACTGCTTTTTTCAATTATATATACTGCGTGATACATATTGCAGAGTGTGTCTGGGTGTCGACAAAGTTATTGAGGAGGGCATTGTGCGCGAAAGTCGGTTCTACTTTGCTAATCCTGATAGATTTGGCCGATATATCAATCGTTGGGATTTGCTGCTCCTTATTCTCATTTTTTCCATTTTGTTCTTTCTGGGTTGGGCCGGCTCGCAAATGGCTACTCCCTACCAGTTGGGAGAGCAGATACCCATTTCATTGGATCCTGCCAATCTTCCCTTTTATGCATCGCGTACGGTACTTCGTATGTTTATTGCATTGTTTATTTCAATTATTTTTACATTTACGGTAGGGCTTTGGGCTGCTAAAAATCGGCGCGCAGAACAAATCATTATTCCTGCAATTGATATTTTGCAATCCATACCGGTGTTAAGTTTTTTATCGATTACGGTAACCGGATTCATCCGCTTGTTTCCTAACAGTTTATTGGGACCTGAATGTGCATCCATTTTCGCTATTTTTTGTGCCCAAGTATGGAATATGACTTTTGGATTTTATCAATCATTAAAAACATTGCCACATGATTTACAAGAAGTTTCTTCTATGTTTCGACTCTCGGCATGGCAGCGTTTTTGGAAATTGGAAGTTCCTTTTTCCATGTCGAGCTTGTTATGGAACATGATGGTTTCGATGTCTGCTAGCTGGTTCTTTGTGGTTTTATCTGAAGCGATCTCTGTAGCGCATCAAAACATCCGCTTACCCGGGGTAGGCTCTTATATCGCTTTAGCAATCCAACAACGTGATTTACATGCAGTGGGTTATGCTATTTTGACAATGATGATTGTTATTTTTTTATATGATCAAATATTTTTCCGACCTTTAATTGCGTGGTCTGAAAAGTTTAAAACAGAGCCCTCACATGACGGAGCTGAATATCAATCTTGGCTCGTGGATTGGATTCGCGGCAGCCGGCTAATGAAGCAGTTTACTGAAATTCTGGGCATTTTTACCGATCATTTTGTCAATGCGCGTTGGCTGAGAATCAATGAGACGAAAGTCATTAAGGAAATTGATTTTAAAAAACAGAAGCGTCTGGATAGACTTTGGAGTTTCTTAGTTTTAATCAGTGTTTGTGCTGGAGCATGGTTTTTATTGCGCTTTATTCTTGCAGAATTGAAAGTGAGTGATATTTTGCATGTGTTTTTGCTTGGAGCAGCAACAGGTGCCAGGGTGCTTTGTATGATTTTCCTGAGCTCTTTAGTTTGGATTCCAGTAGGCGTGTGGATTGGTTTAAGGCCAAGAATTGCCCAAAAAATACAGCCAGTGATTCAATTTGTTGCAGCGTTCCCAGCAAATTTATTCTATCCTTTATTTGTGATTGCTATTGTAGCGTTTCATTTAAATGTAGAAATATGGGTGACTCCACTCATGATTCTTGGGACTCAATGGTATATTTTATTTAATGTGATTGCGGGAGCATCTACTATTCCTCGAGAACTTTATCTTGCTGCAGACAATTTTGGCTTGAAAGGATGGCTGTGGTGGAAAAGATTGGCATTGCCCGGCATTTTTCCTTTTTATATCACTGGCGCCATAACGGCGGCAGGTGGCGCCTGGAACGCCAGTATTGTGGCTGAGTTTGTGAGTTGGGGAAATACCACACTTAGAGCCACCGGTTTGGGTGAGTACATCCAAGCGAGTACGGCAACAGGAGACTTCCCCAAAATTGCTTTAGGTACTGCAATGATGTGTTTGTATGTACTTACTTTTAACCATTTGATTTGGCGTCCGCTCTATCGCTTGGCGGAAGAACGTTTTAACCTTAATTAAAAGATACCTATGTCTGAAACCATCATTGCTATAGAAAGCTTACGCAAGTCTTTTAAAAAAGCTGCAGAACAAGATTTGCTTGTGCTCGAGGATGTGAACTTTAAGCTACAAGAAGGCGAAATCGTTGCTTTATTAGGTAAGTCCGGTTCAGGAAAGTCTACTTTGTTGCGTATTATTGCGGGTCTTGTAGCCCCCACCGGTGGGACCGTAACTTATAGAGGCAAACCCGTCACCAGTCCCGTTGCAGGAATTGCAATGGTCTTCCAGTCGTTCGCATTGATGCCCTGGCTTACTGTATTGGAGAATGTGGAGCTTGGTCTTGAGGCGCAGGGTGTTAGTCGCGAAGAGCGTAGGCATCGCGCTATTGAAGCAATTGATATCATTGGTCTTGATGGTTTTGAATCGGCATTTCCCAAAGAGCTTTCCGGTGGGATGCGTCAACGGGTTGGTTTTGCGCGCGCCTTGGTGATTAATCCTGATGTATTATTAATGGATGAGCCTTTTTCGGCTCTTGATGTGCTTACCGCGGAAAACCTGAAGTCCGACTTGCTGGAGTTGTGGGCAGAGAAGAAAACCAATACGAATGGCATTTTATTAGTAACTCATAATATTGAAGAAGCTGCTACATTAGCCGATAGGATTGTAATCTTTGGTAATGATCCTGGTTACATCCGAGCTGAATTACCCGTCACCCTACCCCAGCCACGTGATCCTGAGTCCCCTGAGTTTCGGGCTTTAGTTGATAAAATTTATACTTTAATGACTACTGGTCCTAAAGAAAAGGCAAAACGCGCGCAAAGAGAGCGACAAATCGGTTTAGGATATCGTTTGCCCGATGTAGAGCCTTCCGAACTGACCGGCTTGATTGAGACGATGACCTCTTTTGAAGAGCGTATTGACTTACCCGAGCTCGCAGATGAGTTGATGATGAATATTGATGACTTATTCCCTATACTTGAGACGTTGGAAATATTAGGGTTTGCTAAAGTTTCTGCAGGGGATATCCAATTAAGCGACTTAGGAAAGCAATTTGCTGAGGCCGATCTTCAAGAACGTAAACAATTATTTGCGCAAAGATTATTAGAAAAGGTACCTCTTGCCCGTTATATTCGACGGATTTTAGATGAAAAAGTAGGGCATAGGGTTTCTGAAGAACGATTTTTAAGTAAGCTTGAAGATTATTTAAGTGAAAAAGAAGCAGACCGTGTATTACGTACAATGATTGACTGGGGACGTTATGCGGAGATTTTTGCTTATGATTTTAATACAGGAATTTTAAGTTTGGAAAATCCAGGTAAGGGAGCATAAAGACTTAATAAGCTAAATTCAAAGGTATATTCAGCAAAAAAAATGTTCGTTGCACTTCCTCCTGGTGCCAATAGCAATTCAATGAATACTTAAATTAGAACGAATAGTTTGTTATTATTTGTTCAGATTTGATCCAGGGAGGATTGTTTAGCATGGAGCACAAACAAGAATATGATGAGCATTTCAAAATAATTCTTCTGGGGGATAACGCAGTAGGTAAATCGTGCTTGGTTCAAGCTTATTGTGGTGGTTCCCTCTATGGTTATGATGTATACATGGACACTATGGGGGTTGACCAGGAAATAAAATCGCTAAAGGTGTTTAATAAAAAAGTACAATTACGCATCTGGGATGCCTCAGGAACGTCAAAATTAAAGGAAATAGTTGCCTCTTATTTTCGATCGATTGATGGAGCTCTGATCTGCTTTGATTTAACTAATAAAGCATCTTTGCAGCACACGAAAGAATATGTAGCTCGTCTAAGAGTGACTAAGGTAAATCTTCCAATGATTCTAGTCGGTTGTAAAGCAGACCTAGAGAAGCGAAGAGAGGTAAGCTTCATGCAAGCAAAGGAATTAGCTGATGAGCTGGGGCTCGAATATTTAGAAGTTTCCTCACTACACAAAATAAATGTTGAACAACTTTTTCTGCAAATTGCCCTGCACATATATCTTGCCAAACATCTAAGTAAAATTAAGCCTATCTTGGATGAATGCTTCAATAATTATTTAAAACTCACAAACCCTCATCGTACAAGCTTGTTTGCGGAGAAGCACTTGAACCTGGTCTTAAAAGGAGAAACAAGAGCAGAGTACAACGTGCAGTTTGAAAAATTGTTTGCTTCTACAAGAGTCGAGGAAGTGATCGTGTTTTGTAGAAAAACATTAGCTCTCATGGAAAAGGCCAATAACTTTTATAAACAAGATAGCCCTGTTTTAAGTACTTTTAAAACCTGTCCACTTGCAAGCACCTTAAAGGGAATGTTGGACGTTTTGTATGGTATGTTAGGCGACATGATGGGGGTTGTCGCGGCAAAAGAATTGATATATCAGAACCAATCCGTTGAGCACACACTTTAATGTCGTGAGATCTCCGGAAGGAAGGCATAAGTAAAAAGCAGGAGATCCTTAGTCATGTACTCCTTAGAATGACGTGATGATAAACGTATCAGTCTAACGTTTCACGTGAAGCATTATTTCTCTTAATTTAGAATGTACCCTTCGTTACTGGATCCCGCGAACAGCTCACGGGACATAGGCAGATAGGGTATATAGAGGATGAACGTTTCGCGACCCGGGTTACGCCTTGCGTTACCCAGGTTTTGAATGAGTACAATGGACTAGACTTTTAAGCCGATTTTCGCGTGAGGTAATTCAATAGTTCTAATAAACGCTCTGGGTTGCCAGCCATTTGTAAGTCGGTTTTATACTTACCATTTATCACAAAAGCAGGTACTGCATTAATTTGATAAGTTCCCATGAGACTCATTCCATTTTGTACCCGCATATCAATGGTTGGTGAGTTTTCAAAAGCACTTTTCGCGATTTCTTTATCAACTCCTTGTGTAACAAAGAAATTGATCATTGCTTGTTTGGAATCGAGAGGCTTTCTTTCTTCTTGTATGGCTTTAAATAGTAATGGAGTCATTTTATCAGAAAGTGCCAATGTTTTAGCGGTATAGTAGGCTTTAGCATAGAGCTCCCAGGAGGGTTTAAATACTACTGGGACACGTTCGAATTGAATGTTGTTGCCCATTTTACTAACCCAAGAATTGAGAGGTGCTTCTATTTTGTAACACCATGGGCAGCCATAACTAAAAAATTCTTCAATGGTGGGGGCTTTATTTTTATTATTTGTTGCATTCGGATTGGTAACAATTTGATAATCCTTCCCCTCCACAAATGAAGCAGCTAGGGCCATTGCTGGTAAAAGCAAGAATACAGCGATTAATTTTTTTAACATAATTTAGTTCCTAATGTAACCCTTCAATATAATGTGCAACTGCTTCCATATCTTCTTGGCTCATTCTACTACTTATATCGCGCATGATATGGTTTAAATCATTGTTCCTCTTCCCGTCTTTAAATGCAATTAATTGCAACA
Organism: Legionella stuttgartensis; assembly: GCF_977063405.2. Taxonomy (NCBI): domain Bacteria; kingdom Pseudomonadati; phylum Pseudomonadota; class Gammaproteobacteria; order Legionellales; family Legionellaceae; genus Legionella; species Legionella stuttgartensis. The sequence goes on from NZ_CDRUHA020000082.1 coordinate 447,030, forward strand.
CTGTATAAGCAGCATGTTGGCCAGACAGTATTGGGAAGCCAGCTTGAGCATTGCCCGTACCTTTGGGACCATGGCAGGCGATGCAGGCGGTAATCCTTTTTGCAAAATCTCCTCCACGGTAGATTTGCTCACCCCGGTTAAGAAATTCTTTAGGAGTACTGCCATTAGCAAGAGGCATTTTAGCATAATATGCTGCCAAGTCATCCATGTCCTGTTTGCTTAGGGTGGCAACAAGCGCATTCATTGTTGGTGCGTTGCGTAATGCACTATCTTTCATATCATTGAGCTGTTTTATAAAGTATTTGGGATGTTGTCCGGCAATATTAGGCCAATCAGGATTCGGACTGTTACCTTGTTGACCATGGCATGCGGAACAAATCACCGCTTTGTCTGCTGCAGATGAGGTGTTTTCTTGAGCAAAAAGAACTAATGGAAAACAAAGGATAAAAGTGAGTACAAATTTTTTCATCGATTTCTCATAATAAATTTACGAAGTAATGGTACACTGCCTTGGTTGAAATCCCAAAATATTATAATTCTTATGTCGGAAAATCCTTATTCAAAAGCTGTTTTTTTAAAAAGTGCTGCCAAAGTACCTCAGTTGCCTGAAGATTCAGGGTATGAAGTTGCGTTTGCTGGCCGCTCCAATGCGGGAAAATCAAGCGCATTAAATTGTCTCACTGGCATCAAAAATTTGGCCCGTACCAGTAAAACACCTGGGCGCACTCAATTAATTAATTTATTTGGCATTGATGAAACACGTCGCCTTGTTGATTTGCCAGGGTATGGTTATGCAAAAGTTGCTTTGCAAGTGAAAATGGACTGGCAAAAAAATTTAGCGCATTATCTTGAAGTCAGGCAGAGCTTAAGAGGGTTGATTTTATTGATGGATATTCGTCATCCTTTAAAAGATTTAGATGTGATGATGGTCGATTGGGCATTAAACCGTAAGCTTCCGGTCCATATTTTATTGACTAAATCGGACAAATTAAGCCGTAGCGAAGTAAAAAATACCGTATCAAAAGTTCGTAAGCATTATGAATTGGCTACTCATTTGATAACGGTCCAATCTTTTTCATCCTTGAAAAAAGATGGGGTGGGTGAGTTGATCACTTTACTAAATCAATGGTTTGACTTGTAGTTTGAATGAAGTAAATACTTTTCGTTGAACTTTCGGGTTACACTCGTTGTTGAGTATTATGTTATAAAGATAACAGACTTCACCAATGGATTGGTGAGAGATAGGTGTTCTATGCTGCATTAATTGTAAGGAATTTTAATGCTACGAGGCGGCAAATTTTTTAAAGATTCTCTATCTGAAACGGATTATCCCCACGAACAAACGGGTTTGTCGATTGAAAGCCTTCCCAATGAAATGCTCTTGCCCATTCTGCAAAAAGCCAGGACCACTCGCAAAGATAAAAATAACATGTCACTGGTTAGTAAATGGTTTCGCGAGTTGAACGAAGCAAAACCTCTTGGTACATCTCAACATTATGATATCGATTTTATTATTGAGTCTTTGCTGCGTGATTTGTATCGGATGGTATTTAATCCATGCCCCGCGGGGATTGCACAACTTAGTGCTAATAAAGAACTATTACCAGCAATTGAACAACTTAAAAAACAACTTTTAGCTGTTTTGAAGGCTGGATCTTTTGAAAAAATTGATAGAGCGACGTTTGCTCTTTTATTCAATGGTGATACGAAAACAATACGCTCCAATTTACTCATTAAACACGGAGGCTTGCTGCCTTATGTTATTGAGAGTGTGAACGATTTTCAATTTCTTGCTGCTACGGTGGATAAAAGTCAATGGAATGCTATCGAAGTAATTTTTCGAACGATTAAAATAAATGAGAAAAATGACCTAACCACACGCATCCATTTAATGTTACGTATTTGTGCTGAATTAAAAAACAATAAAAGCCAGACGGAGAACCATCGAAAGTACCGACAGATGTTAATCAATACGTGTCACCAACTGGCTTCTTTGTCTGAAGAGCAAAACATGGTTGCTATGGAAATGATTAATGAAGGAATTCGATTATCAGAAGAGATAAATTTGCATAATCTAACCAATACATTCATTGTAGTGCGCGGCATATTTAATGAGCAATTAGGTGAGGAGGCAGGCTACGATATGCGTTCACAATCGAAACCATTCAGATAAGTTTATATTTCTCACCCTATAAGCTACAGGGTGAGAATCATTTGCCCATACGGGTTTGAATTATCACTTGATTTCAGCATGTTCCAATACTTTTTGTGCTTGCGTCGCTCGATAATTTTTAATTGCTTCGCGGTACACAGGGTATTTATTCCCGAGAATCGTTACTGCCAAAATAGCCGCATTGATGGCGCCTGCTTTTCCCACTGCGAGGGTTCCTACTGGAATTCCTGCCGGCATCTGGACTATGGATAAAAGCGCATCAAGGCCATTCGTAAAAGTCGAGGAAGGCATGGGTACACCTAAAACGGGTATTATAGTTTTAGCTGCTACAACACCGGGCAAATGGGCCGCGCCACCTGCTGCTGCGATGAAAACTTCCACGCCACGTTGTTCTGCTGATTTGAGATACTCAAATAACGCATCTGGGGTACGATGTGCTGATAAGGCGCGAACTTCGTGAGGAATGTTAAATTGTTCCAGAGTTCGACTGGCTTCTTCCATAATGGTCCAATCAGATTTTGAACCCATAAGTATCGATACAAGTATATTTGACATAATTCCCTCGTTAATTATTTATCATCTTAGTATTTGTAGTTTGGGGAAGAACAGCTCGGGTCTTCTCGGTGCTTGCAATAATCTGTATTGCTTCAACCAAGGCTAATCCTTCGAGTTCTTGCACCCTAGCTTTCAAAAGCTCTGGAGTATCACCTGCCAAAACAGGACATTTCTTTTGCAAAATAATTGGTCCTGCATCCACTTGTTCTGTAACAAAGTGCACGGTACAACCTGTTTCAACCTCCGCTGCATCTAAAACCGATTGATGTACATCGAGATTCATTAGTCCTGCATGAGCAGGTAACAAAGAAGGGTGAATATTGATTATTTGATGTTCCCAATCGGCGACGAACTGCGCTGATAAAATGCGCATGTAACCAATTAACACAATAAGTTCTATTTGATGCTGTTTAAGTATTGCAGACAGATTATTATCAAATTCCGTGCGACTTAGACCATGAGAATTGGCGAACATTGCTTGAATTCCAAAGTTTGCTGCTTTTTCCAAAATGGGAGCATCCTCTTTGTTGCTTAAGACCAGTTCGATTGATGCCGATAAACGTTGTTGTTCTATTGCGGCAACAAGTGCATTCAGATTAGTGCCTCGAGTTGAACCAAGTACTGCGATGCGAATCATAATGCGCGTATCCTTTGCATATGGTCAATGCGTTGTTGAATCAATTGCTTGGTCCCTATATCTTGGCGATGAAATAAGGGGCCTTCAATTGAAGAAATTTCATTCTCAGCACTTTGTTCGGCAGCAAAAATCGAATCAGCAATGCCCACATATGCTGCTGTACGTGAACCTTCAGCAAGGATTTGATCTTCAACCTGATTTACTGATGAAAGATATAAATGGTCTTGATGAGCAACCTTGGAGAAATCCACCACAAAATTTTTCTTTGGTGCATCAGGATAACCTTCAGGGACGGCATATTTACACACAGTGGCTTGTTTTGAAAATTTAACCTTCTCTGCAGTCAGATTGCCGTTCACCATGGCTTGGCATAGGGCAACAAAATCAGACTCCAAAATCGATAGCACATTTAAGGCCTCAGGATCGCCAAAGCGTGCATTAAATTCGATCACATAAATCCCATTTTTAGTCGCAATAAAACTGCCATATAAAATACCAATATAGGGTTCATCGCATTCAGTAGATAGGGCTTTAAAGACAGCATTATTAATCGCTAAGGCTTCATGAACATCGTTTGCAGTTAAGAAGGGTAATCGATGATCGGTATCGGAATAACTCCCCATCCCGCCAGTATTGGGTCCTTTATCACCGTTATACGCACGTTTATGGTCTTGAACCAGAGGCATAGGAATCAGCTTCTTGCCATCAGCGAAACACATGAAGGAAAACTCTTGTCCAATCAATTTTTCTTCGATAAGGATGGTCTGTTTTTTATCAAGAATTTCCTGACAAAAATCCAAAGCTTCAGCAATTGAATGCAGATGATCTCCAGCAACTTTAACGCCTTTGCCACCCATTAATCCATTTGCTTTAATAACGTAATTGCCTTCGCCAAGTTCATTGAGAAAAAACTCAATCTCATTGAGGGTTGTAAATTTTTTATAACGTGGCAAACCTGCTATATGGTGTTTTTGCATGAGATCGCGTGCGAACTCTTTAGAGGTTTCAATTTGGGCCAATATTTTTTTGGGGCCGATAGTCGGAACTCCTGCTTGCCAAAAAGCATCAGCCATCCCTTGTTCAAGCGGCGCTTCTGGACCGATAATGACTAGCTCAATTCCCCAAAGCTTTGCTTTTGATACTACAGCCGCACAATCAGTGATATCGCCTGCGCAATATTGATTCGTTAATTGATGGATACCTGGATTTATTGCCGTACCATAACAAAACAATGACGTCTTGTGTGGCGAACGATGTAAGGCTTTGATCAGTGCATGCTCACGTGCGCCAGAGCCGATAACAAGAATGTTCATTCGCGAGTATCCTCTTTTTTGGGGGGAGTAGTTAGTCTGCTTGTTTCACGTTGTTGCTCGAGCTGCTGCATTTTTTCGGCAGTGAGTTTTTTACAAAAATAATCGCCATCCATACATGCCATACACGGTTTTTTGATTTGGTTGTCACCACGGCGAGTCACTGCTTCAACCAAATCTTCATTAGATTGATAGAGCAATACGTCAACACCAAGATAATTGGCAATTTCATCTTCAGTTTTATTGGCAGCAATCAACTCTTTGCGCGAGGGAATATCAATCCCACTAAAACATGGATTTTTAAGTGGTGGCGATGTGGAGGCAAAATAAATTTTCTTTGCGCCAGATTCTCTTACCATTTTGACAATTTCACGAGAGGTTGTTCCTCGGACAATACTGTCGTCGATAATCATCACGACCTTATTTTTAATTTCAGTTTGCTGTGGCGTTAGTTTGTAACGGATATTTCGACTTCGCGCCTTTTGATTAGGCATAATAAAGGTACGACCGATAAAAGGATTTTTATATAGGCCTTCGGAATATCTTACCCCTAATTCATGAGCAAATGAGAGGGCTGCAGTATTTGCAGTGAATGGAGCAGGAATGACTATATCCGGTACGAGTTCAGGGTATTTTTGCTTCCATTGCTGCGCTAGGTTTTGTCCCATACGTAAACGAGCGCGGTATACGCTGACATTATTGAGCGTTGCATCCGGACGTGCAAAATAAACATACTCAAACACACAAGGCCTGAATTGTTCGGTTTTTAAAACACGGCGGCGGTGCATCGTCCCCTTAAGATCCACAAAAGCTACTTCACCGGGTAAAATATCCCCTCTAGGCTCAAAGCCTAAGGCATAAAAAGGGGTAGTTTCTGATGCAAAAATAGTATCAACAGTTCCATCGGGATTTTCACGTGTTCCCCAAACCAGCGGGCGGATCCCATGAGGGTCACGGAAGGCAACCAGTCCTTTGCCAATAATCACGGATACAATGGAGTAAGCCCCTTCAATTCGTTCAAAAATATGCGAGACCGCCTGGGTTAGCAGTTCAAAAAAACTGTCGGTATTTTCCTCATTACTGGAAGCATTGCTGGCCAGATTATCTGCAAGCATGAGTAATAGGGCTTCAGAATCAAGGGAAGTATTAAGATGGCGATGTTGTTTCAAACGAATATCATCAGCCAGTTCTTGGTAATTGGACAGATTGCCATTATGGGCAAGTGCAATGCCACGTGGACTACCAATCCATAATGGCTGGACATCGGTTGCTGTATAACCACCAGCAGTAGGATAGCGGACGTGACCAATACCTATGTTTCCTTGTAGTGTGGAAACGTTATCAGGAGTAAAAATTTCCCGTACTAAACCTAATCCATGTTTCGTATAGAAACGCTGATCACAAGTGAGTATGCCCGCAGCATCTTGTCCTCGATGTTGTAAATGGATAAGACTCTCATACAATTCGGAGGCTACGGGTTCATGACTGTAAATACCTACTATCCCACACATTCCTTACACTACCTTAAATAATTTGCAACATGGCGCATGATCCGTTGCTCCACAGGTTCTTTATGTTCTATAAAACTAAATTTTTTACCGGTGATACGTTCATACAACTGAATATAACGTGAGGAAAGTTCTTCAATTAATTCTTGTGGTGCTTGAGGAAGTTGCTCATCGTGATAAGGATCTGAATTTTTTGCAAACCATAATCGCAAAAACTCTTTATCAATATTTTCGGGTTCTAAGCCCTCGGCAATGCGTGCTTGATAGCTGTCAGCAAGCCAGTAGCGACTCGAATCAGGAGTATGAATTTCATCCACTACTATAATTTTTCCATCAGCATCGCGGCCAAATTCATATTTAGTGTCTACTAAAATCAAGCCATGTTCTTTAGCGATTTCAGTACCACGTTGATAGAGTTTTAGTGCTAACGCACTTGCTTCTAACCAATCTTCTTCAGTCATCCATCCATCTGCAATAATTTCAGCTGGAGAGATAGGTCGATCATGAATTTTTTCTTTAGTCGTTGGGGTTAAAACAGGTTGTTCTAGTTGTTGATTTTTTCTTAATCCCTCAGGAAAAGTAATTCCGCAGTATTCACGTACTCCACTTTGATACTGAGTCCATAAAGAAGTGCTTGTGGTACCACTGATGAACCCTCGTACTACAAACTCAATCGGGAAAACGGTGCATTTTTTGGCAATAACGACATTAGGATCGGGAACTGCAATAATGTGATTAGGAACAAGATTTTTGGTTTGTTCAAACCACCAGGCACTAGTTAGGTTAAGTACCGCACCCTTATAAGGAATCAAGGCAAGATGTCTATCAAATGCGGTGAGTCTATCGGTGGTAACCAGCATGATGTAATCACCCAAGTCATATGAGTCCCTTACTTTTCCTTGATATTTTTTGCCTACAGGCAAATTGGTTTGGTCCAAGCAAAAAGCTAAGGCTTCTCGAATTTCATTTTCATAATGAGTGGTCGTAGCGGTAGCATTCATGAGCATAAGGGTTCCCGATAATGTGAGTTAATAAAATATGGTCTATTAACGCAGAGACATTGGTTTCATCACTGGTAAATTGCCATAAAACACCATGATTAATTTTACTTATTTTAGGTACTGCATAGTGAGTATTAAGGGTTTGTAACGTTTGCTGCCCTTTCAAGTCCTCTTTTGCACGAACCAGGTAAGCTAAGGCATTTGGAATGTTCAATTCGTTTGAAGAAACTTCGCGCTCTTTGCGATCCGAATACAAAAGGCCCGTTTTTTTAAGTTGGGCAAAATGCTCTGCAGAATCGCATTCAATTTCCCAGTGTTCAAAACGATTCACGGTTACTGGGAAACCTAAGCGTCTTAAGGTTTTTTGTACGGTTAAAGCTTGATTGTCCGTGATAATGAGTTTGACCAGACAAAGATGGCTTGATGGGATTTGGCTGAAGTTTTTAAGGCTGCCGGTCATTTCGTCTACTACGTTCTGGGACTTGGAGTGTAGACTGGAGGGAATGGCTGCGTCTTCACCCAAGCTACCTTTTAGTTCTTTGATATAATCACGCATGGAAGCAAAAATAGGGTCGCCATTCATCGTGCGCTCAGGATGGGGCATCATGGCCATAACATTGCCAGCCTGGTTGGTAATTGCTGCAATATTGCCCGCAGAGCCATTTGGATTAATTGGGAAATTATCAATGACCTGGCCTTGGTCATCACAATATTGAAATAAATTTAAACCCAGTTGTTCTATCTGCTTTAACAAGGAGTCTGGCATAAGAAAACGTCCTTGAGCGTGTGCAATCGGCAGATGAATAAAATCTTTGGTCGTTAGATGGCGAGTAAATGCGTTATGTTGATGATTTTCTGCCAAGCGCATATGCACCCAGGCATTATAAAAACCTGTCCCCACGATTTTTCCATGAGCAATACGCTTATTTTCTGTGAGCGCCATACTGATTTCATGCTGATTTAAGCCGGGTACTAAACCTGATTCAACGAGTATTTGGGCGCCATTGCAGATTCCTAGTACGGGCTTTCCTTTGTCACTTTGGGCTTTGATTTCTTGAATTACGGGATCAAGTGCGGCAATAATTCCTGCACGAGAGCGATCTTCATAGGAAAAACCACCGATAAGGATATAACCATCCAGATTACGTAGTTTTTCTAAAGATTCATTCCACAAAAACTCAACAGGCTCCATTCCGACCCGTTTTACAGCAAGTGCTGTTTCGCGTTCACAATTGGACCCTGGGAATTGAATTAAGCCAATACGTATCATAACAGCCTCACCTTTTGATCTCCTTTTACTACGCGTCCAATTTCATAAAGAGGGAAGGAAGGAAAATCGCGGAGCACTTCGCGAACAGCCGATAATGTTTCTGGTGCTATAAAAAGAACTAAACCTGCACCCATATTAAAAGTTCGATACATGTGTTCATCATCCAGATTTCCTAACTTACGCAACAGACTAAATATAGGCAGTTCAGGAATCTGTTTTTTATGAATTTCAACACCACATTGTTTGGGTAAAATGCGAGGAATGTTTTCCAGTAATCCACCACCTGTGATGTGAGCCATTCCTTTAATAGGGATGTTTTTTTCCAAAATACTTAAAATAGGCCTGGTGTAATTCACATGCGGTGTTAAAAGCTCTTCACCAATGCTTTGAGAAAAATCTTGAAATTGAGATTCTACCTTGTAACCTGCCACATCAAAAAGCAACTTTCTTGCTAATGAATACCCATTAGTATGTAAACCACTTGAAGGAAAAGTAACTACGAGATCTCCTTCACAGATCGTTTTGCCTTCAATCGCTTTGTTTTTTTCGACAACGCCAGTAATGATACCGACCAAATCCAGCTCACCTGGCAAGTAGGTACCGGGCATTTCAGCGGTTTCACCGCCAACTAAAGAAATGTGATTTTCTTTGCAGGCTTTGACCATGCCGCTAATGATCTGTTCGATGATTTCCGGTTTTAATTTGTCGTTTGCAATGTAATCCAGGAGCGTAAGTGGTTTTGCACCCAAAACAATAATGTCATTGGTGGTGGCACTGACTAAATCAATCCCGATGGTATCGAATTTTTGCATCATTTTCGCAACCATCATTTTGGTACCTACACCATCAATACTTTGTACGAGTACGGGGTGCTCATAATCTTGCAGTAGGCTTTTGAGATCATACATGGCACCAAAGCTGCCAATCCCAGTAAGAACTCGTGGGGAAAAGGTGCTTTCTACCGCTTTTTTAATACTCCGTACTGCTTCATTACCTGCTTCTATATCAACGCCTGCAGCTTTGTAATCAATAATTGACATTATATGAGCCTCTCAACTAAACCATTTTCCCAAGCAGTTTTGGCTGCACTGATTGATACATTGATAACCGAATTGATTACCAAGGTTGGGGTTGCTGTTGTTTCACCTATGGACTGAAACGATACAGAATATTTACGAAATATATCTTCCAGTGCGCTTAATTTCTCCAGTGATACCTCGAGGATAAATCCTCCACTTTCTGAAAACAGCTTTTTATCATTGGGTAAATTACCAGGAATAAATGCATTCACCCCAATTTCATTTTTAAAACTCATTTCTGCCAAAGCAACGGCAATACCGCCTTCAGAGATATCATGTGCGGATAACACTAGACCGGCTTGCATCGCAGCATGGATGGCACTGATTTCATCAGCGAATGAAGAAAGATTGGGTTTAGGGAGTTGACTACCTAATTGTTGATGTAATTGGTAATACACACTACCACCACACTCATCTTTGCGCTCGCCAATCATTAAAAGAACTGAATTAGGTTTCTTGAAGTCATAGCTTATTGCTTTGGAGTAATCGTTGATTGAACCAAGGCAACTGATAATCGGACTCGGTGGAATGGCACCTTGAGCTGACTCGTTATAGAGCGATACATTACCCGATATAATTGGTAGCGTTACATTGCGATCGTCGAACATTTTTACTGCATGGCATGCATCGACGATGCCGCGTACAGCATCAACAAACTCGCCCATTTGTTCGGGGTTTTCGGGATTACCAAAACACAGACAATCAGTTAGAGCAAGAGGCCATGCGCCTACGGCAACGATGTTACGTACCGATTCGATAACCGCATTAACGGCTCCCCAATAGGCATCAATTTTATTATAACGCGGATTATGATCGACGGATAAAGCGACCCCTGTATATTGAATTTCTTGGGGGTATTTATCTTCATTAAATGGAGCAATTACCCCAGCATCAGCCCATCCTGGTTCGACGACTGAGCGACCTTGAACTTGTTTGTCATAACTTTCATAAATTGGTGCACGGGAAGCAATATTTTCGTGAGCAAGTAAATCCAAGAATTGTTCATTGAAATCGCTCACTGTAATCTGCTCTGGTTCCTTATGCGTGTTTTGTTTCGCACTATAAGGGCGATCATAAAGAATCCCTTGGGTAATATCTTGGGCGCGAGCGGAGACAATTTCTTTTCCTTGGGCTTTAACAACGTATAAACCATCGTTTCTTATTGTTCCCACCACAGTTGCTTGGGCGCCATCGCAGATTTCTGGAAGGGCGAATCGCTCGTTATAATGTTTTAAAAACGTCTCAACCAGTTCTTGAGGAACAACCCACATAAAGCGTTCCTGTGTTTCCGAACAAAGGACCACTGCAGGTAATAAATTATTCATGCTGGTTGGCACCAGATCAAGATTGATTTCTGCGCCATAACCACTGGCTTCCGCCAATTCAACACTGGCGCAAGCAATTCCTCCAGCACCTAGATCTTTGAAGCCTATCCGATCAATCAGATCGTTTTCGCGCAGGAATTCAAACATGGCGTAATTGGCTTTAAGAATATGTCGTTGTAAGAACGCATTCGGTTCTTGGACAGCTCCTTTATTTTGCTCTTGTTGTTCTTCACTCAGTGTTGCTGAAGCAAACGCTGCGCCGCCAAAACCACTATTATCTGTGGGCTTACCTACTAAGATAAATTGATAGCCTTCTGCATTCGCTGGAGCATAAGAATGGATGATCTGATCTTCTCTCACTACCCCTAAAGTAACTACCGTAACCAGACAATTTTCATTATAGGCTTCGTCATAATAAGTATCACCACCTAAATTGGGGATGCCAAGAGGATTCGCATATCCTGCAATTCCTTGAACGACCCCTTGATTTATCCATTTCGTTTTTGGACGATCAATATCGCCAAAACGCAAACTGTCCGCGACTGCAATTACTTCCGCGCCCATACAGCACACATCGCGTACATTTCCACCCACTCCAGTTGCAGCACCTTCGAAAGGTACAAGTTGAGAGGGATGATTATGCGATTCATGGCTTACGACAATACCATAACGTCGGTTTTGTTTATCTGTTGCTACGGCAACAATTCCGGCATCTTCTTTAGGGCCCAGAATGACGTGGGGTGCCTTGGTATTGAACTGGTTAAGGTGTTTGCGGCTACTTTTATAAGAACAATGTTCGGAACCCTGAATAGACCATAAAATGCATTCTGCATAAGTTGGTGGTCGTTTTAAGAGGGTATTTTGTATCGTGAGGGCTTCATCAGGAGTTAGGCGCACGCTAAAACGTTGGAGTAAATTGGCTATTTCCTCCAAGGACAGCTGAGAAAAATCAAAACAATCCGGGGCTTCTTGCATTTTAGGGGATCTGACCTTTAGCTAAAACGTGACTAATTTTAATCGTATTTTGCATATAAAGCAACACATTTTTTGCATTTACTCAACAAATTGCTAAAAATTTACACATTTTAGGGCGTGGCTCTTGGAGCCCGGGTTAAGGCAAAGCATAACCCAAGTTTTGTGCTATTGAATTCCCAAATTCCCTTTAATGACAGAATAAACGACTAAGTTTGATTCGCCTCCTTCCACAGTTTTTCTACGATTTGGGGATTTGCCAAGGTGGAGATATCGCCCAACTCCTCGAGACTTTGTAGTTCTTTTGCTGCAATTTTGCGCAAAATACGGCGCATGATTTTACCGGAACGTGTTTTGGGTAAATCATTAACGATATGGATTACATCAGGTTTTGCAATAGGGCTTATCTCCTTATTAACCTGTTGGATTAACTGGGTTTTTAAGGTGTCATCTGGCATAACATCTTGTTTTAAAATGACATAGGCATAAATTCCCTGGCCTTTAAGATCATGGGGAATGCCCACTACTGCAGCCTCGGCAACTGCGGGGTGACTCACGAGCGCACTTTCGATTTCTGCAGTACCCAAGCGATGGCCGGAAACATTAATGACATCATCCACCCGACCTGTAATCCAGTAATCACCGTCCTCATCGCGTTTTGCACCATCTCCTGTAATGTAATAACCATGATGTAAATAGGTCATGCAATAACGTGGATGATCACCAGCAATGGTTCTCGCCATTGAAGGCCAGGGATATTTAATTGCTAAAAATCCTTCACCAGCCCCGGTTATTTCGTGGCCGTTCTCATTGAGTAATACAGGGATAACGCCTGGAATAGGTTGGCGTGCTGAACCTGGTTTATTAATTGGATCATCGGCTCTGGGACTAATCATTACCGCCCCAGTTTCGGTTTGCCACCATGTATCCACAATCGGACATCGCTCTTGACCTACTTTTTGATAATACCATTGCCATGCTTCCGGATTAATAGGCTCTCCCACAGAACCCAGTAAGCGTAAAGAATCCCGCGAGCTGGAGGCCAACCATTCATCTCCAGCACGCATTAAGGCACGTATGGCGGTGGGCGCTGTATAAAATACGTTTACCTGATGCTTATCAACAATTTGCCAATTTCGAGAGAAATCAGGCCAGGTAGGAATTCCTTCATACATTAGAGTTGTAATTCCATTACAAAGAGGACCATATACTACATAACTATGTCCCGTAACCCAGCCTATATCTGCAGTACACCAAAATACTTCGTCTGGTTGGCAATTAAAAATTAATTGGTGCGTATACGCTGTTTGTACGAGGTAGCCTCCGGTGGTATGCACTACGCCCTTGGGCTGGCCGGTGCTTCCTGATGTATACAATATAAATAAGGGATCTTCAGCATCCATGGGTTCTGGAGCGCATTGTGCGCTTACTTTTTCTTTGAGTTCATGCCACCAATGATCTTTATTTTTATCAATAGCAACAGGATCATCACTCGTTTTGATGAGCAGTCTTTTTAGTGATAAATCACTGCACGCCTCGTCAACCTGTTCCTTTAATCCAACCAACTTACCACCCCGATTAAAATGGTTGGCAGTGATTAAGCAGGCACATTCGGAAGCAAGTATACGTTGTCTTAAGGCATGAGCTGAAAATCCAGCAAATATTACCGTATGGATGGCGCCAATTCGTGTGCAAGCAAGCATGGCAATTGCTGCCTCAGGAATCATCGGTAAATAGATGGCTACTTTGTCGCCTTTTTTCACCTTTAATTGCTTGAGCACATTACTCATCCGACACACTTCGGCATGTAATTCGGCAAAGGTCAGTGTTTTATGTTGGTTTGGGTCATCTCCTTCCCAGATGATGGCGGGTTGATTTGCTTTATGGGGTAAGTGTCGGTCTAAACAATTCAAACTGACATTCAATTTCCCACCTTTGAACCAGGTTACATCACCATGTTTTAACCCACCAGTAAGCACTGTATCCCAAGGTTGAAGCCAATCTACCGTTTGTTGGGCTACTTCAGACCAAAACTCGTTTAATGAATCTTCGGTTGGAGTTAATTTTGGGTTGCGCAAATGAGAATGCATGTTATACCTCTATACCTTGGGAAATGAGTTTAATAATTGCTGAAAAATCAGAATCACCCAGGCCCTGGTCTATAAAATGTTGATAAAGAGTAGTTGCTTTCGCTCCCAAAGGAGTGTTCACATTGACCGACTGAGCTGAATCTTGGCTAAGCAACAGATCCTTAAGCATCATTGCTGCAGCAAATCCTGGTTTGTATTCGTTATTTGCAGGGACATTTTCCAACACTCCAGGAACAGGTGCATATTTGCTCATTGCCCAGCATTGCCCTGATGCATTGGTTACTACTTCAAAAAGTTTTTGTGGAGATAATTGCAGTTGTTCTGCAAGGATAAACGCCTCTGAGATGGCAATCATGGAGATCCCCAGGATCATGTTATTACATATTTTTGCTGCCTGACCGCTTCCTGCACTGCCAGTATGAATAATTTTTTGTCCCATAGATGCTAAAATGGGTTGAGCCGCATGAAACGCTGGTTCTTCACCACCAACCATAAACGTTAACGTAGCCGCTCCGGCTCCGGCAACGCCACCGGATACGGGGGCATCAACGACTTGGAGATGGTGTTGTTTGGCCAGATGATGTAGTTCTCGCGAACTGTTGACGTCAATGGTGGAGCAATCAATAAATAAAGCGCCTTTTTTTGCGGTTTGAAACAATCCATTGTTGCCATGACAAACATTCAATACTTGTTGTCCATTTTGTAGCATCGTAATCAATACATCCTTTTCTTTAGCAATTTCTTGAGCGTTTGCTGCAATAAGACCACCGGATTGAGAAAAGTGTTGCAAGGCGGTTGGTTGTAAGTCATATCCGGTGACTTGATGTCCCGCTTTAACCAGATTAATCGCCATGGGTAATCCCATATGTCCAAGTCCCACAAATCCTATTTTTGCCATTGAGTTCTCCATGTGCTGACCGTAGCTTGGGTGAAGTGCTGCTGTATGGTCATTAAGCAAATCAAGATGTTTCCCCTCTCCCAATTGGAAGAGGAGGTAGGGTGAGGTTGCTCTAATTAAAGCCCTCATCCGCCCTCTCGGGCACCTTCTCCCCTTGAGGGGAGAAGGATGATTTACTTAATGTCGCCCAGTTTCGCCTTAACCCTGGCTACATTAATTATTCTGTTTTTAATCATGCGTGGGCATGATAAACGCACTTTCTTTGATTTTACTAACCGGCCATTTGCTGGTGACTGTTTTGCGTCGAGTATAGAAATTGACGCTTTCTTGCCCGTGCATGTTGGTGTCACCGAATGAAGAATGTTTCCAGCCGCCAAACGGGTGATTGGCAATAGGAACGGGAATAGGAATGTTAATCCCTACCATGCCAACTTGGACGCGTTGGCTGTATTCGCGTGCACTAAATCCATCGCGGGTGAAAATTGCTGTTCCATTACCGTATTGATTTCTATTCACCAAAGCGAGCGCTTCTTCAAAATCATTGGTACGAACAATCACCAGAACGGGTCCAAAAATTTCATTTTGATAGATGGACATGTTTTCATCAACATGATCAAACAGGCATGGTCCCATGAAGAAGCCTTGTGGATGTTCAGGATGCTTAAAGCCTCGGCCATCAATAATTAATTTGGCTCCCTCACTGATTCCTTTATCGACAGCTGCGAGTACTCGTTCACGATGCGGTCCACTAATCAACGGCCCCATATCTGTGTCCGGTACATCACCCGCATTGATGCGAGTTGCTTTAATTTGTGGCGTCATTTGTTCAATTAAGGCATCAGCGGTGTGATCGCCTACGGTCACAACAACCGATATCGCCATGCATCGCTCACCTGCAGAACCATATGCAGCACCAACAATTGCAGAAGCTGCTTGATCCAAATCGGCATCAGGCATCACGATGCAGTGGTTTTTAGCACCACCAAAGGTATGGGCCCGTTTTCCATGGGCTGCTGCGGTAGTATAAATATGTTGTGCAACAGGTGTGGAGGCGACGGCTGTGAAGGCCGCGATATCCGGATGAGCCAGTAAATGATCGACGGTTGTTTTATCGCCATGCAAGCAATTGGCAACCCCAGCAGGCAAGCCTGCATCATTTAATAATTCCAAAAGACGGACAGGAGCAGAGGGGTCTTGTTCGGAAGGTTTTAAGATGAATGTATTACCGCAGGCAATCGCTGGAATCATCATCCACACCGGAACCATAACAGGGAAATTAAAAGGAGAGACACCCGCACAAACCCCTAAGGGTTGCCGTAAGGTATGGCAGTCAATTCCATTACTTACATCGGCAGAGAAATCTCCTTGGAGTTGATTGACAAGGCCGCAATGTAATTCCACTACTTCTATAGCACGTGCTACAGAACCTTTCGCATCATCTAAAGTCTTACCATGTTCACGCGTGACGATTCGTGCTAGATCCAATTGATTTTTTTCCAATAAGTCTCTGAATTTAAAAAGAATTCTCGCTCTTTTTATTGCAGGAGTTTGAGCCCATTCTGTTCCAGCTTCTTTGGCAGTAGCGATTGTTTTATCACAAAGTGATTTGGATGCGAAATGAACTTGACCGATTACTTCCCCTAACGCAGGGTTATAGATAGGATGGCTCGCTGCATTTGTTTCCTTGATTAATTGTCCACCAATATAATGTTGTACAATGTAGCTCATTAACAAACTCCTTTTTATTATTTTTATCAAATTAAGTGATTATTGTAATTGTTTCGGGGAATTATTTATACAATAATAATGAAGAGATTAGGACTAATATAACCTCTTTTTGAATTAACTAAGGGAGTTTTTTAAACTGGGGTAAGTCGTTAAGGAAATTAATCGATGGGAAAAGGAATTATTTTACGAGTACCTTATGGTACCGAATTATCATCTGAATTACTCCGAGCCTTAGAAAACCGTTTTCCTGGCTATATTCTAGAAACTTACCACAAGAAGCCTGATAATCATCGTAGTTTCGTGCGTCGGGTTAATAGTCTTCATAAAGCGTTCTCCTTTCTTGCTGATGCTTATCCATTAGCCTCACAAAGTAGCTTTTTGCTCAAAAGCACTTTAGAGGATTATGTAAGCGAGTGTGAAGAAGAAGCGGTGCGTGCAAAAGGGTCCATGGATGAGTTGCACAAGGAATTGGAAAAATATACTGCGAAATTAGTTGAACTCATTACCTTGGGGTGGGGTGTTTCAATTAAAGAAGCAATTGAATTACTCAATGAAGCAGAACAATACGAATTGATGCGTCAAGGTCGCTACGATCTGGCAACATTAACGCCTATGAAATTGAAAGACGAAGAATTTATTCTGCAGCTCGACGAATCACTCCCTCCTCACTACGAACAATTTATAAATGAATTAGAACAAATAAAGGCGAGCCAATACCCCAAAACCCCCTCCTGGCTTCATAAGCTTGAAGAGTATCAACATGCCTATTTTTGTAATCTTGATCGCAACATTAGCAGCCATCTTGAAGTCGCCCAAGACTTTAATAGTTTTTTAATTGAGTGGGACTCAATTAAAAAAAGGGCGATTAGTTTAACTGCAAATCTAAAACAAATTGCTGCGGGTTCTCCGCCACTCCCGGCTTGGTTTAATGAATTGAGCCCGCATTTACAAGAAATGATGCGAGTGTTAGCTCCGGATCCGTCAACTCTAGATTATCATTTAAGCAAGTTTAAGAAATTAATCGTTTCAGACAGCTTTAAGAAAGAATGCTCTGCTACGGTGGGGGCCATTTCGAGTCTTCCACAATGGTACTGGGTATTGTCCGAGCATCAACAGTATTTTCTGCAACATGTACTGAAAGGATGTGAACGAGTCGAAGATGCAGTCACTTATTTATCCAGTCGTCATCGAACGCTCCCTCTACCTGCAAACTATGCTGTTCACCGTTTATTTGCAGTGAGTCTTGATGGGAAATTTCGTGAGCTCTCAAAAAAACGATACCGGTCCAGTCATGTTGCAAGTCGAGATGGATTAACATGGCCTGCAGCTGTGCAACAACGCCACATCGATTCGAATCTGACTAAAGTGATGGAGTATGCAGATCCTGATCGCGTTGCAATATTACAAACCTTGATTAGTCCAATTCATGCAGTTGATTATGTGCCGACCTTTATTACCGATTTTTTGCCCACGTTACCTCCAGATTTAGAGCTGTATAAATTAGCACGTGCAGCGGTAGAGCGACGTGCGACGAAACCAGCTATTCTCCAGAATAATCATCCCTACAATTTAGCAAAACGGCTCTATTATACCCAGTCAAATGATAAAGACAGTTTGAATTTATTGGCTGTTGCGGAGAAACTTGTCCCTTGGACTCCAGGACTAAAGACACTCCTGGAGCAATATAAAAGTGTCTTAGAGTCAGCTCCAGGGACTGCAACTATTTTTGATTATGCGGGCAGGGAATTGTTTTTGAGTTCTCTTGAGCAGTTAATTATCATGACCATTGAGGGCCATTCTTATGGATCTTGCGTCAGTGGCAAGGATAGAAAAGCCATAGAGCTTATTCATACTGATGCAATGATTCTATATAAAGAACTCTATGGATGTTGGCCTGTATTTGATGATCAATCGGATAAGAAAAATCGCATTCGTTTTGTTTCCTTAGTAGCTGATCTGTATATGAGTCGTCATCAACATGAGCATGCAGGACAGAATGCACCAGGTTCCGAAGGCATAAAGACTCCTCAGTGGTACTTACCAGAAGATATTGCTACAGAAATTAAAAAAAGGCTGGATAACGAGAAGGCGCTTGAAGAGGATGATCGGATTGCAACAGATAATGAAGTAAAAAATATTTTTATTGGTAGCACCAAAAAAGTAAAAGAATATCTACTCCCAAAAAATACATTGCTCTGTCGTTTGGCTGCGCGCCAATTAGGTAAAGTAAACTGTAATCGACTTTACGATTCATTACATCTATTAATTAATGAGAAAGCTCTATTTATTCCAGCAGCAGACTCGAATGGACGTTGGTCTGTAAAGTTCTTTACTGACTCCGCAACAATTCCTGATGGGATAAAGCAAATTTTTGATTTAATGCTAAGTCCTTCATCTGGAAAAGATAACGTTGTGCGGTTTGAAAAGATATTCCAAATCATATTGGACAGACCTGAATCCGATGAAAGCCGTACAGAGGCAACTAATTCAGTTTATGGACGTGCACGTGAATTTCTTGGTCCAAATGATAAGGCAGACTTTACGCAAATGGTTGAAAAGACATTAGAAGAATGGTTGAGCTTATTTACTAGGTCTAAAGAGTCAAATGTTAAGGAAGTATATATGCATTAAATAGATAATGTAGCTTGAGTGAGGCGTCATTTGAGTGGTCAAGATAATTTTCTGGGTTTGGCCTGGGCTTCACCCAGGCTACAATTTCTAGGAATGTTTTTTAGAGCAAATGTTCAAGTCCATAAATCAAAGTAGATAACCCGGATACTTTTTGACAGGATAAAACGATTCCAGGCATAAAAGAGCGTCGATCAATGCAGTCGTCTGTAATAGTTAGTGTTTCACCTACACTGCCGAAAATGACTTGTTGACGCGCAATAACCCCAGGAAGACGTATAGAATGGATGTTGATATCGTAATGCACTCCGCCCCGAGCACCAGGGATTAACTCTTTTAGATTTAATTTATTTTTGGGATCTTTCCGTGCTGCAGCAATCATTTCAGCCGTTTTTAAAGCTGTTCCTGATGGTGCATCCAGCTTTTGTTGATGATGTGCTTCAATAATTTCTACTTCAGGAAAATATTCAGCCGCTTTGGCTGCAAAAATCATCATCAAAACCGCACTTATAGAAAAATTAGGTACAATAATTCCACCCAAACGACGACTTTCACAAAACGTAGTTAATTCTTTAATTTGGTTGGGTAGAAGTCCTGAAGTTCCAATAACTGGATGGGCTCCATGATTTATAATCGTAAGACTATTTTGATACACACAATCTGCGCGCGTTAGATCAACAACAACTTGCGCCTGAGTGTCTTTAATGGCTTGTGCCAAATCATCGTCTTTGCCAAGTTGTGCGACTAATTCAAATTCTTGGTGATTATTGAGGGTCTCACAGGCTAGCGAGCCCATTTTACCGTTAGCTCCATTTACAATAACGCGAGTTAACATAGTTCTCCTTATGATCTTAGTGTTGCTTTTCTTTTGGGGGAGGATAGTGTGTTCGCAAAGCCCAGGCGGTTGCAAATGGCCATCCAATCACGGTGGCTTGTAACGCCAAGGCGATAAAGGCTCCTCCGGGATTATCATTCATAAGAAATATGATCCATGGAAAGAATAAGGCAATAAATAATATAAATAATTTTTTTATAAAATCTGTCATATTTTGCTCCATAAGTCGTAATCAAAAGGCTTAAGCGAGACACTAAAATCCTATCGCATCTATAGTAAAAATTACGAACTTAAAAGTCCTGTTTTCATTATAGGACTATCATTGCCTATTTTTCTACTTTGATTTCTTGTTTTTACCGTATTGAACATGTTTCAGAGTGCTTGCAAACAATCATCAAACATTGTACATTGTGCGCTCATTCTTAAGGCGAATGATTTCATTTTCCGGATATGACATTCAATATCTAACAAGGGTACACTAATGAGAAAACAGGAGCTGCACCCACGCACTGCCGTTATTAATAAAGCTCAAAAAATCGGTTCAAAAAAAGCACGAACAGATGCATTATTGTGGCTCGCTGCCCATTTTCCCGCAGCATTCGATAATTCATTACGGATCCGTCCATTAAAAGTGGGGATTATGGATGATATTTTGCTGCATGCAGATGAAGCTGAAAAAGCAGGGATTTCCAAAAGTAAATTAAGAGAGGCCGTGGTTTTATTTACGCGTCGACTTGATTATTTGGCATGCCTCAAGCTTCGAGAAATGCGCGTTGACTTGCAAGGTAATGATGTCTCTGCGGTAAGTGAAGAGGAAGCGGAACATGCAGCTGCCAAAATTAAAAAACGTGTTGAAAAAAGTGTAAGAAACGCACGCAAAACTCAAGTAGAAAAGACGACCAGCTCCAACGCTTCGACCCAACACAGTACCGCTTTTCAATCGCAAGTAACGGGTCAATCATCTACGTCTACAGAGGCTTACTTCCCTACTTACCCTGTACGCTCTTCAACCTATAACACCTTAAATGCTCCAGTACAACCAGCGAGGACCACAGCTGTAGTCGTAAAAAATAAAGCGACTAAGCAATATGATCCAGATGCAGTGGCGCGTTTGAAAGAGAAATTGGGATTATCTCGTAGCGAGAAAAAAGAAATCATCGAATAGTTCATTTTACTTCGAATCATGCCTGGGTGCCTTGAAGCGAAACCCAGGTTTTCAGAACCTTACCCGGACTCTCTTTTAATACTCCGTATTAAGTAGCTTAAAGAAAATTAAATAACTGTTTGAATATTCTATAATATTCGATAATATCACCGGAGTTGAAACCGATATTCCATTTTTAATCGTTGTAATGGAGGAGTTGTGTTTAATAAAAAGGAAGAAGAACAAACTGATGCTACACAAAAAGGAAGTTTTTCTGGAGTCCCTGATGACGTAATGTTCCAGATCATGTTTTTTCTTGATTTAAAGTCGTTAAATTATTTATATAATACCAATAAAACCTTCAGATCACTGGTTTCTCGATATCCAAAGCAAATTTACATTAAAATATGTGATGAAGACTATAACGGAACCTTTCCAAAAATACGTACCCAATTTATAGGTTTCCTAGAAAGAAGGCACACTGAAATTCTTCGCCAAAAGCGCTCCGAAGCTGAAAAAGAAATCGTGGAACTTAAAAAGTCTATTAAAGCTCAAAAAGATGAAATCAGTCAAATTTGGGATCTTCCACTTAAAAAATCATGCATTACCAAAGGAGAAAAAGCGGCTGTAGGCTGCGGTTGTTCGATCGGTTTAGCCGTTGGCATTGTAGTTTCTTGTTTTACTCCCTTGCCGTGGATCTTCACTACGTGTTTGGGTATGGGGGTGGGCGGCTCAACACCTTTGGTTGTTTCTCGAACGATCCGTTGTTGTTGTGGAAAATGTGTCGAGTGTAACGAACAAGAACTCGCTACTAAACAAGAAAATTTTCATAAGGATTATCCTGACTCCCCAAGTATGAAAATGTGAAATCAGCCATTGGTGCTAACTCTATCCGCCTTAGCTTTTAGAATTGAGCGGGTGATGGGAATCGAACCCACGCCATCAGCTTGGGAAGCTGAGGTTCTACCATTGAACTACACCCGCAAAATAAAATAAAAGTATATCTTAAAAACAGCATTTAGACCCGAATAATCTCCATACTGTTTGTACCTCCTGCGGTGCCGATCATTCGACCCCTTGTTAATAAGACAAAGCTTTTGGGCTCAAGATGGCCTGATTTTATGAGCTCTTCAAGTACTTGTTGATTCAATGTTTCCGCATCGAATTGATGATAATTCATGAACACGGGAAAAACATTATGAGCCAGGCACAAGCGACCTATGGTTCGCTTATTGGCAGAAACAGCGATAATAGGGACAGTACTTTGTTGTCTGGAAATCCATAAGGCAGTATCCCCTGATTCGGTCAATGTAATAATTGCCTGGATGGGGAAATGATTGGCGGTATGCATTGTTGCCATGGCAATTGCTTGATCCGCACGGTGATAATGATGGGCTTCCGTTTTATCGTTGTGATAGTAAAAACTTGCATGTTTCTCAGTACTTAGGCAGATCTTATTGACCATAGTCAAAACTTTAACGGGAAAATGGCCACTGGCTGTTTCTGCAGACAGCATCACCGCATCGGTCCCATCTAATATCGCATTGGCAACATCAGAGACTTCTGCACGAGTAGGTTGAGGATTATTAATCATCGATTCCATCATTTGCGTTGCAGTAATCACTACTTTGTCTAATCGACGGGCTTCGCCAATAATGTGCTTTTGGATTGCAGGGACTTCAGCGGCGCCTATTTCAACTCCTAGATCGCCCCGGGCAACCATGAGTGCATCCGCTTCTTGAATAATTTCGGTTAAATAGTGCAATGCTTCGGTTCGTTCAATTTTAGCAATCACTGGTATTTTTTTGCCAAATTCAGTCATGAGCGCACGAGCATGACGAATATCCTCAGCATCTTTTACGAAAGACAAACTGATGTAATCTACTTCTGCTTCAATCGCTGTGCGTAAATCACGCTTGTCTTTATCAGTCATGGTTCTGGCTGCTAACCCACCACCTTTTCTGTTTAATCCTTTAAGATCGCTCAAGACACCGCCTTCAACCACACGGCAATGAATTTTGGAGCCAGAAATATTTATTACTTCCAATTCAACTAAACCATCATTAAGCAATAAATGATCTTCTGGAGCCAGTTCACTAGAAAGATTGGGGTATGCAACAGAAACTTCCTTATTATCACCTAATAATTCTGCGGCATTACAATCCAAAGTGAAGTCTTGGCCTTCAATCAAAGTAATCGATTTCTCTTTGAAACGACCAATACGAATTTTAGGCCCTTGTAAATCAGCCATTACTGCCAGTGGACGATTTAATTCTTCAGCAATTTCTCGAACTAAAGCAATGAGTTGTAATGCTGAGGCATCAGCATGTGAAAAATTGATGCGCACCACGTCAACTCCTGCGGTTAACATGGCACGTAGTGTTACCGGATTATTACTTGCCGGGCCTAATGTTGCTACGATTTTAGTTTGTCTTAACATCTTTTGCACGCTCCTGCAAAATGGCAACAGCTGGCAAGGTTTTTCCTTCTAAGCACTCAAGAAATGCCCCCCCTCCAGTGGAAACATAGGAAATTTGCTGGTTCAGATCATAGAGATCGATTGCGGCAAGGGTGTCTCCACCACCAGCAATGGAAAAGGCATCGCTTTCCGCAATAGCAATCGCTAATGCCCGGGTTCCATACGCAAATTGGGCAAATTCAAAAACGCCAACTGGGCCATTCCAAATGATAGTTTTAGCTTCATTAATTAGGTCTACATACTCACTAACTGTCATGGGTCCAATATCAAGAATCATGTCATCAGCGGCAACATTGTGTAACGATTTATTATAAGCAGGGCACTGCTCACTAAACGATTTACCTACTACCACATCAGTTGGTAAGGGTATGCGACACCCTTTTTCTTCAGCAATTTGGAGAATTTCTCGTGCTTCATCCAGCAAAGCCTCTTCATAAAGGGAAACACCAATTTCAAACCCCTGGGCTTTAAGGAATGTATTTGCAATACCGCCTCCAGGGATTAAGCAATCAACAAGGGTGACTAATTGGCGTAACAAACTGAGCTTGGTGGAAACTTTGGCCCCGCCAACAATCGCGACAATAGGTTTCTCAGGTGCCGCAAGTGCTTTCTCTATAGCATTAAGTTCGCGAACCAACAAAGGACCGGCAACGGCAATCGGTGCATATTGAGCGACACCATATGTAGAAGCTTGGGCCCGATGCGCTGTACCAAAAGCATCCATAACAAAGACATCGCAGAGGCTGGCAAGTTTTTTAGCCAGCTGCTCTTCATTATTCTTTTCACCAACATTAAAGCGTACGTTTTCGCAAACGACTAACTCTCCTGGTTTAGCATCCACACCATTGAGGTAATCAGTTACGAAATGAACAGGATAGTTCAGATGTTTTTGCAAGTATTCTGCAATGGGTTTCATAGAAAAGCGTCGTTCAAATTTTCCCTCTTCAGGGCGGCCTAAATGAGATAAAACCATCACTGCCGCACCAGCATCCAAGGCAGCTTTTAAAGTGGGTAATGCCGCTTGCAATCGTTGATCACTGGTAATCATTCCTTCTTTGATTGGAACATTTAGATCTTCACGAATTAGCACCCGTTTTCCAGACAGGTCTATATCGCTCATTTGTATCAGACTCATCAATATCTCCAAACAGGGGTTTAGCAACTCATCATTTGCTGTGCTGTATCAAGCATACGATTAGAAAAGCCCCATTCGTTATCATACCAGGCTACGATTTTCACTAGGTTTCCAAATACTTTAGTTTGCGTGGTATCAAAAATAGACGATGCAGGATTATGATTAAAATCACAGGATACTAAAGGATCATCATTGATTTGTAAGATGCGACTTTTTGCTTGGCGTACGATGTCATTAACTTCTTTTACGCTCGTTTCACGCTTCGCTGTAAAGGTCAAATCGATAACAGAAACGTTAAGGACTGGAACACGCATCGCAAAGCCATCGAGTTTTCCTGCTAACTCAGGTAAGACTAATCCTACAGCTGCGGCTGCACCTGTTTTTGTTGGAATAATAGAATGCGCTGCTGCACGAGCACGGCGTAAATCTTCATGACTTCCATCCAAAAGCATTTGATCGTTTGTGTAAGCATGTACTGTATTCAATAAACCATATTCAATACCTAAGGCATCATTTAAAGGTTTCACAACAGGTGCTAAGCAGTTTGTGGTGCAAGACGCATTAGAAACGATAAGATCAGACGCTTTAAGCGTTTGGTGGTTCACTCCATAAACGATCGTTGCATCCACATTTTTTCCTGGAGCGGAAATTAATACTTTTTTCGCGCCAGCAGTAATATGCTGCATTGCTTTTTCTCGTTCCGTGAAGAAACCAGTACACTCTAAGACTAAATCAATGTTTAACTCTTTCCAAGGCAGATTTAGAGGATTACGTTCTGCAATGATTTTGATTGGATGGCCGTCGATTATTAACATGTCGCCTTCAACGCTTACATCGGATGCGAAGCGGCCATGTGTAGTGTCATAACGGGTCAGATGGGCTGTAGTCTCAATTGCAGATAAATCATTGATAGCAACGATTTCAAAGTCATTTTGTTTTTTGGATTCAAAAATTGCTCTTAAGATACAACGGCCAATGCGGCCATAGCCATTAATAGCGACACGTATTGTCATATTACTTCTCTCCAATTTTAGTAATGAGTTACTACTATCTCAAGTTAAGTGTGCAATCGTAGCCTGGGTGAAGCGAAGCGCAACCCGGGGTAAAACGACCTTACGTTCCGGATTACGGCTTTCGCCTTCACCCAGGCTACAAGTTTTTATTGTTTTTTTATTACTAATTCTTCTAAAGTCTTAATTATTCGCTCTACAGTAATACCCAGGTATTCGTATGCCTGATTTGCTGGAGCTGATACACCGAAACGATCCAGGCCAATTACGGCACCTTGCAAGCCGACGAATTGATACCAATAAGCGGAGCTTGCAGCTTCAATTGCGATACGAGTGTGGACGTTTTGGGGCAATACCTGATTTTTATAATTTTGGTCTTGCTCCAGGAATCGTTCTGCGCAAGGCATAGAAACCACTCTTACCTTAAGTCCCCGTGTTTTCACTTGCTCTGCAGCTGCGATTGCTAACTGCACTTCCGAGCCTGTTGCAATCAAGATGGCATCAGGTGTGCCATCACAATCCATAATGATGTAACCTCCTTTTGTAATTAACTCTGCTGCAGTTGCTCCGTGAGGCAATGCAGGTAAATTTTGTCTTGAAAGCAGTAAGGATGTTGGCCCATTATGATGCTCCAAAGCGAGCTTCCATGCAACGGCTGTTTCCATTAAATCTGCAGGACGCCATACACTCATGCCTGGAGTCATCCGCAACATGGATGCGTGTTCTACGGGTTGATGGGTTGGACCGTCTTCGCCTAAACCAATGGAGTCATGAGTAAAGACATAAATAACGCGTTGTTTCATTAACGCACTTAAACGAATGGCATTGCGCGCGTAATCTGCGAAAACCAGGAATGTGCCGCCGTAAGGAATAAATCCTCCATGGACTGCCATACCATTCATAATTGCCGCCATACCAAATTCCCGTACTCCATAGTACAAGTAATTACCCGAAAAATCTTCGCCGGTAATGGCTTTGCTGCCTGACCAATCCGTATTATTAGAGCCGGTTAAATCGGCTGAACCACCAAGCATTTCGGGCAACATGCTCGCGAAATGTTCGATGCATTGTTGTGAAGATTTACGTGTGGCGATTGCTTTGTCATTGCTACGGCATTTCTCAAAAAATGCCTTGCTTTGACTTTGCCAATCATCGGGGAGATCCCCATTGATGCGGCGTAAAAATTCATAATGTTCTTGAGGATAGTGTTGTTGGTAGTCGTTTAAAAGAGTTAGCCATTGCTGTTCTTCTTTTTCGCCTTGTTCTTTATGACTCCATTGCTGATAAATGGCATCAGGGATAACAAAAGGCTCATGCTTCCATTTAAAAAATTCGCGCACATTGGCTATGTCTTTTGCTCCTAAGGCGGCACCATGGGCTTTTTCACTGCCTGCAACAGAAGAACCAAGTCCGATTATGGTTTTGCAGATAATCAATGTGGGTTGGGTGGTATTCGCTTGGGCCTTAAGAATGGCTTGTTCAATTGCCTCCATATCATGGCCATCTACACCTTCGATGACTTGCCAGTGATAGGCTTTAAAACGTTGTGCGGTGTCATCAGTAAACCAGGACTCTACTTTACCATCAATAGAAATCCCATTGTCATCGTAGAACACAATCAGTTTGCCTAAGCCTAAAGTACCGGCGAGCGAACATGCCTCATGGGAAATACCTTCCATCAGGCAGCCATCACCTGTAAAGGTATAAGTGTAATGATCCACAAGATTAAAATCATCGCGGTTAAAGTGCGTTGCCAGAACGCGCTCTGCTAAAGCCATTCCCACTGCATTTGCTAAGCCTTGCCCTAAAGGACCGGTAGTCGTTTCCACTCCAGGGGTATGACCATGCTCTGGGTGTCCAGGTGTTTTCGAATTTAATTGGCGAAAATCCTTCAAATCGTTGATGGAGAGGTTATAGCCACTCAGATGAAGTAAGGAATATAGCAACATGGAACCATGTCCATTAGATAATACAAATCGATCGCGGTTAAACCAAAGAGGGTTTTGTGGATTGTGCTTTAAAAATTTATTCCATAACACAGTGGCAATATCAGCCATGCCTAAAGGCATTCCTGGATGTCCTGATTGGGCTTGTTCTACTGCGTCTACACTCAACATGCGAATGGCATTAGCTAATTCTTTGGAAAGATTCATGGGTTCTCTTGTGCACTTAACTAGGTGTGATATTGTCGCTCAGAAGACATGAATCAGCAAGAAAATAAGTGCATTTTTGATCATTTTTTTGCAAAAAGAACTAATTTTGTCCTATTTTCGCGTTTTATGAGCAGCCTAAAACCACAAAATTACTTACCAATAGTATAGATCGATTACTCCAATAAAAAGACTTCCTTGGCACTGAAAGAGCATGTATATTTTTATTGGTAAATACTCATTCATAGCAACAATAAATAGTTAAAGTAGTTCATAAATTTTCTTTTTGTGTAATTTTATATATAATCAGACCGATTTTTTTACTTTTAAAGTTATTTATAGACAATAAACAAATGATCAATATAGAATTGTTTATTTGATATCCCGAAATTCAAACTCATTTTAGGACATCATGACCCCATTAATTCGACATCTACAAGAAACCTTTCCGGAATTATCCCTTCCTCATGCTGGGCAAATTCCTATGTACAGGACATTCTCAGAACGTATTAAGCATTTAGGTCCTGATTTTTACCGTAAGGTAGTCCCTCTTCATCTGGTGTTGAATCTAGAATACAGCTTACTGGGGCAACAATTAAGAGCCAAGTTTCTCTCTAAGCAGGTAGTCGATCGAGAAGAGCTCAAAGAGCAACTTATTGCTGCATTAATAATGGCTGAGCTTTTGGAAGAGATTTATAAACACTACTTGATCATACCCCGAGAAGTGACGCGTTTACGTCAGCAACAAAATTTATATCGTGAATTGCTAGAAGTACTAGGGGGGCCTCCTCAACAGCCGAAAAAAGTAGAAGCTAGTACTTCATTTACGCAAGAAATACGCAATAGGACTCTTGATGTTAATTTATATCGGTTGTTATTAACTCGCTCCAAACGGGCGCTGGATTTGTTGGCTGTCCTTAATACAAGCTCGGAATCATATCGACATTTTGTCAGAATAATGGGTAAAGTTCTGGACCCTATTTTGATGCATGTAGCCTGGTTTTTTTGGTTGCCACGATTATTAGTGAATCTTTTTGTGTTGATAAAGCATACGGTGCCAACATGGTGGATGGATGATAAGGAATACGCTTTGGGTTGGTCTGTACGTCTTAGTACCCAAATAAAGCGTCGTTGGTTTGAATTAGGAAATGACACTGCCTGGGTAGGTGCAGGGTTCATTAATTGTTTTATCCTAACCGGTGCTTTGGCTCCATTCGGAGTTTATGTATCACTTGCTGTTTTTGCGTTTGACGTCATCATGGCGATGACAAGGGCTTATATCGAATTGAGTCGTTTAAGCGAACTGCGCTCGCAATATATGGCTATGCTAAGCACTTCAACTGAGAAAGAGCAAGGGCAAATAAAGGAACATATTAAGGCAATAGACACGCAAATGGATTTTGAACGGTATCGACTCGGCTCTCATGTAACCACCACGACACTTATTTTTCTCGCAATGTGTTGCGCTCTTCCTATGTTTGCAGCAAATCCAATTATCCCCCTGATTGCTGCAATTTGCTTGGTTACGATTTGTTTCATTAATTTTGCGATTGCAGAACAGGTCAACAAGAGTCGACCTCAAGATACCATCGACCGTTCAGCCGCCTTGGCAAAATTGGGATTTTTTAACAATAAGGGAGTGCCACCTGTTCCTCTCGATATTCAATATGATGAAAAAGACGATTTAAAGCCCAATGAACAATTGTGTTGTGTCTAATTAATACAACATCATTTTTAATTTGGACTCTCGTACCACTATGACCCTATCCGCTCCTCATGAGACTATCGTTTCCCCTGTGGGCTATCGTTCCCATGAGTACTACCCCCCCGCCCACGTCCCGCGGCTTGTCCGCGGGATCCATAAATCTCCCAATAAATCACGAAACTCTAAAAAAAATTCCCCCCCACGCTCCTAGATGAATGATTTCATTGAAGTATAGAGGCTTTAGTAATTGAATGTTATGCTTTACTTCTTGTATCTATTTTCAAAGGTAAAGCATGTCAGCACCAGTAGGGTTACCCCAATTTAGTCGTATTGATGTTAATCATTTTCGATCTCATCTTGATGCCATATTAAAAAAGCATTTGGAAGAGGTTACGCGTTTGCTCAAAGAAAATCCCCATTATACCTGGGATAATTTAATCTATCCTTTGGATGATATGGCGGATGAGCTGGAGCGTTTTTGGTCGCCCATGTCGCATTTGCATGGGGTTATGGATTCTCCAGAATTACGTAAATGCTATGATGAGTGCTTGCCACTTCTTTCAGCCTATGAATCGGCGATGGGCCATAACCATGAACTGTATGAGGCAATTAAATCAATCGATAAACACGCGTTAAATCCAGTACAACAAAAGTTGATTGCTGATAGTTTGCGTGATTTTGAATTATCAGGAGTCGCCCTAGATAAAGAGCGTAAAAAACGATTTGAAGCAATTCAGACTCGTCTGGATGAATTAACCAATCAATTTGAACATAATATTTTGGACGCCACCCAAGCATTTACTTTGCATATTAAAGATTCATCGCGTTTGGCAGGACTACCCGAGCATGCTTTAAATACTGCGAAAGAAGTCGCGGCGGAGAAGGGTCTTGAAGGACATATGCTGACTCTGGAATATCCTTGTTATCAAGCGGTAATGACCTATGCTGAAGATCGTGCGTTACGTGAGGAAATGTATCAAGCCTACATTACGCGAGCTTCTGATCAAGGTCCTAATGCGAAAACCTATGACAATACACCGCTGATCAATGAAATTTTAGCCTTACGCCACGAAAAAGCCCAACTGTTAGGGTTTAACAATTATGCTGAATTGTCCATTGCGACCAAAATGGCAGATTCTACCAACCAAGTAAGAGATTTTATGAATGACTTGGTCCAGCGTATCCATGCGCAAGCAACAACGGAGTTCAAGCAGCTGGAGCAATTTGCCGCGGAACAATTTAAGCTTAATCCCGTCAAACCTTGGGACGTGGGGTATTTGTCTGAGAAAAGAAGACAAGCTTTATTCACTTTATCACAAGAAGATCTACGTCCTTATTTTCCACAACCAAAGGTTATGCAGGGCTTATTTGATTTAGTTAAAAAGCTTTATGGAATGTCCATAGAAGAAGTAAAGGGTGTTGATATTTGGCATAAGGACGTCCAATGCTATTGTGTGGTCGACGAACATGGAGCGGTGCGTGGTTATGTGTTTACGGATTTATTTGCTCGACCGAACAAACACAGCGGTGCGTGGATGGATTCATTGCAAAGCCGCAGAAGACTGGAAGATGGCAAGGTCCAGTTGCCTATAGCAACCTTGACCTGTAATTTTGCCAAAGCATCAGCCAATAAACCCGCGATGTTATCGCATGAAGAAGTAGTTACCTTATTCCATGAATTTGGCCATTGCCTGCATCACATTTTAACCCAGGTCGATTATCTAGGTGCATCAGGTATTAACGGAGTAGAGTGGGATGCTGTAGAGTTACCCAGTCAATTTTTTGAAAATTGGTGTTGGGAGAAAAGTGGTTTGGATGTTTTGACATCGCATGTGGAAACCGGTGAACCGATTCCCGAGTCACTTTTTGAACGTCTGATTGCTGCAAAAAATTTCCAATCGGCGATGGCGATGTTACGGCAGATGGAATTTTCTATATTTGATTTTCGTATCCATCAAGAGTTTATGCCTAAGCAGGACTCTTTGGTTGAGAATATCCTGGCCGATGTTCGCTCTAAAACCAGTGTTATTCCGGTGGTTCCGTATAATCGTTTTCCACAGAGTTTTAGTCATATATTTGCCGGTGGATATGCTGCAGGGTATTACAGTTACAGTTGGGCAGAAGTTTTATCCAGCGATGCTTTTTCGCGTTTTGAAGAAGAAGGGGTTTTAAATCCTAAAACAGGACGTGATTTCCTGCATTACATATTGGAAGCAGGCAGCTCTAAGAAAGCGGCTGAGGCCTATAAAGAGTTCAGAGGCCGCCCTGCAACGGTTGATGCGTTATTACGTCATAATGGGATTCAAGGCTAAAGCAAACCCTGGGTGAAGGCAAAGCCCTCACCCAGGAAATCTCCTCCTGAATTTTCAAAAGAAAGCTGCTAATCTGTTCACATTTTATGTTATACTTATAGTGTACAAAGGGGGCGACCTGGCTTCGACGTGGGTTGCAAAACCAGAGGTGCATGCCGAGAATGAGAACTCTCGTAAATCAGACTCAACTAAATATAAATGCAAACGATGAAAACTTTGCTGGTGGGGAAGCTATCGCTGCCTAATAAGCGCTTTAGATGAACCATCACTGTGTACTGGCCAATAAACCCAGTATCCCGTTCGACCGAGCCCGCTTATCGGTATCGAATCAACGGTCATAAGAGATAAGCTAGCGTCCTAATCCATCCCGTATTAAGGCGCGAAATTCAGGGAATCGCTGTGTAGTATCCTGCCCGTCGGAGAATGCACAGTTAAATCAAAAGACACGGCTACGCATGTAGAGCTGAAGGCAGAGGATTTGCGGACGCGGGTTCGATTCCCGCCGCCTCCACCATTTAACTTCTTGATTTTTCTACATAAAAATATTATATCCTTAAGCTGCGGCACCATAGCGGCACTATTTTCAACTCGACGCATTAAAGGATTCAAGTGGATTTCATTAAAATTTTTTCTACTGGTGGTATAGTTGGCGCAACATTATCACATTATTGGACTAAAAGAAGAGATAAAGGCACAGACCTTAAAAAATTAGAACGTGAAATATCCGGTTTATTACACCTAATTTCATTTTCACTCCTTATGCAATATTCAGAATTATACAATTTGAAAAAAGACTTACAAAAGCGGCTTGATATCTTGAAATCTCCAACCAGAATGCAAACTAGAGATGGAATTATTACAGTGGTACAGAATTTTTCATTAGATTCATCAATAATAATTAAGTTTGAACATATTGGAAACTTATTGAATCTTGTGACAACGCGTTTTTCTGATTATCAAATTAATCCTTCAATTCTGCAATCTTGTCACATATCCAACAAGAATTATTTAAAAATGATTTCGGTATTGCAACAATATTGTGATATGAAAAAAAGTATTGATTCTAAAGAAAATTTACCTAATGTATTAATAGACTTCTTAAATATCAATATGCCAGAATATTTGAGAATGGTTGAAACTTATATTCAATTTATTTACAAAACTCAAGAGTCACTTACTGAATTATTTACATTAGTTGATAAAAAACCGTTTCAGGTCAGTGGTTCAATTAAATTATGGGATTGAGTCAGATGAATTTAGATGTGTGCCCCAATCATGCACAGGACAATATCCAGCTTGGGAGGAACTATTCGGTATCCATCGACCATAAGTTTTAATGACCATTTCTATATCCACATGTCCTAATTGCTTAGAAACCCACATAATATTTTCTCCTTTGGATAACATCATTGATGCATAAGTATGGCGAGTTTGATAGGTATTGCGATAGCGAACACCTGCCTTTTTTAAAATTGGCATCCATTGGGTACGACGAATTTGTTGTGAGGTTTCCCATGGGTGAAGCGTTCTAGGGTTAAAAAAAACTCTCCCTTTTTGTTGAAATGTGTATTGTTTCTGTTGTTCTAAAGCTTCTATTGCTGGAGGCAATAAAAGGACATCACGTATACCTGCTTCAGTTTTTGGACCTTTAGCTTCTTTAGCAACAATGGTTTCTTCTACATGAATAATATTGTGTTGCCAGTCCACGTCTTCCCATCTCAATCCAATAAGTTCTGATACTCGTAAGCCTGTGAAGAAAGCAAATTGAAATAATAAGCGCACTTGTCCTTCAGCCTCGTTTAATATTAATTTAATTTCATCGACGCTAAAAGGATCGGGTTTGTAATCACTCTTTTTGGTTTCTTTATTAAGTAACCTATTTACAATAATACTGTTAAGAGGATTTTCTTTGATGTATTGATCCACTAAGGCTTGTTCAATAATGGCACGTAGAGGAATTAGGATATTCGCAACGGTATTTTAGTAGTACAATTAAGACTTTTAATCCATTTTCTTAGTAGTGCAGGTTGTAAATCCTTTATCTCCACTTTATCAAACATTGGTAAGAGGTGTCCTTCACAAACACGTTTATAGCCTCGGTATGTACTAGCTTCTTTGGTTGACTTTGCTTCTTCTAAAAATTCTCTAAGCAATTCTCCAACCGTAATTTTAGTTGTATAAGCTTCTTTTCCGTCGTCATTAAGACCAAGTTTGATAATATGCCTATGATTTAATACACGCTCAACCATGCCTAAATATTCGTTAGGAGCCTGATGGTTTTTCATTGTTTTAAACAACAGCTTTTCTATATCTGAACGAGTAAAAACGCTATGTTGTGATGAAATGTGGCTAAGTAATTCTTCAATATGATTTTTAGCCAGTTCTTTTCTTAACCCTTGAATAAGCTCATTTTCTTCAAGTAAATAATGATTATTGGTTGACTTCATTGTTCCATGATGACGCTCAGGTATTAGATGGTTGAAATCAACACATAAATCAATCTGATGCTCTTTAAAAAAATTATTTTGGAATTCTCGCCATTTTTCTCCCCAATAATCTTGTTCAACTACAAATCCTTTGGCAAAAGCAGGATTAAGATCACGTGCTTTGTACTTGGAAAACCCTTCTTTTTCCAATCGACGTGTAGGGATAAGAATGTGAGCATGGGGATTACCATCATCATGATCGTGAATGGCAACGTCTGCTGGCAATCGATTTTCAACAAAATGAACTTGAGCAAAGTTTTTAACAAGATCTATTTGTTGAACTAAGTCCAGTTCTTTAGGTAATGCTAAAACGAAATCTTTGCATACTTGAGCATCAATACGATTCTCGGCAAGTTCAACTTGATTCCATAAAAACTCTCGATCGAGAAATGCTTCATCACAATCTTCAGGCAATATAACTTCTGAATAAACTACATCATGGCGATTTGAAAAATCATGAGTAATACCAGTGCGTGAATCAATTAATTTTTGACCTGCACGATAGCTAATGGCAGCAACAGCACTATGTCCTTTTGAACGACTGTGAATTGAGATACGAGCAAAAGCAATCGCCATGGAATCACCTTAAACTAAAGCGCTCCATCGGTTGCTTAAAAAGAAAAAGACCTACTCCGTAAAGGATTTTTTTAGCAGCGATCTTTAATCTAGCAAACATTCGAACAAATGTATATTGCGCACTTGAGAAAATCTCTGCGTGACTTGTCAGTCCTCGCTCTGCTCGGATTATTATAAAGATATTGATTTCAAAGATCAGAGCCGTTATGCTTTTTGCGTGAAATTAATTTGCGGAGAATATCATGTCAAAGAAGACATTATCGCAAATGGAAGAAGTGCTCACGGACAGAATTGAAAAAGCTAAAGTAAAACTTGATCAGCTTCAAAAAAAGCATAAGATCGAAATTGGCTCTCTTGCCTATAAACATAATCTTCATCACTATGATCTTAATCAACTCGATTTAATCTTTGCCAAGATCGCCAAGGAGTTACATCATGGCTATTAGTGATCAAATCAAAAAGCAAAAACAGTTAATTGCAAGATGTGAAAAATCACTTGTTTTGGAAAAACTAAAAAAACGTAGAGCCGATACTCGGCGTAAAATTGAGCTTGGTGGTTTAGTAATTAAATCAGGGATTGATGGTTTTAATAAATCAGTAATTCTTGGTGCATTGGATTATTCTTTGAGCTTGCTGGAAGAAGATGAAAGTTATAATAGTTTGTTTGAGATTAAAGGAAATAATTTATTCCTGAACAAATAAATTAACACAGAAATTTTGCTATGACTTACTTTAATTGTATGTATAGGAGGAGACTCTAATGTATGGTTTCAGTTGGTTTTATGACAACGTGATAGCAAATAGTCTGCTAGTAAACTGGTTAACCCGCAATAGGAGCAATTTCAGCAACAGCTGCTGGTGTTGTTAAGTAAATGTGGAAATAAAGAATATTGGGACTATAACAAAATAAAGAAGTTTTATTTTTTAAGGCTAATTAATACCATTAAAATTCGGAAATAATATATGGAAAGACACTAGCCAATGGAAAGGCTACATTTGATTATAGAGAAATTTATTGAAGAGTGGTTAAAAATTCTATAGCAATCTCTAAAAAATGGAATAAAAAAAATTCAAGATATGCTTGAAGATGAGGCGATTATTGCCTAATTGTCAAAAGATACATTTTCGCTATCAGAAAATGCAGATACGATAATTTCATTAAAAGAAAAATTGCAAAAGAATAAAACAGATATCATTAGAGAATCTCAAACAAATTATAAATTATGATACACCTAATCTTAAAAAGAAATTTTTTAATCATTTATTTGTCAAATAAATATGCAGATCTAATTGCAATGAAAGATATAAATAAAAAAATAACAAATAAAGGAATGGAAATATTTATGAAATTTAATATTTTCCATCATCCAAGCCAATCGTTTGGCCACATCGCCCAATTTATTTTAAAATAAGTTAATACGTCTATAATTGATTATCACTGTGATCGTAATAGCAATAATTAAAAGAGCACCTATTAATCCGGTCAAAATAATAGACTTAGATTGTAGAATAAATAGTAGGTAAGAAATGAGACCAATTATTGCTAATAAAATTATTAACATCCGCTCATTCACCATTAAATTAAAAGTTGTATATTCAATTATAGCCAGAATTATTTGTCGTGAACTTATTTTGATACTGACTAGATAAATTAAAAGAAGTACATTTCTTAGTATTTTTCATCTTTAGTAAAAACTATTCGATTTGGATAATTTTATTAAAGCATCAACTGCAGAATGCCGATAACCATAGAAAAATGGAAGTAGGTTATGCAAGAAATAAACTTAATGTTATTACAAAAAAAACAAATAATTCATGATATTAAATATCATTCAGATATAATGTATTTGCCTTTACCCGACAGACTAAAACATATAGTTCTTCATCTGTCAAAGTACGCAGGGAAATTGTTATTAAGTAAAAATTTTGAAAAAGAATGTGCTGATATCATGATTTGTTGCTTAGCTCTTGGAAATGTCTTAAAGCACAGACTGAATATTACCCTACTCAAAAGGCCTCAAATTTATTTCAAGGATTATATTCATAATTACATAATCTCAGTAAGTAAAATTGCTAAAGCTGTAGAAGCATTAGATCATATTGAAAATTATCCCTCATTCAAAGTATTAACATGTGAAATTGATTATATCTTAACCCAAACTATTATGTTTACTTGCGGTTTAGATATAAATCCGATAAAGATTATCCATAATCGGTGGGATAGTATTGAAGAAAAGTTCTTTATTCCAAAAGATTAACTATAAAAGGACTCTATAATGTCATTTTTATGTGGAGAAACAATTAAAGAAAGACTTGGCGAATTAATACAAATAGAAGATGGTTCTAGACCAGATGAAAATCAAATTGATTGTAATTCTTATGAGCTTAGGATAGGCCCAGAAGTATATATTACGAATGAATGTAGAAGAAATAAACCGGATCCTTTTAAAATCGATAGTGAATCTTTATTTACTATACCAAGTGGCCAATTTGCGTTACTTCTAACTGAAGAAATTGTATTAATTCCCAAAGATCTTTTTGGTTTTATTTCATTGAAATCAAAATATAAATACTTAGGTCTTATTAACATTTCTGGATTCCACGTTGATCCCGGATGGAAAGGGAGGCTACAGTTCTCAGTTTATAATGCTGGACCACATAATATTACCCTGAAGAGAGGAGACATTGCTTTTTTAATTTGGTTTGCAAAACTGGATAAAGATAAATATGACTCTGTATACTGTAAGGAAATAAAAGAGAAACATATACAGAAAGGTATTACTTCCGATAATGTTAACAATGCATATGGCCAAGTGTATTCTCCTCAGAGCTTAAATAGAAGAATTGATCGATTGACTTTAAATTTAAAGGTAATTGGTCTAGGTGCAGTACTAACTTTTTTTGGAGGATTTTTATTAGGAGTTAGTTCTGATTTTTTATCTGACTACTTAAGCTACCATAAGGGATATAAAGAAGAATTAATTAAAGGAGTGGCGGATGAAATTTTATCAAGACAGTCAGATAAGGATAATATCCAGGAAAATATAAAGACCCTAAAAATTAACACTGAGAATAACAAACAGCATTTAAAATAAGCTTTTAATGTAAATTTAACTTACTTGTTTCAATAAAATTTAAAGCCATAGTCAGATTTAATATTTGTTTTCCTTATTAAAATTAATGATAAATTCTTTAATATCTTTAACTCTCCAAGCAATAGTTCTTGGTCCAAGCTTTACAGGTTGTGGAAAGCGCCCAGATTTAACCCCGGCCCACCATGTTGATTTACTCACAGGAATGAATGCCGGAATAGGGGGATTTGCTTTATTGTCACCGATAATTTGTTTAGCCTTAGAAATCCTATATCTGGAAGTTGCGTCATAATGTGATTAATTGGATAAAATGAAGGCATAATATAACTTAGTTTCATATTTTAAAAGTGTTAGCTTGATTTAAGTTATTCTTTATTCTAAATTCTAGAATGTAGAATAAAGAGTATTTATATGATCAAACCACAAGACATAGTTGTTCTAGCAAAACTTTTAGCTTGCCAAAATAAAAATTGGTCTCAGAACAGTATTGCATTTGAGTTATGTCTTAGTCCTTCTCAAATCAATAGTGCGTTTAAGCGATTAGTTATTGCAGGATTAATTACTCCCTATCATCCACCCAATAAACCACAGCCAATTATTCAGGCTTGTGGAGAGTTTTTTACTCATGGATTGAAGTATATTTTTCCTGCTAAGTTAGGTGAGATTGCTCGGGGGATTCCAACGAGTTATGCTGCCCCAAGTTTAAATAAACAAATTGTCGCGGGAAATGATCCAATACCTGTTTGGCCTTATGGTGAAGGAAGTGAGCGCGGTGTAGCACTTAAACCCTTGTATTCTTCTGTGCCGCAATCAGTTATGCAACACCCAGATCCTTTGTTTTATGATTTATTAACATTAATCGATGCCATTCGTTCAGGGCGTGTACGAGAAAAACAACTTGCTATACAAAAAATATCACAACTACTAGAAGGTTTATAAATTGGTGAAAAATGAATAGAAGTTTTGCGCAACATAATATCGAATCACTTACAATCATTGCTCATCGTCTTGAAGAATTATGTAATGAGGTAACCTTTGTTGGGGGTTGCGTTACAGGGTTGTTGATTACGGATAAGGCAGCTCCGGATGTGCGATTTACTATGGATGTTGATTGCATTATTAATGTAATTACTAAATCAGATTACTATGCGATTGCCGATAAATTAAGACAAAAAGGGTTTAAAGAGTTGACTATTGGTAATCATCCAATATGTCGTTGGGATTGCAGTGGGATCTTAATTGATATTATGCCTATCGATAAAAGTGTACTGGGATTTTCTAACCGGTGGTATAAGGAAGCACAAGAAAATGCAATTGACAAAAATATCACTGATAAATTAAACATAAAAATTGTTTCTGCTCCTTATTTTTTAGCTACAAAGCTTGAGGCATTTAAAGATAGAGGCAATCAGGATTTTTTATTAAGTCATGATCTAGAAGATATTATTGCCCTAATTGATGGAAGACCAGAAATTTCTCAGGATGTTTTAACGTCTGCAGAAAATTTAAAGAAGTATCTTTCGCTAGAATTTACTTCATTAATGAATAATGACCAATTTCTTCAAGCCCTGCCAGGACATCTAAATTACTCTCAGGAATTTGAAAGGCGAAAGCAAATAGTTGAGCAACGGATACACGCAATTATAGATGCCGGAAAATGAAAATTGCCTGGCGTAAACTTATATTCAGCTTCACTTTTTAAAAATGGATGAGTAAGTCCAATTATTTAAAAAGATGAACGAAAAAGAGGGCGGTAGAATTTTAATTATTTACTTGAACAGCAAATTCTAACATATTATTTTTTTGTACATTCAAATCTGATATATACATACTCCATACTACCAACAAAACTTGAGCCTTTGTCATCATTATAATCAGATGCTCCGATTAATTTATCTTTTGATGTATCGCCTAAAATTTTATAGTGTCCATTACATGCATTATACATTTTTTTGAATGCATCATTTCGGCGAGCTTCAATTACTGTTGAAGCTCCTTCTGCTAAGTACCTTATTCTTCCAGTTTTATCTCCGTCTGTCGGGCCATATTTACTAGTAGGAGATACAAGCATATCGGCCGAACAACCAACCATCAATAAGCTGTAAATAACTGCAAGGAAAGTTTGTTTGAGTTTCATTTTTTTATTTCTAAGTTATGGTATAAAAATTTAGGGTGCATTGTATGAGAGCTTTTCATGGTAGTCAACTTTTGCACATATCATTATAAGATGTTCTATTTATGCAGGAAAAACAAAAACTAAACATAAGAGAAATGAAAGTGTTTGTAATAAATAAAAAAGGATTCGTCTATTTTCAGGATGTACCACTACTATAAGTTTTTGCACAACAAAGGAGGTAAGGTCTTTCCTTTATCCTGCAAAAAAAAAGAAAGACCTTACCCCATGTGTGCGAGAAAACAGAGTTTTATCTGAGATGCTGGATTGCGAGCCAACCGACCTAATAAAGAAATATTTGTTCAAAAACTTACTATAATCAGATTTAAGAATTTAGTAAGGGCCAAAATGACTAAACAAAACTTGAAAATATTGCCTGAGAGAAAAAGAAGACAAGTCAGCTGTATAAGCACCTATGAGGAAAAATTTAAAGAGATAGAAGACTTACTAGACTCTTTTAATAATGGCCCACCATTACCTTTATTATCATATGCCCCCATTTTTTTAGTTACTAATATAGAGGTGA
Source organism: Legionella stuttgartensis (assembly GCF_977063405.2). Taxonomy (NCBI): domain Bacteria; kingdom Pseudomonadati; phylum Pseudomonadota; class Gammaproteobacteria; order Legionellales; family Legionellaceae; genus Legionella; species Legionella stuttgartensis. The sequence goes on from NZ_CDRUHA020000082.1 coordinate 487,827, forward strand.
TTACAAAAGAATTAATAGCAAAATTAGTGGATGGTGGTGATAAGCAATTTTTAACGAATTCTTACAAGTTATTAGAGCCAAAAAATGCTTTAAATATAGAAGGTCTTAAACTCTTACATGGCCAAAATATTACATTCGGAGATATCGTTTCAAGCTTGATTTCTGTAGGCTCTATGGAAAATATTACTACTCATATGAATGTTCTTTTAGGAAAAGAACAATTTAAAGAAATTTTATCCAAAGAATCGGTTACTGATAATATAAAAATAATTAACAATATAAATAATAACTTTAAAGCATTGCATTCATTATTTAAATTAAGACATCAAATTGTCCATGAAAACAGTCAATTATCTATAAATTTTGATAGTATAAAAGTTTACATTGATGAAACAAGACAATTTTTAAAGGCTTTTATTTCTTACATTTCAAAATCAGTTGATCCTCCAAATTATCAACAGGGCATAAATGAGTTTGTTGGTAAAAGAAGTCTTACAGTTGAGGTAAGAATAAAAGAGTTAATTGATGAAATTATCTTAAGTTTGCAAAATAACCAAGATAATACTTTTCAAAAAATAAAAAAGTTAAAAGAAGCTCAGAGTTTATGGAAAAAATTTGTAAACAAAATTGCTGAATTCGAATGTTTTGATGAAGAAGGAGGAAGTATTTATTCCACCCTATTTTCTTCATGTAAAATTTCATTTAATCAATTAATACTTGATGAATTAGAAAGAAGATATTCTGAAGAAAATCTTAATAAATAATTTTATAACAAGGGCGTATCTCTCGATTTTCATTAAATGCACTGGTAAATATTGCAACGGCTATTGGACAACGGGTTCATATAGAATTAGAAGTAGCATAATCTGATTCTATACGGCACCAAAACGGCACCATTTGCTGACAATTAAAGACCATGGAAGACAACTAAGTGGAAATTGAGCTATCAAACGTTAACCCTGTACCTATCTAGTTTTTCGTGGTCTTTGGTCGTCATGGAAAGACATCCTTAAAAGCTTGGTAGCGGGTTCGATTCCCGCCGCCTCCACCATATAATCCCTGATTTATAAATAATTTCTTCTATATTTCCCTTTCAAAGGGTTTGTTCGGGCTTATTCTTCAGTTAAATTATATCTAATAACACTTTGTTTATATAAATTCTATTCCAGAAAATGATGGTTTGTGAACGATATTAGTATAATCGGTAATTTCTCTACTTTTGGCTATAAATCGATCCGAAAACTCTGGTTAAAAATCAAAGTTCGTTTTAATTAGGAGTATTGAGTTTATTTATATTTAGAAAGGTTGAACATTAGGCTTCAAAGTCACTCTTAAATTACATTAATCTTAAGGACTATAATTTGTCTTTAATTGAGACATAAAAATAGCTTCGCCAGCGATAATACTCTTTCCGGATACCCTCTAACAAGCATGAGGCAACTTTTTTCTACCCTTACAAAGATAACTTAGGTTGACGAGTTTATTATATACACATCAAACCCTGACTCCTTGGCTATATAAAGGATACACATGACCAGAAAAATAAGTAATATCCAAACCATTAATCGGGTCCAGTAGGGTATTTTTGAGTATACATAGGATATTCGATCTCTATTATTGTAAGTCACTCTGAAACTTAATTCTGCTAGGAGGATACCAAAAATAACACCAGCTATGGCGTGAAATTTTAATGTTTGAGTTCCAATTATCATAAACGCAAACCAAAGAAGATATAAATAAACCACAGAGCGATGTTTTTTAAAGAGCAAATTTACATATTTAAACATATACCAGCTTATAGAAGTATGAGTTGAAGGAAATGAAGTCCAAGGTACTTCCATTTCATAGGCCAGTCGGACCAATTTATTATTAAATCCTGGAGAATAGGCTTCTTGTGGTATTCCTTTGTATAAGATCATACTCACAGGGAAAAAAATAAAAATAAAATAGGAAACCGTAAGTAATAAAAACAAACCAAAATAGAGACCTCTTATTAAGGCTATATCTTTATAATAATAAATAATGATTAATAGTAACGACATAGGAATAATAATATAGGTTGCGATATAAGCATAAATGGGAAGAGCAAAATAATGAATCATTAAATCCCAAGAGGTAATGATGAATTTAGCATGATTATAGCCATGGCTGTGTGCATAATAACTAATCGGTACTAATAAATTAAAATACACACCGAGAAAAATGCTAGCGAAACTCATCTCTATAATATGCTTTTTTTGTTGTAAAAATGTATTAAACAAGTGCTGCTATCCTTGTCTTGTGATTCGATATACTATATATCATCATAGCTTACTTATTTTTTCTTATACATAGTAAATACACAAAGGAATGGCTTATCCAGCAAGTAAGTATAAAAAATGGCATCGTCAATTTAACTTTTTCTCTAGACTGTATTTATGCTGGAAAGGAAGCCGAAGAGATACCGTTACCCAATGGAACTGATAAGTATAGCGGTATGGAGTTATCATCGCTTTAATAACAGCTACCGAGATGTTGCAGAGCGCTTATTGTATCGTGGCATTGAGGTAAGTTATGAAACGATACGCCAATGATGCATTAAATTTGGTACTCATTTTAAGGACGTGATTAAGAAACAAGCGTCCAGAGCATCGGATAAATGGCATTTGGATGAGCAACAGCTCCGCATCAAAGGTGAAACGTATTACTTATGGCGTGCGGTGGATGAGGAAGGTTATGAGCTGGATGTATTTCTACAAAAATGCCGAAATAAAAAAGCTGCCATCCGTTTTCTGTGTCGTCTATTGAACGCCTATCCCAAACCCCGAGTTATCATAACAGACAAGCTAAGGAGCTACACAAAACCAATTCGCCAGATGTGTAAAGAAGTCGAACATCGCTCGCATAAAGGGCTCAATAACCGAGTGGAAAATGCCCATCAGCCCACGCGTAGAAAAGAAAGTGCCTCATTTGATTCAAATCACCCGCAGGGGCTCAGAACTTCATCGCGCTCATGGGGAAAATAAGGAATTTCTTTTCAATCTCCGTAGGGCGATACACCAGCTCAGCTCAGCTCAGCTACGAAGAATCCAATTTCAAAAAGCCAAAGACATTTGGAATTCTGCTGCCAATGAGATTCTTTGCGCCTAAAATTTGTTGAGCTCTCTTTCTTTCGTTAGCAAAAGTTAAATTGACGATGCCCTGGAGAGTTATATATGCAATAAAAATTGCTTTTAAAGACGGTGTCTACGCTGGCTGATTATTGCTAAACCAAATAATACTCTTTTCCTAAGCTACTTATTTATATCAAATAGGTTTTAATTCAATCACATAGAGAATTAATAAAACCCTAATCTTTTTGTATTACAATAGATCATTCTGGTCTATTGTGTATCAAAAAAATGACTGACGGCGTCCTCAATACTATAAAACAAGGTTTAAATAATATCTGTAATTATTTAAAAACTCCTATCGATGGATATATTTATGTGCCATTTAAAGAGGATGAAATTTCCGAAAATGTGAAGAAAGATATACAAACATTTAGAGATAATAGTGCCAGCAGATTTAAGAATAAAAATTTTATAATTTTATTTCACAACCAATGTGATCTATCTACGATAGCTCCCAATACAAAAATTTATGTATTAGGACATGGAATCGATTGTCATCCCGATAGAAAATTATCATCAGTTTTAAACAATCCCAATTTACCCTATGAGGAATTAAAGTACCTCCCCTTTCATGAGTGGGTCTATGCTGTCTCGGGAGGAAAAAAAGTAATTACAATAGATGATATTTCCAAACGTATGATAGCAGACGGATTAACTAAAACAGATTCCATCATTATTAAATTGTGGTTTTGTGATCCAAGCAATAAAGCCTATATTATTGCAAGACGATTTTTAGAGGGTTTTGCTAACTATTCAAATTCTCTAAGGGTTGATTATTATGAAAACAAAATTTTATATTCACCCGCTATACGAGATGGAGAAATGCGTAAATGGGCTAGAGATGAAAAAACGAATCAAGTAGTCAGAGCAAGCTCAATAAGGGAGTCGTTATTCTCTAAGAATCATCCTCATGAAAAGGAACCAAATATGCAAGCTTGTAGTGATCTAGTGGAAGAAACAAAATGCATTGTTTAAAAGATAAGTCTTGTTTTTAATTCTTTCATCAGTAGGCCTTAAAGCTATAATATGGCAAGCGTAGGGCGGGCAAATTGCCAAAAAATTTTTATTAATAAACAATAGGATGCCCAAAAAACACCTAAATTTTTGTCCTTTCAATAATTTTTTTATCAAAAGCGGATGATATTCTCTAAACTCTTCAATTGAGCATGTCCACCATAGAATAGTTCATAATAACCGCAATACTGCCAATTCAGGAGATTTTGAACTGGTATATTTGGGGACATTTTTTAATTCACTAAAGAATTATTAATTAAAATACAAAGGGTTAACTGATAAATTAAATAGCGCCAATTCACCATAACCTATTGATTTATAGAAAATTTTAATGATTAAATTTATTAAAAAATTTCCCGCTGCTTTATTCTTTTATCTTCACCCCATTACTAATTAAACTTCCAGGATAAAGAACTACCTTTTCCCCTTCTTTAAGCCCGTGAGTTACAATTGCAATATCAGAGTTATGGCGTTTTATTTCTATGATACGCTTAATGGCTCTTCCATTTTCATCGACAAATACTGCCCAATGTCCAAAGTCGCGAAATAATGCACTCATTGGAATAAGTAATTCTTTTTTCGATTCATAAATAAAAATGTTTACGTCAACTCGAAACTCGTCGCCAAGATTTTTCCATTGTTCATAAGGAGAATTAATATCAATAATGACATTTACCCTTTGCTCTTCAACTCCCAGAGCTGAAATTTTAGTATATCCACTTGGCTCTACTGTACGAACTGTCCCTTTTAAATCTATAGCTCCACCCCATCGTTTAATTAAAACTTTTGCTTTGTCTGGAATTTGGGCGGCATCAGTGCTTAGGACATCAGCTACTATCTCCAGTTTGGATATATCAGCAAGCTTCATAATATTGTCACCAACATTGAGAGTGGTTTCACTTTTTTGATTAATGCGTAATATCTTCCCCGAGATCGGAGCAAGAATGTTAATTTGTTCTTGAGAATAATTTTGATTCGATGAGGCAGCTAAGGATGCTTTAATTTTTTCAATATCGTGTTGAGCACTATGGACCTTACGTTCAGCAGCATTAACCATTTTTTGCTTCAGCTTGCACTCCAATTCAGTATGCTCCATTTCACTTGGGCTGACATACCCTTTTGCGACTAGACCTTTTTTTCTATTAAAATCTGAAAGGGCTGTATCTAATGAAGATTTAGCCTGTTCTAGTATGGCTTTGGCTTCTTCATACCTGGCTTCTGCAGCACCTAATTCTTGTTCCAATTCATCTTTGGCGCGAACATCGAGTAGCGATGGTGAAGCAGGAAGAAAGATTGCCAGTATATCATTCTTACGTACGTTATCTCCTTCAGAATAATTAATCCTCAGTAACTTTCCCATCACAGGAGCGGTTATAGTATATATTTTAATTGCTCGTGTTTTTGCATCATCTTCTATGTATTCGGAATAGGTTCCATATTTAACTTCAGCTAGTTGGACTCTAATAGGTTTAGGTAGGATTAACCAAAAAATAATACTAAAACACAAAGCTAAAAAAATAAAAAGCCAGATGTATTTTTTTATATTTTGATAAATTATTGGCACTAATCACCCACTTTTAATACGGTAGTTAAATTGAGTTGTTTTATTCGTTTTCTAATAATAAACAAACTCATCACACTTGAAATCATTACCACAATTATTGATATTGCATAAGTTTTAGGTTCAATTAAAAACGGAATTTTAAACCAATCTGTTTGCATTAATTCTAATATAGACCATGAAATCCAATACCCAAAGATAATACCCATTGGTATCGCTAATAGAACTTCAAAAATAATATTATAAAAGAGTATGTTAGAGACTTCTTGCTCAGTGAAACCCAATACTCTTAAAGTAGATAATTCCCAGGAGCGTTCGGCAAGAATAATGATGGCATTGTTATAAACTACAGCAATGGCGATGACTATTGCGAACCCTGCTAATATCGAGGTGAAAACTAGTACATGTTTTGCAAACGTTTCTTTGAATGTCTGAATAATTGATGTATTAAAGGTTAACGAATTTACTTTAGGTATCTTTTTAATTTCCTTATATAGTTGATTAAGATACCGAGGATCTATGGTAATACCTGCAAGATTTATTAGGTGGTCCTCTTTCAATATTCTATTAATTAAAAAAATATTAGCATAGGCAAACATTCCTACATAATCATTAACAACTCCTTTAACCTCAAGCTTGGTTTTTGCCCTATTCCCTTCAAGCATATTGATATGAATCCAATCTCCTATGGTTACGTGTAATCGTTCAGCCAATCCTTGGCTCAAGACAAGTCCATTCTCAGGTATAGAGATTGGATTCTCATTTTTATCCAGAACTACCTTTAATTTTGCATTGGGCGGTATACCAAATAATGCAGTTTGTTCGGCGTAATTTTGATGATTTAATAAGACAGGAGAAACACGGTAGCCCTCCGCATTGATTACCCCTCTGATATGTTTTAATTCAACGAGCACTTTATCTTGTAATTGCTGGGTGAATGATACAGTTGCATCTTGTTTTTGTGACATTAAAAATTGGGTTTTTATTAAATATTGAACTGCATCTTGCCAAAAGAGGCCTAATATAACGATTGCCATTGCAAAGGCAATTCCTACGGAAGTAATTACAGTACGAAATAAATGTCTAAATGTATGACGATAAAACATTTTGGCGCTTGCCGAAAAATGGGATATTAAACCAAAGCGTTCTAAACGTAGTGTTCTATAGATAGGGGGTGCTGGTGGACGCATTGCTACTGCCGGAGCTAAATTAATGACTTGGTATATTGACCTCAATGCTCCAGAGCCAGCCGCGAAAAAACTGACTAAAACTCCTATAAATGCAGCTTGAATTGAAAATGAATAATAGAAGACAGGAAATCTGAAATATTCAGCATAGAGCAGAGTCATTAACTTACCAAACCAGGCGCCAAGTCCTATCCCTAAGATGGCACCTAAAAGTACAATTATCACAACGAGTTTTGAATAATATAAGACGATTGAGAAATTGGTATAACCTAAAGCTTTTAATAGAGCGATTTGTTCTCGTTGATTTTGAACTAGTCGTCCAGTTACTAAATTTAATAAAAAAGAGGCGACAATCAGGAAAATAGGTGGAATAAAGGAGGCAATAATTTTTTGTTGATTAATTTCATTCGTTACAAATCTATCCGATATTTGTTCTTTCCTGGGATAAGTAATGGATAAGCCATACTCCAAAAATAATTTTTCTAAATTGTTACGGACGAATTTTTCTGAGGCATTTGGCGTTAAAGTTAGACTAATATTATTAAATCCTTCTTGCATTCCGAAAGCGGCACTTAGAGCTTTATGATTCATCCAGAACACGCCAAAATGCTTATTATCCGGGAGAAGATCTTCCCCACGGATTGCATATACATATTCCGGTGATAAGACAATACCTACTATACGAAGGAGTTGTCGATGACCATTTAATAGCGCATAAATTTGATCCCCTGGTTTTACAGAATTTGCTTCGGCGAACCCTTCATTAACCAATACTTCATTAGCCTTGCCAGAATCAAGTAAACGGCCTTTACGTAAAAATAATTGATTTAAGTTGGATGACTTTGAATCGGGTATGGATATAAAACGCCCAATGGCAGGTTCTTGTAACCATGGCAAATCTAAAATGACATCCTCAACAATACGGGTTTCTACTTGAGATACGCCAGGTATTTCTCCAATCCTTTTCTGCATATAAATTGGAGCTCGTTTTAAGGTTGCAAACACATCTGCAAAATGATAATCGGAGTAAAACTTGTGTTGGGCTTGCGACAAAGACTGGTAGGTACTAATTGATGAAATCAAAACACTAATACCACTACAGACAACTAAAGCAATAGTGATAACCTGTCCTTTAAGTTTAAGTAAATCACGAACTAACTTCCTGTTTAAGATCATCACCATGATAAATCAGCGGCTTTCCGTTTATTTTTGTTTTCGATAATCTGGGCAATTCGACCATCTGCGATATGAATGATCCGATCAGCCATTTCCCCTATTACCAAATTATGGGTAATGATGACGACCGTGGTGTTTAATTTTTTATTTGCCAATTCAAGAGTTTCCAATACTATTTTACCCGTTTCACAATCAAGAGCCCCAGTGGGTTCATCACACAAGAGTACATCAGGTTGTTTAGCTATGGCGCGGGCAATAGCAACTCGTTGCTGTTCTCCTCCTGATAGTTGAGAAGGGAAATGTGATATTCGATTTTCCAGCCCCAATAATTTGATTGCATCAACAGGATTCATAGGGGCTTCTGCAATTTCGGTCACTATTGATATATTTTCTAAGGCTGTTAAATTGGATATCAAATTATAGAATTGGAAGACAAAGCCAATATGCTCCCTCCTATAGCGGGTAAGATCATGTTCACTTGAAGAGGTGATAATATGATCTTTATAAATTACCTCTCCAGACGTGGGAACATCCAAACCACCTATAATATTGAGCAAGGTAGATTTTCCGCTTCCTGAGGGACCTAATAAAACGACCAATTCGCCTTGATATAAATCCAGATTAATCTGTTGTAAGGCATGGATTTTAACTTCACCCATTTGGTATGTTTTAGTTAGATTGTGTATTTTAAAAGCAGGTTCTCGCCTCATCAAGGTCCGTTTTGCATGTATTTACACTATGAGTAGCTAAAGTGTAACAACAAAATGCTGATAGGGTAAGGACCCTGACCATTCTAAAAATTGACAGAGTAGATATCAAGTTCAATTACTAATGAGGCGTAATCTTCACTCAATGAAAAACAAAAAGCCATGAAAGAGTGCTATCCTAGCATTAGGTCGCCGAAGGGACTTTGAATACTTAAACACAAGAGTCAAATTAGGCTTCTGATTACTAAAGGGAATTATATGAGTACACGTCTTAATGGGGAGTCCGACAAAGAGCCTGGCATAATTCAAACCGAATCTTGGCATGTCTTGAAAATCGACGAGGTTGTAAAACGCCTGAACGTCGATTTATCTACCGGGCTTACTGCGCAAGAGGCAGCAGCAAGATTGAACTCAGTAGGCATAAATCGGCTAGTAGGCCAACCGCCACGATCGCCATGGCTACTTTTTCTGACTCAGTTTAAGAGTGCCTTGATCCTCATCTTGATCGGGGCCGCTGCATTGGCTGCATTAATTGGGCACGTTAAAGATGCCAGCGTGATCCTTGCGATAGTTGTTATCAATGGTTTCGTTAGTTTCTACCAAGAGTACCGGGCGGAACAGAGCTTATCTGCGCTGCGGAAGATGCTCCCCCACCGGGTCCATGTTCGTCGTGACGGTAAGAAACTCTCTATCGATGCTGAAACCGTTGTGCCTGGAGATGTAGTGTTGGTAGAGGCCGGAGACAGACTCCCTGCAGACGGCAGGTTGATAGTTGCGGCGAATCTCGATGTAGACGAGTCGACTTTGACTGGCGAGTCACTGCCTGTCAGTAAACAGGTGAACGCCAAGTCTGTGCAAGATTTACCGGTGGCCGACCGGCTGAACATGGTCTATATGAACACGATGGTCACACGCGGTCGAGCAGAATTTTTGGTTACTGCCACTGGGATGCAAACTGAGATGGGACAGTTGTCGCAAGAGTTGGCATCAACCCCAGAGATCCCGAGCCCTCTACAAATTCAGTTAAACCAGCTAGGCAGACAATTGGGCTTAGTAGCGCTGACGCTGATCAGTCTTTTGTTCCTGTTTCAATTACTTCGGGGCGAGAATCTCACACATGCGATTATCGATGCCATTGCGCTAGCCGTCGCTGCGATGCCGGAGGGATTACCCGTAGTTGTCACGGTAACACTGGCACTGGGAATGCATCAGATGGCGCGGCACGGAGCGGTCGTCAAGAGGCTGGCGAGCGTGGAAACTTTGGGTTGCACAACGGTCATTTGCTCTGACAAGACTGGTACACTTACACTAAACCAGATGGTCGCGCGCGAATTGTTCTATCTTAACCAGCAATTCAACGTCAGTGGTGAGGGTTACGGTACTGCGGGCGTATTAAGTCCACAGAAAGTTGGTACATCGCTACCCGACATGAAGCCACTTTTGGTGCCCTTAGTCGTTTGCAATGATAGCCATGTCGAGGATGGGCGGGCTATTGGTGATCCGACCGAAGCTGCTTTGTTGACACTAGCTGCAAAAGCGGGGCTTCATTGTGAGGGTGTACTGACGGACTACCCGCGTATTGCCGAGATTCCTTTTGATTCAGCTTATAAGTTCATGGCAACGTTCCACCGTGTAGCAGGAGGGGTTCAAATCTTCGTGAAGGGGGCACCTGACGTTTTGCTTACTCGATGCGACCATTTTATTGGCCTAGACCACGATGGTCTGTTGGACATCAAGCGTAAAGAAGAGATAGAAGGGCAATACCGCATCATGGCGTCTCGCGGGCTCAGGTGCTTGCTAGTAGCATCTCGCTTCTTGGAGACTAAGGGGTTCACGGCATCAAAGAATCTATTGGCCTGTATTCATGATCTCACGTTCTTGGGGCTTATCGGACTGCAGGATCCTCCGCGACCGAAGGTTAAGGAAGCCATCGCACAGTGCAAAGCAGCAGGCATAGCGATTAAAATGATCACCGGCGACCACAGGGATACAGGTTTAGCCATCGCGCGCGAACTCGGTCTGCAGGGTGATGCCATTTCCGGTGTAGAACTCGACAAGTTCGATTTGTCACAACTTGCCGAGTTAATCGACGATATTGCCGTATTTGCGCGAGTGTCGCCGGCTCATAAAGTGAAGATCGTGCAAGCGTTACAAAGTAAGGGACATGTGGTTGGGATGACCGGCGATGGAGTCAATGATGCTCCTGCTCTGAAGACTGCAGACATTGGTGTAGCGATGGGTATCGTGGGCACTGCAGTCGCTAAAGAATCTGCAAGTATGGTACTAACGGACGACAACTTTTCCACAATAGTGGACGCAGTCCAACAAGGCCGTGTTCTCTACGACAACATCCTCAAGTTCATTCGTTTTCAACTCTCAACCACTGTGGGTGCCATCTTGACGGTGTTTTTTGCGCCTATCTTAGGATTACCGGATCCTTTTAATCCAATCCAAATTCTATGGGTTGCGCTGATTATGGATGGCCCACCCGCTGTGTCGTTAGCGCTAGATGCAGGAAGATCAGGGATCATGAATGATATGCCACGTCGTCGATCCGAACCTGTGTTGCCATGGGAACGCTTAAGCCGCGTTATTGTACTCGGTTTAATAATGATGGTGGGTACACTCTCTCTATTGTCCTATGCAGGGAACAGCGGGAATGAGCAGAGTGCGCTGACACTTGCCTTCACGACATTTGTGTTGTTTCAGTTTTTCAATGTTTTCAATGCGCGCGTCGAGCAGGGTTCGTCCTTCGTCAAAGGGTTCTTTAAAAATCGCATGCTGTGGTGGTCGCTCACTGCCGTCATTGTCCTCCAGATCCTGGTAGTGCACTGGTCACCTGCACAGTCTATATTTGGGACAACCGATCTGAGCGCTGCCCAATGGGCGATGGCTATCGGCGTTGCTTCATCTATATTGATGCTGGAGGAAGGACGTAAAGCCATAGCTAGGTTGTTTACAAGAGAGGCTCCATGACCAAGACACTAAATAATATGATCTATAATTATACAAAATAATCTATTGGAATTCTGAAAATGAAAGATTCACTCAAGGATGAGCAAGGGCGTTTATGGAGAAAAATGGGAAAAGGGTCTTTTAATGTCGCCTATAGTAATGAACAAAACACGTTAGTTTTTAAAGTTCCTCTTTTAGATGATAAGAACAAAAACGCAAAATTAGACAAAGGCAAGAGACCTCAAGAGCTATGGAATTTACTGAATAGCAATCTTAAGCCTCCCGCATCATCCTACCAAATAGAGGGTATAGATGGGTGGATTTGTCCTTTTATTCAAGGAAGAGCAGCTACTGATAAAGAGATTAGCGCTAAGTTAATTGATATTTATAATGAGACAGGACGAATTGTAATTGATGCAATGGGTGACAAAAATTTCATAACCATTGAGAAAGGCCCAAATCAAGGACAGACAGTTTGTGTTGATGTGGGTTTAGCTCTTTTATTAAATAAATCTAACGAACTACCAAAAAGCCAGACCAGTCTAGACGCCTGGGATAGCTATAAAGAAAATGTATTAAATAATATATCCAGCTTCTCGTATCGACATTCTTTCCCAAAAACAGTTAGAACAATAAAAGCGTTACTCTTCTTACAAGAATATGACCAAACCTTAAATGCTAATTTCATACGCACAAAATATCAAGACAAACCAGTAGCCTACTTACTCATAGAAATGTCTGACCTTAGGAGAAAAAAACCAATTACCAGTGAAGGACGAGAAAGACTCAGGACTTTAAAAAACATCCTTGATGGTTTAGCAAATAATTTCCGTTTTGAATCTAAAGAGCCCAATTACTTTGTACGAGAATATCATAAAAATAGAAAAGAAGAAGAACGCTCTATTATTGCACAAGAAAAGAAAACTCTTCAGGAAATACCAAGTATGGAGTCAAGATTTAAAGCGATGCCACCCCAAGAGAGCCCCTACTCTTATCGAGAGTCTTCGCTTGGGCATAGTAAATTTTCAATGTTCTCTCAAGAAAAAAAACCATCACCCAGTAAAAATAACACTTTAAATAACCATCATATTACAAGTAATGGAGACTCCCTAGGCGATACAGATGAGGGGCTTGGGGCTAATAATCCTTTTAGGCAATAAGTTAGTGACTAAAGCTTTATACAACCTCATATAAGTGCAGAGCTGCTATACGCATCTGCACTATATATGTAAATTTAAACTTAAATCCGATTAAGGTTGTAGGTCAGAAGATTTATCCTGGTCATTCGGTTTGCCCTTAAATACATCTTTAAAATTCTTAAACTCTCCTATATGTTTATTTTCATCAGGAATATCTCGTTGAATAGGGTCGTAATGTGAAGTAGGTAGTTTATCATGACCAAACATAGTTCCATGTTGTATTAAGTGAGCAGCACCTTTAAATACTTCTGACGTTGGCCCAACATAAGTACGATGAGCTCGAGTGTCATGCATTAAAGCGTCTTCTTTAAGTCCTTCAAGTACCACCTTATCACCATTTGAATATAGATATTTGTTTACAGGAATATTTGTAGTAAGCAATCCTTTTAATACCTCATCGATTAAAGGGGAGATTTCATGATAGTCTGATGCCCCTAAATTAGCATCTCCAACAAATACAATTTTTGAAGGTCTAGTTTCTTGTGCATTCATAAAATCTCGCAAATTTTTAGCTAATAGGTCAAAATCTCCTCTATTTTCTTCTGCAAAATGCCAATTTCCTTTTAATTTCAATTTGTATTCAACTGTAGATAAAGGTGTTTTTAATTTAAAATCTCCAGATTCGTGGGTCAGAGAAATTAGCATCGCTCCATTAACCATGCCATAAGCCATATATAATTTTTCCGTATTATAGGGATAGGATTCAAGTCTACTTTTCATGATCAACTCCTTTTAATCAATTCATATAATTATAGCTAGGTTTGTCGCTATGAAAGACATATTTCAACCGTAAAGTTAATTTTGAACAAAATTTTTTATTTTTTTATAGGATAATCTGAGACTTCAAAGCTATTGGTAAGAAATGATCAATTTGGGCCGTTTACCATCGATGCATCACCTTCTATCATTTGATTAATGTCACAACGTTAATGGGGTCAGGTTAAGTGGTTTTTCGCGGTTTATCATTGGCTAGAAATCACAAAAAAATGCCCAAAATTTTTTGTCTTAGAGTTGAGTATTGGCTATTAATTTATGCTGTTTATCTGGGGAAGGATAAGTTTATTCAAGACAATCCCGATAGAGGTTGTCTTGATAAATGATGAAGCAGTTATTTTCTTACTACTAATCCATATTGTTGAAGTATTAGCATCTTCTATATGTCTTTCATAGGGAAATCCAGCGAAACAATTTACGAGAGCAAAGTATTCGGCATAAGGCCCAAAGGTTGCTTTAATTATAGGTATAGGCTTAGTTAATAAGACTTGGAAAAAATCATCCCCAGTTTGAAGGGAAATTTGTCTTGCCAGCTGTTGAGCTTCGTTATCTGTTTGCGGTTTAAAGTATGTTTTAGCCGTTAATTCTAAGTGACCCATTATGATATGTTCTTATATTTAATATTTTCTTCTTAGATTGTCTGAGACTTCAGGATCCGACTCGGCCTCTTTTATGCTGATTAACTTGTTTTTAAAAGACTTGTTTTCTTTTTTATGAAAAGATTCTGCTTTTGTTTTTACTGCCTCATAGATTTCCTGATGGATTGTATTTTTATTATCAGGTAGGTGGGATTTTTGTGCTGAGAAGTCCAGCGGTGATTTATTTAGACTTTTATCAATTGCCATAGGATCCAAACCCGCTTCTAATAGCATTTTTGTCATCTTTAAGTTTCCACAATCGATCGCTTTAATGAGGTACCCTGAATGCAACTGAGTCTTTGGAATTTTTTCAAGAAATAATTGCACAATATCAGGATGATCATAAACTATGGCTAGATCTAAATAGTCGAGACCACGATTATTTTTTTCAAGAATGTTAAAGCCGATATCTAAAAAATTCTTAATTGCCTCTATATCTCCATTATATATAGCAATATTTAACAAATTTCTGTTGAAATCTGTTGGATTATGCATGTTATTCCATTCGGCGTTTTCTGCTGTGGCATTTGCTTGAAACATTAATTTATCTTCATTGGAAGGAAAGTGAATCCAGGTAGAAAACTCAATTGTGGGTTTTTGCTCCCCCTCTCCACAAAAACCCCGTTCGATATAATCTCCTGACTCTTCTCCACCAGGTTCATCCATATTGGCCATTTTATTCGGATCAAAAAGTGTCCAACAATTTTCTTCATCTTCGCTGGGATCAAATACTAAACAAAGCGCGTGGTTTTCTGAGTTTAAGCGTAGAGGAATAGGATTCTTGCAATCTTTTAATTGCTTTTGAAGTATTGCCAAATAAGAGTATAAATCCTCTGTACCATATGAGCCGGTAAAAACAAGCGGTGAAGGTAATTCACCCCGCAATTTTTTTTGTTGTAATTGGTTGGGCTCTACCAGGATTGCTGCCGCATCCGAAATTTGATGCTTCATTTGACTGTGAAATAACATAGGGTAAACGGAAGGGTGGAAATACAATTCAACTCCATCTAAAAACATATCTATACTTAAACGAGCTCGATCTTCGAGAGGTAAATCAGCCATTAAACTGATGAATTTTTCATTAGCGAGATCATTAATATGTTTATCGAGGGCGACGCCTTCGTTTTTTTCCTCTAGCTCTTCTTTCGCTTGTTGTTTGGCTTTTTGAAACAAAGCTAATCTTTGTGCTTTTATTCGTTCGATTTCTTCAGGGAAATTTTCTATAGGTATCAAAGCTATTTGTTTGAGACGCTCCTGAAATAAAGAGTATTCTTTCGATCCTAATTGCACTGCTTGTCTTGCCATTTCACAAAGACCAAAACACATGCCCCCAGGATTTCCTTTATATCCTAGGCTTTGCATTCTTCCAATTAGCCACTCTTGGCCATTTGGGATTTTAAAAGTTTCATCATTCATGGGTTCTACTTTACAATTTCATTATCGTAAATTATAAACTATTTGATCAATATTTGTTCTGGTCGCATTCCAGCAATAGGTCTCTAGTTGCTGGCAATTAGCTGTTTTCAAGAAGTAAAAAGGCCGGCCCCATCCATCAGCTGAGCTATTGTTGGTTCAGCAGATTGTATATAATCATAGAATTACCGATTGGGTATTTAAACTGAGTCATTTAATAATGAATGGAATAAGCAGTTTTTCTTTTGAAGCGTTAAACGCTACTAATGATGGGATAGCTATTGTTGATATGAAACAAACTCATCAGCCTATAGTGTTTATTAACCCATCCTTTGAACAATTAACCGGTTATAGTGCCGAAGAAGTAATTGGAAAAAACTGCAGATTTCTTCAAGGATCTTTACCTAGCCAGCCTGAAACATTATTAATCCGGCAAGCTCTTAGCGAACAAAAAAATTGTCGCATAATTTTAAGAAATATGAGAAAGAATGGCACAATATTTTTTAATGAGCTTAGTTTAGCGCCAATAAAAGAAAAGAATAAGGATTTATCTTTTTATATTGGGATACAAAGAGACGTGACTCACGAGCTAATGCAATACCAAACAATTACGCAGGCTTTAGAGAAAAATAAAATTGATGCAATGCAGCAAGCTATTTCCAGCTTTGCTGATCAAGTAAGTCAGCCTTTGACTGCTATTTCCATTTACAGTAAGGCATGTAGTCTCATTATGGAAAAAGAAAAAAAAGAATGGAAAGAATTGACCAAAATACATGAGGGGCTTGAAAAAATTGAAGCACAAGCTCTGGTAGTAAAAGAAATAATCCGTACGATAAACACTAGTTTTAATGAATTAAATTTTTTTGTTGAGAAACTAAATCCTAATGACGTCATTATTCAATTAGTAAATATAATTAAGTACACATGCCCTTACAATATCCAATTAGAATTAGACTCTCAATTGCCAGAGATAAACATTAATCGAGAACACCTTGTCCAAATACTACTAAATTTAATTCGCAATAGCATTGAGGTATTCCAACTCCATTCACTCATGGGAGGGCAAATTACAATTAGTACAGCAAAGCGCAATGATTTTATAGAATTAAAAGTTTCTGATAATGGGCCGGGAATGGCCGAGGAATTTCTCTATAAAGAGCCAGGCACATTCTTTACTTCAAAAACATATGGTGTGGGTACAGGTTTTGGAATTTGTAAGAAATTAATCGATATTTATGGAGGGAAAATTTCTTTTAAAAAAAATGATAATGGATTCAAAGTTCTCATACTTTTACCAATTTAAAACCTCTGAGGGTAGGCTCCCTATTTCGTTGATATTCTTAAATACTCCATGAGCAATCAATCACTAGCCAAATATTAATTATAATGTATACTTATTTTTCTTTAGGAAATATTTCGCTTCTGATGGCTAACTTAGCAACTTAAGCTTACTATAGCTTATACTAAGGTTGCCTTTGTCCAAACTTACTAAACCAATTCAACATGTTATCTCACACCTACAAATTTCTTACATGCAATTTTGTTTAGGTGATTATCACATTGAAACACGCCGTACATTATTCTTTTTTCAGGGTATTAATAAACTCACTTCTGTAGGATATTTTTTCATAACTAAGGGATGCCACTATTCACTTACACCCGGAATAGCGCTCAAAGACCCCTAATAAATAATCCAAACAGCCTTTATATTTTCTTTGGTGACTATAAATTAATCATTAAAGACTCCGTTTCAAATAAATAAACAATTTTTTAATTCAAATTTGAAGACTATTTCCAAGGGAAAAAAGAAGTTATGAGAAAATCTTTTATTGCTCGCACAAGAAAATATAAAAATATTCTTATTAAAAAAAATAGAAAAAATGCCAATGCGCATTTAGAAGTCTTATTGGTGTTGACAGGGGTATAAAACCGCGGAAATATGGCGCAGGCTTAAATTGATCAAAGTACGCGCAAAGTACACACTTTGATCTGACATTTACCTTAAAGCTAAAATGGGGGCTCCTCTCTAAAGATATC
>NZ_CDRUHA020000083.1:0-2940 GCF_977063405.2 Legionella stuttgartensis
TAACCAGACGTTCATTAAAAATAAGGTAAATAAGAGGTAACACAAGCGTACTTGTATTTGAAGTAAAGCATATGATCTGAGGTAACTGAGATTATATGGTCAAGAAGAGAAGCGCAAACGGTGGATGCCTTGGCAGTAAGAGGCGAAGAAGGACGTGGAATCCTGCGAAAAGCTCTGGTGAGCTGGAAACGAGCGTTTAACCAGAGATGTCCGAATGGGGGAACCCGGCCATGAGCAGTCATGGTCATCGTTAGCTGAATACATAGGTTAACGAAGCGAACTCGGGGAACTGAAACATCTAAGTACCCGAAGGAAAAGAAATCAATTGAGATTCTCCAAGTAGCGGCGAGCGAACGGGGAAGAGCCTGGTGTGATTTATAGTGCAATGAAGTAGAACAACTTGGGAAGGTTGGCCATAGAGGGTGAAAGCCCCGTATACGTAGGTTGCATTAAGAACTAAGCACGCGAACAAGTAGGCCGGGACACGTGAAATCCTGGTTGAATATGGGTGGACCATCATCCAAGGCTAAATACTACTTACTGACCGATAGTGAACCAGTACCGTGAGGGAAAGGCGAAAAGAACCCCGGAGAGGGGAGTGAAATAGAACCTGAAACCGTTTGCGTACAAGCAGTGGGAGCACCTTCGTGGTGTGACTGCGTACCTTTTGTATAATGGGTCAGCGAGTTACTTTCAGTGGCGAGGTTAACTGAATAAGGAAGCCGTAGAGAAATCGAGTCTGAATAGGGCGCGAGTCGCTGTGAGTAGACCCGAAACCGGGCGATCTAGTCATGTGCAGGATGAAGGTTGGGTAACACCAACTGGAGGTCCGAACCGGGTAATGTTGAAAAATTATCGGATGACGTGTGACTAGGAGTGAAAGGCTAATCAAGCCCGGAGATAGCTGGTTCTCCCCGAAAGCTATTTAGGTAGCGCCTCGTGAATGATTACTGGGGGTAGAGCACTGTTTCGGCTAGGGGGCTGTCATGGCTTACCAAACCGATGCAAACTCCGAATACCGGCTAATTGAATCACGGGAGACACACGGCGGGTGCTAACGTCCGTCGTGAAGAGGGAAACAACCCAGACCGCCAGCTAAGGTCCCAAAGTACTAGTTAAGTGGGAAACGATGTGGGAAGGCATAGACAGCCAGGAGGTTGGCTTAGAAGCAGCCACCCTTTAAAGAAAGCGTAATAGCTCACTGGTCGAGTCGGCCTGCGCGGAAGATGTAACGGGGCTAAAACTAGTCACCGAAGCTGCGGATGTGTACTAAGTACACGTGGTAGGGGAGCGTTCTGTAGGCTGATGAAGGTGGATTGAGAAGTCTGCTGGAGGTATCAGAAGTGCGAATGCTGACATGAGTAACGATAATGAGGGTGAAAAGCCCTCACGCCGGAAGTCCCAGGTTTCCTGCACGACGTTAATCGGAGCAGGGTGAGTCGGCCCCTAAGGCGAGGCTGAAAAGCGTAGTCGATGGGAACCAGGTTAATATTCCTGGACTTTTTATAAGTGGTGATGTGGGGACGAAGAAGGCTAAATGAGCCAGGCGTTGGTTGTCCTGGTATGTGCATGTAGGGGGGTAGACCAGGCAAATCCGGTTTACTATTAACTCTGAGATGCGACATGGTGCTGACACTTCGGTGTACAGCGAAGTCATTGATGCCCGGCTTCCAGGAAAAGCTGCTAGCCATAACTTATAGAGAACCGTACCGCAAACCGACACAGGTGGACAGGTAGAGAATACTAAGGCGCTTGAGAGAACTCGGGTGAAGGAACTAGGCAAAATGGTACCGTAACTTCGGGAGAAGGTACGCCCTTTTTGGTGATGGGATTTACTTCCAGAGCTGGAGAGGGCCGCAGAGACCAGGTGGCTGCGACTGTTTATTAAAAACACAGCACTCTGCAAATTCGTAAGAAGACGTATAGGGTGTGACGCCTGCCCGGTGCCGGAAGGTTAATTGATGGGGTTATCTTCGGAGAAGCTCTTGATCGAAGCCCCGGTAAACGGCGGCCGTAACTATAACGGTCCTAAGGTAGCGAAATTCCTTGTCGGGTAAGTTCCGACCTGCACGAATGGCGTAACGATGGCCACACTGTCTCCACCCGAGACTCAGTGAAATTGAAATCGCTGTGAAGATGCAGTGTACCCGCGGCTAGACGGAAAGACCCCGTGAACCTTTACTATAGTTTTGCACTGGACTTTGATGATAACTGTGTAGGATAGGTGGGAGGCTTTGAAGTGAGGACGCTAGTTCTCATGGAGCCAACCTTGAAATACCACCCTGTTGTTATTGAGGTTCTAACTTGGTCCCGTAATCCGGGATGAGGACAGTGTATGATGGGTAGTTTGACTGGGGCGGTCTCCTCCCAAAGAGTAACGGAGGAGCACAAAGGTACCCTCGGTACGGTCGGACATCGTACCAAGAGTGTAAAGGCATAAGGGTGCTTGACTGCGAGAGCGACGGCTCGAGCAGGTACGAAAGTAGGTCTTAGTGATCCGGTGGTTCTGTATGGAAGGGCCATCGCTCAACGGATAAAAGGTACTCCGGGGATAACAGGCTGATACCGCCCAAGAGTTCATATCGACGGCGGTGTTTGGCACCTCGATGTCGGCTCATCACATCCTGGGGCTGAAGCAGGTCCCAAGGGTATGGCTGTTCGCCATTTAAAGTGGTACGCGAGCTGGGTTTAGAACGTCGTGAGACAGTTCGGTCCCTATCTGCCGTGGGCGTAGGAAAATTGAGAGGAGCTGCTCCTAGTACGAGAGGACCGGAGTGGACGAACCTCTGGTGTACCGGTTGTCACGCCAGTGGCATTGCCGGGTAGCTAAGTTCGGACGGGATAACCGCTGAAAGCATCTAAGCGGGAAGCCTCCCTCAAGATGAGTTTTCCCTTGAAGCCCGTTGAAGACTACGACGTTGATAGGCAAGGTGTGGAAGC
>NZ_CDRUHA020000084.1:0-2210 GCF_977063405.2 Legionella stuttgartensis
GTCGGGTAACAGGATCGAATTGCTCCGATCCCGTCCCCTAAGAACGTAACGTGCGACTTTCACCGCATTACGCTCAAGCCTTTCTAAGGCTATTCACCCAGCAGTTCATCACTTTCAATAACGTTTAATTTCCTGTCTCTATACCATTGTATAAGAGAGCATTCTTTAGTCCATTTTTTCCTATCATTGAAGTATTCAATATACTCTGGTAGATAAGGATTGGCTTGAGATCTTATTTTGACATGTCGCTGTATTTTCGTATCCATCATTTTGTTAATACAGACATACTTTTTATTTCCATTTTGTTTGACGATATCACTAAAAATCCATCGCCTAAATAGACTACGGTTTCGAAAATAACGATCAACTGCTTTATAGCGAGTATTCCCGTGAAATTTTCTCATTGTCCAATTAAATGTTTTTTGAAAAATGTAATTGTCGATTTCAGCAAATGTTTCTTTAGAAACAACCCTTCGATAGTAATTAGCCCATCCTTTTATGATTGGATTTAGGGCTGATATTAAGTCAGCGCCACTCCAACCATAACCTTTTTGGACTGTCTCTTTGATTTTTGTTTTTACTGCCTTAATGCTATCTGTTGAAGGTTTAGTTAAAAATTTACCCTTGTATTTCCTCACATTAAAGCCCAAAAAATCAAAACCATTTTCTATATGCACAATTCTGGTTTTTTCCTGTGATAAGGAAAGCCCTCGTTGCGCGAGAAAACGGGTTATTATCGGGAGTACTTTTGTTTCGAGAATTTCTGGCGTTTTTGCGGTAACAATGAAATCATCAGCAAAGCGAATATAGTTTACTTTATCACCTTGCTTTGTGCCTGAATGTATTTCCTTTTCCAGCCCGTCTAATACTATATTGGCCAATAGTGGTGAAATTGGACCACCTTGGCAAGTACCACGTACTGTTTCAAACAGTTGATTATTTTCTGTGTAACCTGCTTCAAGCCACTGTTTTAGTACTCGTTGGTCTATCATGATGTTGTCTTTGAGCCATCCGTGATCGATTTCATCAAAACAAGATTTAATGTCGGCATCCAGAATCCATTGCGCACAATTTTTCCTCGCTAATGTTAGATAGCATTGGTAGATTGCGTCATGAGTGCTACGTTTTGGTCTGAACCCATAGGAGTTCAAATCTGCCGTAGTCTCACCAACTGGCTCTAGTGCTAGCAAATAGAGTGCTTGCATAGCCCTATCCTTCATGGTGGGTATGCTTAGTGGTCGTTGCTTACCATTTTTCTTGGGAATATAGATCCGTCGAAGTGGTTGTGCCTTATATCCTCTAACTTTCAGGCTGCGTGCCGCCTCGTATTTAGCATCGGATGTTGTCCAAACGATACCATCTATACCAGGTGTTTTGCTGCCTTTGGTTGTTGTTACTCTTTTCACAGCCAATAGCTTGGCGCTAGTAGAATTAACTAGCAGCCATTGCAGTGATTTGATTTTGCCGTATTCTTTATTACGAACTGCCTTTGCGATACGCATTTGTAGTCTGTATACATTTTTCTCAATGTTGCACCAGTAAAACTGGTTCCAAACGTTATTCAAGATAGATGTGTCAGGCGCACAAGATATCAAAGCATCTTTCATTTGCTTTCCTCACTTTTACAAATTCTACAAACTCTTTCGCAATGAAAGACCAGTTGGACGTAGGCTTCTTTTCAGACCGGGTGACATTTAAACCCGTATTCAACTCATTACAAATTGACTTTCGCTTTTTCCAACCTCCCAAGCCTGCATTCCCATAGGTAGACCTTGCAGCCTACTGTCTCCATAGAGGAGAGAAATACAGGGTTTCCAAGTTCCGCTGTTTGAGTAATGCCGGGTTAGGTGTCTGCTCTCGGCCGGAAAGTGTTGTAGTCGTGTGGGGTTCGTGTGATTCTCCCAACTACCTTTCGTACCTTTTGGTTCAAGCGTGTCAGCCAATTGCGCTTGTTGCGAGTTACGACCTTTATCACAGATTCACATATGTTCACCATACCAGCTACCTGGTAGTTATCCCGATTTTGGCTATCAGGTAGATTTAATTCCTTTCAGAAGTTATCATCTCACCACAGGCTCTTCACCCGTAGTTTCACTACGTTGTCAGAGAGGCTTTATTAACTCTCGTAGGTTCATCTGACGACACAAATGGTTTTCGGAATTTCTTCCGATTAACAACTCAAAACAGCGACTTTTCTTGTCGCACCACAC
>NZ_CDRUHA020000085.1:0-1840 GCF_977063405.2 Legionella stuttgartensis
GGGTGAGTAGACCGGCGGAACTTCCCCGCCAGCCCCTCTCAGAACCGTACGTGAGCCTCTCGACTCATACGGCTCCCATCAAGCAAAGCTTTTCCCTATACCTATTCGCCAATGAGGAAAAAGAGTTGGCTGTTTTTGTTGAATTGATTCCAACATCTTCGCTGATCTCGTTTTGCCTCTAAGCTTTTTGTACTTTCGCATGCCCCATTTCACCAGGACAGCATTGAATTGAGTCCATACTGGCTCAAGGCTTGAAGGGGAATATTTACCATAGTACTCCATCCATCCTCTGAGGATTGGATTGCAATAAATAGCTATTTCTTCAAGACTTAACTCCACTCTGTACTTTAATTTCCACTGCCTGATTTTGTCTCTCATTGCCTTGCTAGCTGAGCTACTCACTGCTGGAGTAAAACTCACAAACATCTTGCTGTCGCGACTTCTAACTAATCTGGGTTGAAAGGTATAACCCAAAAAATCGAAAGACGTTACAGAATATTTCCCTTTACGGTTGCTGTCTTTGCAATAGACTACCTTTGTTTTATCAGGATGCAGCTCCAATCCACATTGACTGAATCTTTGTGCAAGCTGGTTTAACATCGTTAAAGCCTGCTTCTCCGTTTTGCAATGCACAAGTCCATCATCAGCATACCTACACCACAATGTTTCAGAGTGATGGTGCTGCATCCATTTATCAAAGACATAATGTAAGAATAAGTTACTCAATACTGGACTGATTACCCCGCCTTGAGGCGTGCCTTTATCTCGCAGAATTGTGTTGCCATCTGGCATGACAATTGGTGCAGTAAGCCACCGCTTTATGTACAAGGTGATCCATTTTTCTTGAGTATGCTTTTCTACTGCCTTCATAAGTAGATCATGCGGAATATTGTCAAATAGCCCCTTGATGTCAAACTCTAAGATCCAATCATATTGCCAACATCTCTTTCGAGTGACACCTACTGCATCAAGCGCCGATTTATTAGGCCTGTATCCGTATGAGTCTTCTAGGAATTGCGGCTCCACTTTGGGTTCAAAAGATAATTTGACTACCATTTGTGCTATACGATCACTTACCGTTGGAATACCTAAGGTTCGCGTGCCTCCTGATTTCTTTGGAATTAAAACTCCCATCACGGGTGGCGGAAAATAGCTACCCGATGATAATCGGTTCCAAATTTTAAAAAGGTTGTCTTTCAGATTTTTCTCAAAATCCGCGAGACTTTGCCGATCAATACCAGCTGAGCCTGCGTTAGCTTTCACAAGTTCGTAAGCTTCTACAACTTGTTGTTTAGGTATATTGAACACTTTTGTCATCTTTAATATTTCCTCCCAACTTTCGTCGGTTGAATATCCATTCAGACCGCTTGACCCAACCCCTTTGCTCCGCAATCATTACAATTGTTTCAACGCTACTACGAGTTGGTCCGTCCCAGTGCCTTGCCTTGGTACTCTAATCCTTGTGGAGTTTCCACTTGGACGTCTCCCTTATCATCAAGACGACTGGTTCCCGCAGTTCCATGGAAAAGCCCAGATTAGGATCACGCCACCTCTACGCCGAACACCACTTACCCAGAATCCAGATATCCGGTAAATTTATCCCAAAGTAACGGGAAGACCTTGGTTTTGATGTTGATTATGATTACTTTACGACGCGTCAACAGTGATTCGCTAGCACTCGTCTTCCTAATCCATACCTCGCCAGGTCATTGCCTGACTTTCCTCATCACTCACGACCATTGCTCTTAACAACAGCCGCATGAGGTGGTTTGAGACCTATCGCTGGTGATCGATCTCGGTGGGTCTACCACCATCTCTTCCGCAGCTTGCTACGGCATAC
>NZ_CDRUHA020000087.1:0-1344 GCF_977063405.2 Legionella stuttgartensis
GGGTAGTGTTTAAATAACTGTGTCATCTCTTTTAACTTGTTATAATTTCAACACTTAAAAGAGGTGCCCATGAGTAAGAATAAAAAGATAGATTTATCCAATTTTGATTTCAATGAATTTAAGGCTGAAGCCTTAACGCAATTAAAGTCTGGCCAGTCCCTTACTGGTAAAGACGGTATCTTAACTCCTCTTATCAAAGAGCTACTTGAAGCAGCCTTGGAAGGTGAAATGGAGGCTCATATTTCTGATTGTCATGATTCAGGCCTAACCAATCGTCGCAATGGCAAAACATCCAAGTTAATGAAATCTACAACTGGTGTTTTTGAATTAGATACTCCACGGGACAGAGAAGGACTTTTTGAGCCTGAAATTGTTAAGAAGCGTCAAACAGTATTGAATGAGTCATTAGATAATAAAGTGCTGGCGTTATATGCCCTAGGTATGAGCTATGAAGCCATTAGTGAGCACCTGGCTGAAATGTATGGTCTAGACGTATCTTCATCTAAAATAAGCCTAATCACGGATAAATTGTTGCCTATGATTACCGAATGGCGCAATAGGTCTTTAGAGTCTATATATCCTATTGCCTTTTTAGACGCGATGCATTTTAAAGTACGTGTTGAGGGCAAAGTCACAAGTAAGGCATTTTACACGGTCCTTGCCGTTACTCCTGAGGGCAAGAAAGATATTTTAGGGCTTTATTTGTCAGAAACTGAAGGCGCGCGGTTTTGGCTTGGTGTCTTAAATGACCTTAAGGCACGAGGGGTAGAAGATATTCTTATTGCGAGTATCGATGGACTTAAGGGTTTTCCCGAGGCTATTGCTGAAGTCTTTCCTAAAACAGAAATCCAACTGTGTGTCGTTCACCAAATACGAAACTCCCTGAAGTATGTTGTTAGTAAAGACCAAAAGGCATTCATGGCTGATTTAAAGCTTGTGTATAAGGCCTCTAGCAAAGATTTAGCTGAGCATCATTTGCTTGAACTAGAGGAAAAATGGGGCAAGAAATACCCAGCAGTTATGAAGTCATGGAATAATAACTGGGAGGCTTTGTCTCAATACTTCAAATACCCCGAAGAGCTAAGACGTATCATTTACACCACGAACATCGTAGAGGGCTTCCATCGCCAAATTCGCAAGTACACCAAAAACAAAGGTGCTTTCACTAGTGAAAACGCACTGATAAAGCTTATTTATTGTGCCTGCCAAAAAGTACTGGAAAAATGGAGTCAGCCCATGCACAATTGGGCGCTTATCGCGTCTCAGCTCCATATTTATTTTGAAGACCGTATGAACCTGAAACTTAGATAATCAATGAGGTGACACAGTTAGATGAACACTCTC
>NZ_CDRUHA020000088.1:0-1313 GCF_977063405.2 Legionella stuttgartensis
AAGCACTTTTACCAAGCCCATTATCCCCAATCAGTAACTCCCTTTGTCCTTTTCCGATGGGAATTAGATTATCAAGCATCTTATTTCCCGTGTACAATGGTCGATTCACAAAGTCGCGGTGAAGAATGGATGGTGACAACTTATCGAGTAATCCTTGTTCCTCATAGGGAGGAATCGCACCGCCATCTAATGGATTGCCTAGGGGATCAATCACTCGTCCAAGCAATTTATCGCCTACAGGAATACTCAATGCTCGCTTCAGAGGAAAAATAGGGGTTCCTGCCTTTAATTTTTTAGTTTGTACTAACATAATAGCGCCAACTAAGTTTTCCGTGAGATGGAACACCATGGCGATACAGCACTCATCCTCTGAAATAAGAATTTCATCGATGGCGGCAGAAGGTAAGCCCTTAATCCAGATAATCCCATCTCCAACAGAAACCACCTGTCCCTGTTCGGATGCCTTGATTTGAAATTGATAGTGCTCAAGACGTTGTCGTTGCTTCTCAAGAAAAGAAGGGGGGTTAGGCCAGTTCATTTTTTGTCTCTGTAAAGAATTTTAATTCATCACGAAGATTGGCTTGCAAGCACATTGGACCCATTTGAAGGGTTAATCCGGCGAGAAGCTTTGGGTTTTCTGTAAAGCAAACGGCGGGTTTCTTGGACGCCCATTGTTCAATGACGTGTAATAGACTCTGCTTTTGATGTTCATTGATGGGGTAGGCCGTTTGTATCGAAAGGGTATTTTCCTCAGAGACAGTCTTTAGCCATTGCCATTGTTCCACTGGGAATTGATGGAGCTCCTTGATGGTTTTTTCAATGATTTTCTCTTCAAGATGCGCATCTGCAAAATCGATTAACAATTTTTCAGCAAATTTCCCAGCCAAAAGAAATGCTTCCTTGGCATTGTTTTCAATGATGGCTGCGGCTTTTTGCATTTCATGGGAAAAAATCTGCTCTTTTTCTTGACGCAATTGTTGTTCAAACTGGAGTCTTTCTTCTGATTTCCATCGTTCCATCGCCTCATGCCACTCGTTGTGTAGGGTCGCTTTCTCTTGTTGCCAATCGGTAAGCCGATTTTCATAGGTTGTTTGCAATTGCTTTGCTTCCTTTTGCCGCGTCTCAGCAGTCTCTAATTGTTCTTGCACTCTTTTTTTTCGTTCTAATATGGTTTTTTGTATGGGCGCATAAAGAAAGCGTTTCAAAATCCAAATGAGAATAAGAAAATTAATGAGTTCTAATGAAAAAGTGGTCCAAGAGAGTTCCATTGGTTTTATCCCTGTTGCGTTACAAAATAAGACAATAATGGATTT
>NZ_CDRUHA020000089.1:0-1313 GCF_977063405.2 Legionella stuttgartensis
AAGCACTTTTACCAAGCCCATTATCCCCAATCAGTAACTCCCTTTGTCCTTTTCCGATGGGAATTAGATTATCAAGCATCTTATTTCCCGTGTACAATGGTCGATTCACAAAGTCGCGGTGAAGAATAGGTGGGGACAGCCTATCCAGTAATCCTTGTTCTTCATGGGGCGGAATCTCACCGCCGTCTAATGGATGGCCTAGAGGATCAATCACCCGCCCAAGCAGTTTATCGCCTACTGGAATACTCAATACGCGTTTCAGAGGAAAAATAGGGGTGCCTGCCTTTAATTTTTTGGTTTGTACCAGCATCACAGCGCCAACCAGATCTTCGGTGAGATGGAACACCATGGCAATACAGCACTCATCTTCTGAAATAAGAATTTCATCGATGGCAGCCCTTGGTAAGCCCTTAATCCAGATAATCCCATCTCCAACAGAAACCACCCGCCCTTGTTCGGATACCTTGATTTGAAATTGATAGCGCTCAAGGCGTTGTCGTTGCTTCTCAAGAAAAGAAGGGGTGTTAGGCCAATTCATTTTTTGTCTCTGTAAAGAATTTTAATTCATCACGAAGATTGGCTTGCAAGCACATGGGGCCCATTTGCAGGGTTAATCCCGCGAGAAGCTTTGGATTTTCCGTGAAACAGACGGTAAGTTTTTTAGGCGACAATTGTTCAATGACTTGCAAGAGATCCTGTTTCTGATGTTCTTGGATGGGGTAGGCCGTTTGTATCGAAATGGTTTCTTCTTCCGGCACAGTATTGAGCCATTGCCATTGTTCTACCGGAAAATGATTCAGATCCTCAATGGTTTTTTTAATGATGTTCTCTTCAAGATGGGCATCCGCAAAAGGCATTAACAATTTTTCAGCAAATTTCCCAGCCAATAGAAACGCTTCCTTGGCATTGTTTTCAATGGTGGCTGCGGCTTTTTGCATTTCATGGGAAAAAACCTGCTCTTTTTCTTGACGCAATTGTTGTTCAAACCGGAGTCTTTCTTCTGATTTCCATTGCTCCATCGCCTCATGCCACTCGTTGTGTAGGGTCGCTTTCTCTTGTTGCCAATCGGCAAGGCGATGTTCATAGGTTGTTTGCAATTGCGTTGCTTGCCTGTGCAGTGTTTGTGCAGTCTCTAATTGTTCTTGCACTCTTTTTTTTCGTTCTAATATGGTTTTTTGTATGGGCTCATAAAGAAAGCGTTTCAAAATCCAAATGAGAATAAGAAAATTAATGAGTTCTAATGAAAAAGTGGTCCAAGAGAGTTCCATTGGTTTTATCCCTGTTGCGTTACAAAATAAGACAATAATGGATTT
>NZ_CDRUHA020000090.1:0-1302 GCF_977063405.2 Legionella stuttgartensis
CTTTTGATATAACAAAAGAACAGCTCATTTTACTATTGGCTCAAGGCGTATCCTCATTAAAAGCCCTAAAAAAGTTAACTCAAGAGCAGCAGGAAAAAAAATTACGCTCAAAGCTAGGATTAACACTCGATAATGTGGTGAACCTTCTCAGTCATCAAAGTGGTTCGCACAACTTAGACGCACTGCTTAAATTATTGGAAAATGAGCAGGCTCTCGCCAATTTAGATAAACTTCAATTTCAAAATAAGGGCGAAGCGGTAGCGCGCATTCTTGGTAAAATTGGTGGTTCGCACAATTTAAGCGCACTGCTTAAATTATTAGAAAACAATCAGGCTCTCGCCAATTTAGATAAACTTCAATTTCAAAATAAAGGCGAAGCGATAGCGCGCATTCTTGGTCACGACGGTGGTTCGCACAACTTAGGCACACTGCTCAAGTTATTGGAAAACGAGCAGGCTCTCGCCAATTTAGATAAACTTCAATTTCAAAATAAAGGCCAAGCGGTAGCGCGCATTCTTGCTCATCATGGTGGTGCGCACAACTTAGGCGCACTGCTTAAATTATTAGAAAACGAGCAGGCTCTCGCCAATTTAGATAAACTTCAATTTCAAAATAAGGGCGAAGCGGTAGCGCGCATTCTTTGTCATGACGGTGGTTCGCGCAACTTAGGCGCACTGCTTAAATTATTAGAAAACGACGAGGCTCTCGCCAATTTAGATAAACTTCAATTTCAAAATAAGGGCGAAGCGGTAGCGCACATTCTTGGTCAGGGTGGTGGTGCGCGCAACTTAGGCGCACTGCTTAAATTATTGGAAAATGAGCAGGCTCTCGCCAATTTAGATAAACTTCAATTTCAAAATAAGGGCGAAGCGGTAGCGCGCATTCTTGCTCAGACTGGTGGTTCGCGCAACTTAGGCGCACTGCTTAAATTATTAGAAAACGAGCAGGCTCTCGCCAATTTAGATAAACTTCAATTTCAAAATAAAGGCCAAGCGGTAGCGCGCATTCTTGGTCATGACGGTGGTGCGCACAACTTAGACGCATTGTTTAAGATACTTGAGCTAGCGATTATTTCAGAGCTCGGATTTACACCTGCTCAAATGTTTTCTATTGCACAAAAAAGTGCATCGAGTAGAACCTTAACACAGCTTCCTGAGTGTAGAACGTTGCTCATTGAATATGGATTTACGGTATCTGAGTTAGTAGACCTTGCTGACAGAGCCAACAGCTCTAGTAAAATTGAAGCGTTACGCGCTATTGGGCAGTTTCCTATTTTTAATAACTACAAACCCTTAGACATCG
>NZ_CDRUHA020000091.1:0-1179 GCF_977063405.2 Legionella stuttgartensis
CTTTTGATATAACAAAAGAACAGCTCATTTTACTATTGGCTCAAGGCGTATCCTCATTAAAAGCCCTAAAAAAGTTAACTCAAGAGCAGCAGGAAAAAAAATTACGCTCAAAGCTAGGATTAACACTAGAGAATGTGGTGAAACTTCTCAGTCATCGAAGTGGTTCGCACAACTTAGACGCACTGCTTAAATTATTAGAAAACGAGCAGGCTCTCGCCAATTTAGATAAACTTCAATTTCAAAATAAAGGCGAAGCGGTAGCACGCATTCTTGGTCATGACGGTGGTTCCCACAACTTAGACGCACTGCTTAACTTATTGGAAAACGACGAGGCTCTCGCCAATTTAGATAAACTTCAATTTCAAAACAAGGGCCAAGCGATAGCGCGCATTCTTGCTCAGGGTGGTGGTTCGCGCAACTTAGGTGCACTGCTTAAATTATTAGAAAACGAGCAGGCTCTCGCCAATTTAGATAAACTTCAATTTCAAAATAAAGGCGAAGCGATAGGGCGCATTCTTGGTCAGGACGGTGGTTCGCGCAACTTAGGCGCACTGGTTAAATTATTAGAAAACGACGAGGCTCTCGCCAATTTAGATAAACTTCAATTTCAAAATAAAGGCCAAGCGGTAGAGCGCATTCTTGCTCATCATGGTGGTGCGCACAATTTAGGCGCACTGCTTAAATTATTAGAAAACGAGCAGGCTCTCGCCAATTTAGATAAACTTCAATTTCAAAACAAGGGCGAAGCGGTAGCGCGCATTCTTGGTTATGGTGGTGGTTCGCACAATTTAGGCGCACTGCTTAAATTATTAGAAAACGAGCAGGCTCTCGCCAATTTAGATAAACTTCAATTTCAAAATAAGGGCGAAGCGGTAGCGCGCATTCTTGGTCAAATTGGTGGTGCGCACAACTTAGACGCATTGTTTAAGATACTTAAGCTAGCGATTATTTCAGAGCTCGGATTTACACCTGCTCAAATGTTTTCTATTGCACAAAAAAATGCATCGAGTAGAACCTTAACACAGCTTCCTGAGTGTAGAACGTTGCTCATCGAATATGGATTTACGGTATCTGAGTTAGTAGACCTTGCTGACAGAGCCAACAGCTCTAGTAAAATTGAAGCGTTACGCGCTATTGGGCAGTTTCCTATTTTTAATAACTACAAACCCTTAGACATCG
>NZ_CDRUHA020000092.1:0-1159 GCF_977063405.2 Legionella stuttgartensis
AACTGCTTAATAAGTCACGCACTTCCATTTCAACTAATTCTAACAACTCAGGGTCATCAACCATGTCTGCTTTGTTCATGAACACAACAATGTAGGGTACACCTACTTGGCGTGATAACAATATGTGTTCTCTAGTTTGTGGCATAGGACCATCAGCTGCTGATACTACAAGTATCGCTCCGTCCATTTGCGCCGCTCCAGTAATCATGTTCTTAACATAGTCAGCATGTCCTGGGCAATCTACGTGCGCATAGTGTCTATTCGCTGATTCATATTCTACGTGTGCTGTAGAAATCGTAATACCACGCTCGCGCTCTTCTGGTGCCGCATCAATTTGATCATATGCTTTCGCTGTTCCACCAAATTTCTTCGCCATAATCGTGGTAATAGCCGCTGTTAATGTCGTCTTACCGTGGTCTACGTGACCAATCGTGCCAACATTTACGTGTGGCTTCTTACGTTCAAATTTTTCCTTCGCCATTGGAAAGTCTCCCCATTTGCTAAATTGACATTATGGTGCCCACAACTGGACTCGAACCAACGACCTCTTCCTTACCAAGGAAGTGCTCTACCGCCTGAGCTATGTGGGCTTATATTAGCTTGCAGATTCATACGAACAAGCAAATATTTCTATTTCTAATATTTTGGAGCGGGTGATGGGAATCGAACCCACGCTATCAGCTTGGAAGGCTGAAGTTCTACCATTGAACTACACCCGCTTGTCCTTCTTCTTTTTAACTGGTGGAGGGGGAAGGATTCGAACCTTCGAAGGCAGAGCCGTCAGATTTACAGTCTGATCCCTTTGACCGCTCGGGAACCCCTCCAAAAAGAACGCTATTGTCTTTTAAGATGAATAGAATGTCAACATTTTGTTAACGGCCAACCTATTTAAGATGGTGCTGGCACCAGGAATCGAACCCGGGACCTACTGATTACAAGTCAGTTGCTCTACCAACTGAGCTACGCCAGCATATTCGCTTTTTCCTGTTCTTTGCAGGACTCAGTGATGTTTTTCTTATAAACTATCACTTAAATAAAACCCTGGCGATGACCTACTTTCACATGAGGAAACCTCACACTATCATTGGCGCGGGCTCGTTTCACTTCTGAGTTCGAGATGGAATCAGGTGGTTCCAAGCCGCTATGGTCGCCAGGAAAA